>JBFILW010000191.1:0-5385 GCA_041612005.1 Gemmatimonadota bacterium
CCCCCCCCCACGCCCGGGGCATGAAAGGACCAACGGGCGTCAGGTGGCTCGCTCCGCCACGCAGCCTGTATGTTCACGTTCCATTCTGTCGCCAGCGCTGTCACTACTGCGATTTCTCGCTCGTACGCTCGGCGGAGCCGCCCATCGTCGCATGGCTCGACGCCCTCGGGCGGGACCTGACCGAGTGGTTCTCTGACGCGGGCTGGGCACGCGGCCCGAAGCTGGAAACGATCTATGTCGGCGGCGGTACGCCGTCCTTGCTCGGCGCCACGGGGATGCGTGAGCTCGGCAACCTCCTCCACGAGTGGTTCCGCTGGGATCCGGACAGAATCGAATGGACCGCCGAGGCCAACCCCCGGTCACTGACCGGGGCAGTCTGCGACGCGTGGCTCGCGACCGGAGTAAATCGAATCAGCATTGGTGTTCAGTCGTTTCACGACGGCGCTCTCGAGTGGCTGGGTCGCCAGCACGACTCGGCGGAGGCGGCCGCCTCGGTCAAGCGGGCCCGGGCGGCCGGCTTTACCGATGTGAGCATCGACCTCATGTTCGGGCTGCCGCCCGATATCAGCCGCGACTGGCCGCTGGAGGTGGAGCGGGCCGTCGAGTTGGGCGCCACGCACGTCAGCGCGTACGGACTAGCGGTCGAAGCTCGCACCGCGCTCGGAAAATGGGTGGAACTCGGCCGTCGCTTCCCCTGCGACGAAAATAGCTATGCGGTCGAGTACTTGCTGGCATCCGAGTTGCTCACGGGAGTTGGCTTCGGGCAGTATGAGGTTTCCAACTTCGCACAGTCCAATCACGAGTCGCTCCACAACTGGCACTACTGGGATGGCTCCGGGTACGTTGGGATCGGTCCTTCGGCCCACAGCTTCCTGCCACCTCACAGAATCTGGAACGTCCACCGTTGGGACGCCTATCGGAAAGCGGCAGAAGCTGGCTCGTCGCTGCGGGCCGGACGGGAGAAGGCGACGCCGGAGCAGGCGGCTCTGGAGCGGCTGTGGCTGGGGCTCCGCACTCGGCGTGGAATTGCTGGCACGGAACTGGATATGCTGAGCGAGGATACGCGCAGACGGCTGTTGGAGGACTGGACAGGCGCGAAGTGGATGGAGCAAGATGGGGCCCGTTGGCGGCTCACTCCGGCCGGCTGGCTGCTGTTGGACAAGCTGGCTCTGGAGCTGGCTGACAAAGTGGAGACGGAGCAAAGGAGAGCGGCGACATGAGCGGAGGGGCCCTCGCCCCGAATCTGACCGACCGGGAGGCCAGCGTGCTGCTGGCCGTGGTCGAGTCGTATATATCGACGGCCAAGCCGGCTGGTTCGCGACGCATCGCGAGCCGTTACGAACTCGGCGTCTCGCCCGCCACGGTCCGCAACACGATGGCGGACCTCGAGGTGAAGGGTTATCTCGGTCACCCGCATACCTCGGCCGGTCGAATGCCGACGGACCTTGCATACCGGTATTACGTCGATACCCTGATGGCCCGCCCGCGGCTGACCGCCAAGCAGCGTTCCAGAATTCGTACCCAGCTCGCCGGGAGCGATGTATCAGCGATCGAGGAGCTGATGCAGCGCGCGGCGCAGGTGCTGGGGCTGATCACGGGCGAGCTCGGACTGGCCGTGGCCCCGGCTCTTGCGGCGGCACTCCTCCAAAAGTTGGAGATCGTGCCGGTGAGCAGCGAGAAGGCGCTGCTGGTCCTGTCACTCGAGTCGGGCGTCATCCGTACCGTGTACGTGGATCTGCCGACCGCGCTGCCACGTGAGACACTGACATCGGTCGCCAGTGCACTCAACGAGCGGTTGGCCGGTTGCTCTCTGGAGGAAATCCAGGGCACCCTGCCACAGAGGCTGAGGGATCTGCCGCTGGATACCGAGGCGGCAGAGCTCCTGGTCAACATCTTCGTAGAGTCGGGTCCCGACATCTTCGAATGGGCGTTGAGCGGCGATGACATCCATCTCGGCAGCGCGGCCGTGTTGGCGGAGCAGCCGGAGTTCACGACGAGTGAACGACTGCGATCACTGATCGAGCTCACCGAGCGTCGCGAAGTGCTCGCTGCCGTTCTGGGCGAAAGGGATGTTTCCGGTGGTCCGCAAATCACGATCGGAACCGAGCACGGTGCCCCGGAGTTCGCAGATCTGACGATCGTGACCGGGAACTACTCGGTCGGGACGCTGCAAGGAGTCGTGGGTGTGATCGGACCGACGCGGATGCCGTACGAGAAGGTGATTGCTGTCGTCGACTGCACATCATCGCTCGTCTCCAACCTGGCCCGGACAGGCTCCTAGATGGCCCAAGACTTCTACTCGTTGCTCGGCGTGCCGCGCGATGCCGGCGCCGACGAGATCAAGAAGGCTTACCGCAAAGTCGCGATGAAACACCATCCCGACCGCAGTGACGCTCCCGATGCCGAGGATCGCTTCAAGGAGGTGACCCGCGCCTACGAGGTGCTCCGCGACCCGGAGATGCGGCGCATCTACGACACGCAAGGTGAGGCAGGCCTCAGACGCGGGGCTGGAGCCGGCGGGTTCCAGGGCTTCGGCGGCTTCGATTTCGCGGATGCGTTCGAGGTATTCATGCGCGAGTTCGGCGGCATGGGGGGCTTCGGCGACGTCTTCGGAAGAGGCGGCAGGAGCGCGCGGGGCCCCCGCCGAGGCGGCGATCTGAAGCTGAAACTGGAGGTGTCGCTGGCCGATGCCGCAATCGGAGTCGAGCGCACGCTCAAGGTGAAGCTGCTCGACACCTGCGATCGATGCGAGGGAGCGGGGAGCGAGCCCGGCACGCGGCCCATTCGCTGTGCGAGCTGTGGCGGCAGTGGCGAGGTGCGCCATGTGCAACGGTCGATGCTGGGTCAGTTCATGAGCGTGCAGCCGTGTCCGACCTGCAGGGGGAGCGGCGAGACGGTCGAGCATCCGTGCACGAAGTGCGAGGGCGCCACGCGGGTGCGGGTCGAGAAGACGATCAAGATCGAGATTCCCGCCGGCATCTCCGGCAACGACTATCTGCGGCTCTCGGCGCGGGGCAATGCCGGCATGCGCGGCGGGCCGCGCGGCGATCTGTTGGTCGCCGTCGAAGTCGCGGAGGACGAGAACTTCGAGCGTGTCGAGGACGACCTCGTTTACAATCTGGCCATAACATTCAGCCAGGCGGCGCTCGGGGCCGAGGTCGATGTTCCGACCGTAACAGGCGAAACCGAACCGCTGGATATCCCGGCCGGCGTACAGAGCGGACAGGTCCTTCGTCTCCGGGGCAAGGGGATGCCGCGGCTGCGCAGGTCAGGGAGAGGCGATCAGCTCGTGCGGGTGCTCGTGTGGACGCCGACCCACCTGAGCCGAGAGCAGCGGCAGAAAATCGAGGACCTCGCGGACGTCGAGGAGTCACCGCCCGCTCCCAATCGCAAAGAGCCGGGCTTCTGGGAGCGCGTGAAGCAGGCTTTCTCCGCCTAGGAGCCGCTCGCCAGGGCCGAGGCCGCGCCCGTATCCAGTACCCAGATGCCGTCGCGCGCGACGCGCGCCGGACACTCTTCGTACGAAACATCCCCTTCGATCGCGGCCGCGACGGCCGCCGCCTTGTGCGCGCCGCATACCAGCGTTACCAGCCGGCGGGCGCTGGCGATAACGGGTAGAGTGATGGTGACCCGGTGAACCGGCTCCACCGGCGAGATCGCCGGAACCACTTTCCGCTCACGCTCGGCAGCCGCCGGCGAGTGCGGGAAAATCGACGCCGTGTGGCAATCGGCACCCACTCCGAGCACCATCAGGTCGAATTCCGCGCGGGCGGGAAGCGTGTGCTCGTACAGAGTGGCGGCCGCGTCCGGGCTATCGCGCGACGTGTCGATACTGCGGAGCGACCGGTTGTCCATTCCGGCCGTGCGCATGATGGACTCCCGCACCATCCGATCGTTGGACTCGGGGTCGTGGGCGTTGACCCAGCGCTCATCTCCGAGCCACAGGTGCAGCCTTCCCCAGGGGAAAAGCGGGTGAGCGTTCGCGACCAGCGCCTCGTACACGGGACGTGGGGTGGAGCCCCCCGCCAGACATACGGTGATATCGGGGCTGGAACTGAAGCGGCTCCTGTGGCGAGCGTCCTCGAACGCGGCGAGCATCTCTCCCTCGAGGACATCGGCGGCCACACGTACGAAGTCATCGGGCGGCAGGATGTGCAGCGCTTTCGGCATGCTCAGAACGTGCGCCAGTTGCGCCCGTCGCTTCGGATCAGTGCCTCTGACGCCGTTGGGCCCCAACTCCCTGGACTGTAGTTGGGCAGGTCCTCGGGCGGCTTGCCCTGCCACTCCTCGATCGCCGGGTCGACGATCTTCCATGCCTCGTCGATCCAATCGGCCCGAGCGAACAGCGTCTGGTCGCCCTGCATCACGTCGTGAAGCAGCCACGCGTATGCGCGCGGCGGCTCCTCCACTCCGAAGGCATCGGCGTACAGAAATGTCGAGGTGACCGGAGTGAGGCAGATCTCGGGACCAGGCTGCTTGGCGACGAACGTGTTGAGAACACCCTCTTCAGGCTGGAGCCGAAACACGAGCCAGTTCGTGTGAAGAGGTCGACCGCTGTCCGGTGAAAACATCATGTGCGGCGTGGGCTTGAAGTGGACCGCCACTTCGGTCAGCTTTTCCGGCAGCCGCTTGCCGGTCCGGATGTAGAAGGGGACGCCGGCCCAGCGCCAGTTGTCGATCCTCAGCCGCAGTGCCGCAAACGTCGGGGTAACCGAGTCGGGCGCTACCTGATTTTCGTCCCGGTAGGCTCGGACCTGCTCTCCGTTCACCGTGCCGCCGTCGTACTGCCCCAGCACGCAGTCGGCTAAAGAGATCGGGCGAATCGAGCGCAGGACCTTCACGGTCTCATCGCGCAACGAGGTCCCGCTGTACCGGACCGGCGGCTCGATCGCCACCATGCACAGCAGCTGCAGGAGGTGGTTCTGGATCATGTCCCGCACGATGCCCGTCTGCTCGTAAAAGGCGCCGCGGTTCTTGATGCCGATCGATTCGGCCGCCGTGATCTGCACGTGGTCGATGAAGTGGCTATTCCAGATCGGTTCGAAGCTGGGATTGGCGAATCGGACCACCAGCATGTTCTGCACGGTCTCTTTGCCGAGGAAGTGGTCGATGCGAAAGATCTGACGCTCGTCGAGAGATTCGAGCAGAGCTTGGTTGAGTGCTCGCGCCGATTCGAGGTCACGGCCGAAGGGTTTTTCCACCACCACCCGGCTCCACGGCGCGTGGTCATGGTGAATGAGCTTTTTGGCGTTGAGGCCGCGCACGATGTCGGCAAACAGCTGCGGCGGTGTCGCCAAATAAAACAGGCGATGCGCCGGCTCGCCGTCGACCGCGGCTGCCAACCGCTGGTAAGTTTGGCCGTCGTTGGCATCGCCCGACACGAAG
>JBFILW010000192.1:0-5339 GCA_041612005.1 Gemmatimonadota bacterium
GCTGTGTGCGCCGACCGCGGCCCACGCCGGATCAGCTCTTCGGCATGATGACCGAATCGATCACATGAATGACTCCGTTGGACGCCTCGACATCAGCGCCGATCACGTTGGCGGCATCGACCCACACGCCGTCCATCGCGTTGACCGCGATGCTCTGTCCCTGAACCGTCTTGACGCTGGTCTCTTGACCCGCGATGTCGCTGGCCATGATGCGGCCGGGCACGACGTGATAGGTCAGGATGGCCACGAGCTGGTCACGGTTGGTCGGCTCGAGCAGCGCCTCGACGGTGCCGGCCGGCAGCTTCGCGAACGCCTCGTCGGTCGGCGCAAACACGGTAAAGGGCCCCTCACCCTTGAGGGTATCTACCAGGCCGGCCGCCTTGACCGCGGTCACGAGGGTATTGAAGGAGCCTGCGGACACCGCGGTGTCGACGATATCCTTCTTCATGGCGTAGTTCCCGGCCTGGGCCGCGCCCGCGAGAACGAGTCCGGCGAAGGCTGAGAGGAGCGTCGTCTTGAGCATCTTGGTCATCGTCTTTATCTCCTGGATGAAGGTGGGTGGCAAAGTTTTTGTCGAGATATACGTCGTTTGAACGTTGACAGCATCTCGACGGCCGGGAGCTTGCAACAATCGATGTGAAGACGCCGTGAAGATTATCGATCGATTTCTTGCCGGTAAATATCCGGAGTATCTAGCCTCTCACGGCGGAGCAGGGAAAGGATCGATCCAGCCGCTGTTGTCTAGACGTTATCTACATGATCTTCGTCAGGGTTCGCGGGACTCTTCGCGGGTTGCCCCATCCATGTGAACCGGCGTTGCGCCGGCGGCGGGCTCGATATTCGCATTGCGGCAGGGGCGCTTCGCCCGCGTCGTCCGTCCCGTCCGAGCCGGTTCCTGTCGATACCGCTGGCATCGGTCCGGTGGCTGAATCCCGGGCGGATCTCATTCTCGACCGGGTGGAGAGAATTCCGAAAATGTCAGCTGCCCGACGCCGCGATCCGGGTGATCGGCGCGCAGCCACGCAGAGGGTTGACTCAGTTGTTCTCGAGTTGCAGCTCCAGTGCGAAATCGGCGGCGCCGACGGTCACGATTCCAAGACTGCCGTCTACCGTTATGAGGTCGCCGTCGCGCAGAAGCGAAGCCGCTTGTCGAACTCCGTTCACGCACGGTATGCCGAGCTCACGGGCGATGATGGCGCCGTGGATCAGCATGCCGCCGCGCCGCTCCACGATGGCGCCTGCGAGCGGGACGAGATGCGTCATCGTCGGCTGAATCGCATCGCAGACGAGCACCTCTCCGCGCCGGAACTCTCCGAGCCCGGCGCGACCCGCTATGCAGCGAACCGCTCCGGTTGCCACGCCGGGTGAGGCCGGCTGTCCTATGAGTTGCCGTGGCGTCTCACTCGGCGTCGCATCTTGCGCCGGAGGATCCTGCGGCTTTTCGCCTGCCTCAATCACGATCGGTTGGTCAAGCGGGTCGCGCAAGGCCCGCATCAATCGCTCCGCGTGTGAGTCGTCGACGTTGTCCTCGCCGGTCAATCGACCAAGGGCTCGGAGGCGCTCGGACGCTACACCGAGGGCCCGCAGCAGCTGACTCTGCAGACGGGCAACCAGCAGATTGTCATCGTCGCGAAGCTTCCAGCTGACGCGCCCGGTTTCCACGATCTCGAGAGCTTCCCGGTGTCTTTCCGGGCCCACCGCTTCCAGCAGTCGTGCCTCCAGGGTTGCGGCCGGGTGAGCCGGCGCCCGGGAAGCACGCTTCGAATCGTCGCAAGCCGTTGACAACTCGAGCAGGATTCGCAGCAACGGCTCCGGCTCATCGCTCAGGCGCGCGCCGTCGTAGGTGATGTCGAGAAAGCGGTCGCGGAGATCTTCGACGTTGGCGACGAAATCATCGGCCCCTTCCGCCCGATGCATGAGCTCGGCCCGGAACGCCGGCCACCGCACCCGGCCTGCGTGCTTCTCGAGAAGCCGTTCTACCGCCGCGCGAGTGGCGTTGTTCGATGCCAGCTGCTGCGCCAGCTCGCCGATCGCCTGGTTTCGCTGCCCGGCCAGCAGCGGCTGATCACGCAGCAGGCCGACGAACTCGTAGGGGTCCTCGGGTTGCACGGCGTCGTTGTAATACGTGGCAAGCCGGCGAACCCCGTGAGCGAACGGGATGAACTCGTCCCAGTAGATCTTCTTCCATTTCGCGACGATTTGACGGCGTTGGTCAATGGCGCGAGCCAGCTGCCGGTCGTCGAGGACATCAAGGGGTTCGTCGGCGAGGGCCTGACCTTGTGCCTCGAGCTCCGGGATGAGCTCTTCTGCGACGCGTCGGCGAAGCGCCTGCAGGCGCGCATCCCCGGGCCGGAGGGTCAAGTACCAGGGACGCTCGTCCCCGTCGTTGACCGCTGCCGTCGTGATCGGTCGAGCCTGCAAGACGGTGAATGACTCAGATCGCCCCGTCCATTCCAGGTCCGGCGTCCAGCCGAAGAGGTGCTCGGTCGACAACAGGGTGTCGAGGATCGTCTCGAGGTCTCGAGGCTCCAGCAGCGGAGCATCGTCGTCGCCGCCGCGCTCCCCGGCCTGCCACGAGATCACCGCGCGCGTCAAACGGTCGAGCTCCCATCGATCCGGATCGACCAGCCCGTCGACGAGCAGGCTGCACGGGCCTGGTACCGCCTCGATGATGGCCTGTTGCTTGCGTGCATCGCGCGGATCGGAGGCGAAGCCAACGCCTGACCGGTCGGAGTCGACCACCTCTTGAACGAGCACCGCCATGCGGCTTCTGGCCGGATCGAGCCGGAGCTCCTTTCGATAGAGGAGGGCGGCGTCTGACCACAGCGACGCCCAAACCAGCCGTACCGCGTGCTCCACCGCGCTCTCGCCTTGCGCGCCGATGACCGACTCATGCAGTCCCGCGAAGCTGCTCCCGGCCGAGTCCTCGCCGCTCGCCGACGATCGCACCGCCATCGGCCGTGTAGCCTCGAGCGTGCCCAAGCCCGCCGCCAACGCATTGCGCATCGAGCCCGGCAACGGATGCGCAAGAAACATGGCTCGGATGCGGAGAGCCGCGTCCCAGATCTCTTCCCACCGCATGTCGTCCATCGACTTGCGCCCAAGCTCCATGCGAATGGCCGGGATGATATCGGCGTCCTTGACGAACGCTTCGTAGGCCCACGTCGTCAGGCAGAATCCCCGTGGCACCCTGACTCCCGCCTGCGCGAGCTCGGCGATCCTCGCCGCCTTGCCGCCGACGATCCGCTCATCGCATCGACGGAGTCCGTCGAGCGGGATCAGCAGCGGGCGTCCGGAATCCATTGGGAGACCTCTTGGAACCGCACCACGTGCAGGTAGCGCACGATGTCGATGCGAAACAACGCACACGAGCTGGCCCGCACGAATGCCCTCAGATAGGCGTGCCTGGAGACCAGCAGGCTGGACCATTGGTCGAACGAGGAGCCCGGCCCCATCAGACTGGCACGACCGGTTGCGGTCACCGCCTCTATCTCCATCAGCTCCTCGCGCTTGCCGGGGCGATTGTCGATGACCAGCGCGACCTGGGCACACTCGCTCAGCAGCCGGTACTTGCGGGTTGCGATCGGGGTGGCGAACACCGCGGTTCGGAGGTCTGATGAGAACGCGAACGCCACCAGGGCGCCGTAGGGCTGTCCCTGGCCCTGCATGCAGAGCACCGCGTACGGTTGGGCGTTGACCAGGCGCCGCACTCGCTCTCGTACCGCGAGCCGCGAGCCGCGTTCCGGCTCCGTATCGTCGTGCTCGTCAAACAGCGGCTCGTCGATGTTCATCGTGGTTATCCGATCGATTGCGGGCGACAATCCGGGAAACCAGAGGCGCCGGGCTGCGGCCCTCGCGCGGTGGCTGTCGGTACCGCCGGTGTCTCCGCTCACCGCGCGCCGCGCGGAGCGCACTTCACGCGCGCGGCGCGGATGCCGAATGGCCCCGTCCCCGACCGATTGACGGAGCGCTCTGCGGCGGATCGCCCTCGGCATCGCCCAGGCGTGCCTCAATGCGGCTCGGCGTACTCTCGGATCTCGGTAGCGCTGGCTCCGCCGCCTCTGCGGTCGCCGGGAGTTGCGCATGTTAACATCCGCCTGGTTCCGGAGGGGTCACGCCACGCATGTGGACGAAGACCGTCGGCGGTCAGCGATCTCGGCTTCACGCCGGCTTCACAATGTCCCGCGTACCCTCCGTTGATCGAAAAATCCACTAGGAGCCAATCATGGGTCTCGCAATCGGCGGACTTCTTCTTGCACTGGCATTCGGACCCCTTCAAGCGGACGAAGCGCCCTGCTCCGGCCTACTCGATCACGAGGTGCGCAAGCTACGCTCGGAGGAGCGCATCAACCTGTGTGACGAGTTCGCCGGCAAGCCCCTGCTCATCGTCAATACCGCCAGCCACTGCGGCTTTACCCCTCAGTTCGAGGGGCTGGAAGCGTTGTACCAACAGTACAAGGATGCAGGTCTCGCGGTGCTGGGCGTGCCCTCCGACGACTTCAGGCAGGCCGCGGCCGACGAGAGTGAGGCGGCGCGCGTGTGCTTCGTCAACTACGGCGTCACCTTCACCATGCTTTCCCAACAGAAGGTACGCGGTGCGGATGCGCACCCGGTCTTCGCCGAGCTGGCTCGAAGTGCCGGCCCGCCCCGCTGGAACTTCACCAAATACCTCGTCGACCGAGACGGTAAGGTGGTGCGGCGATTCGACAGCGCCGTCAAACCGATGTCGTCCACCATGCGCACGGCGGTCGAGTCCGTGCTGTAGCCGGCCATGAACGCGACCGGATGCACGGCGGCGGTTAAGCGGGTGACGCGGCGACGTGAACCTGTCATCACGGTGGGTTCCTGATGTCTGAGTTGCCGCCTCGACAGACCGAGGCCAGGACCCAACGGGAGCTAGCACTCTCGGATTGGGAGGCGGTGGTGAATGTCTTCCATGACCTGTTCGGCGGCTTGGGCGACATCGAGCATGACGAGAGCGGAATTTCCTTCACCTCGCGGCCGCCGGACGTCGATACCGGCCTCAGCTTGCGAAAAGATGGACTTATCGCGGCCTCGATGCCGCTGCACGGCATGGAAGCGAAAGTGCACAGCCTGCGTTGGGACGCGTCGCGAACCTGGGTGGAGCTCGTCGGAGACGGCGTCCACTACCGGTATCACATTCCGACAGAGCTGCTCAGGCACCGCGCCACCGAAACCCCTTCCTCCGGGGGATGAGGTGTGGCGCGCCGCTGACGGCGATCCGACCCCTTTCCCTTTCACCGACCCGCGCGTCGGCGGCGATCTCGATGCCATCCGGTATGACCACCGCCGCTGAACTTAGCAGCGCGATCGCGACC
>JBFILW010000193.1:0-5279 GCA_041612005.1 Gemmatimonadota bacterium
CAACCCCGCGAGGGCAGGCTGATGGATGGAATCGGCCGTCAGGTTGTCGAACGGCATCACCACGAGTCGCTGCAATGTGGCTGACCCGGTGGCTCCGCCCCACGTCCACCATGCAGCAGCCATGAGTGCGATCGCCGCCAAGCTCACTCCCGTCAGTCGTCGACGCGAAGTCCACGGAGAACCGCTAGCGGTGAGGACCGGACTCTCGTCGGTACCCGCTTGCTCCAGAGCCTCGATGAACTGGTCCGCCGTGGCGAACCGATCCGCGGGCAGTTTCGCGAGCGATCTGGTGACCGCTTTCTCCAGTCCAATCGACACGGTCTCTCGTACCGTGCGGATACTTGAGAGGGGCTCGATCATCTTGCGGGCCAGGATTGCCTGGGCGGTACGGCCCGTGTATGGAGGCTCTCCGGTCAGCATCTCGTACAGCATGCATCCGAGAGAATAGATATCGCTTCGCTGGTCGACGGCCTCCGTACCCGATCCTTGTTCCGGACTCATGTACGACGGTGTGCCAATAGCGATTCCCGTTTTGGTGAGCCTCTCGCCGCCCGCTTCGGTGACCGCACGGGCGATGCCGAAGTCCGTGATGACAGCCTGGTCGCCGTGGAACAGGACGTTCTCGGGCTTGATGTCCCGGTGCACAATTCCGAGGCGATGCGCGTATCCGAGCGCCGCTCCCACCTGGCTGGCAATCCGCACAGCGTCTGCGATAGGCAGAGGGCCTTCAGTGAGGCGATCGCGAAGCGACTCGCCATCCACGTACGGCATCACGTAGAACAGGAGGTCTCCGGCTTCGCCGGAATCGATCAGTGTAAGGATGTTGGGGTGGTTGAGCTGCGCCGCGATCTCGATCTCTCTTTGAAATCGCTCGGCGCCGACCGCCGCGGATAGCTCGGAGCCGAGGACCTTGATCGCGACTTCCCTTCCGTGCTTGAGCTCTTCGGCGAGATAGACGACGGCCATACCGCCGCGTCCGATCTCGTGCTCGATCGCGTACCGGTCGCTCAAGGCTGACGTCAGGCGTTCCAGCGGGTCGGACATGTGCCTCTCGCCGCGGGGGACAAGCTGTTACAAATATAGGTGCCTACGCGATATCAGGCGAAAGCGAATAGGGCCGACAAGTGTAGGAGGGGCTTACAAGTGTTGTTTTGAGGCTAGGGATTCGCGCGCCGCCGGAACGCCCACGCGTAGATCGCCGCGTTTCCTAAGATCAGCAGCACGCCCAGCCACACGTGGATGTCGCCCCAGTTGGCGGGGTAGAGGACGCCGCGGATGTAGTGGTCGATGAAGCCGCCCTCGTAGCCGGCGCCCCCTGCCGCGCGCCGCAAATCCTGCTCCAAGGGCGTCAGCGGACAGACCCAGCCCACGAGCTCCAACGTCGCGCCGTAGAGGAGCAGCGGCACGTGCAGCCACGCCACTTTGCGCCACTTGAGGACCAGCAAGCCGCCGAAGACCACGAAGGCAACGAAGGCGAAGTGGACCAGCATGACGGTGTCGGCCAGGATCCTGTAGCCCATCCCTCACCCCTGATCTCGATCGCCCCGGCGTCGCGCCCTCAGCACGACAGATAGCCGGAAAGCGAAAAGCCGCCGGGTGACGCCCGACGGCCTCTCGATTCACTAATCGACCGAGCCCGCGTCCCGCGGTCGGTCGTCGTGCCTGCGGCCTGCGTTAAGGCGTACCCACCGCTGCTGGCTCGTCGATCGCCGGCTCGGGCGTCTCCGGCACCCAGTCGGCGGGCTGATAGACGATGCCCTGCTCCAGCCACTCGAGCTCGCCGTCGAGCACACGTCGCGCCGTGTCGTATTTGCGGACGTCGTCGTTGGATCGGAGACCCCGAAACAGCTGCTTCACATTCCTCCGCGACATGCGGCAGTAAAGGTCAGCGAGGCGGATTGCCTCGTCGGCTTCCGGCGCGCCTTTCTTCTTCAGCATCTGAGCCCTGCCGATCGCCGCCGTCATGGCGAAGAGCTCCGCCCCGATGTCCACGGCGCGGAACAGAACGGCCTGCTTCTTGGGAAGCTTGGGCCCGTAGCGGATCATCTTGTGGAACAACCCGCGGGCCAGCTTGCGGGAGTTCCGATCGATGAA
Organism: Gemmatimonadota bacterium; assembly: GCA_041612005.1. Taxonomy (GTDB): domain Bacteria; phylum Gemmatimonadota; class Gemmatimonadetes; order Palauibacterales; family Palauibacteraceae; genus JBFILW01. The sequence continues at coordinate 2,095 of JBFILW010000193.1, forward strand.
CCGCATGTGCGGGGCCAGCGTGCCGTAGGAAGCGAAGCGGGGCCACCAGCTCCAACCGAGCCAGCGCGACGGATACCAGAGCGCGTACGTGAGCGCCACCTTCGGGAGCTTGGCCAGTTTTCCGCCCAGGCTCAGATTTCCCTCCACCAGATCACCGGCCAGCTTCAAGTGCCAGTCGACCGCCTCGCGCGCGATGAACAGCCGCATGATCTCGCTCGAGCCCTCAAAAATCCGATTGATCCGGAAGTCGCGCAGCATTCGTTCGAGCGCGATCGGCGGCTCGCCGCGACTGCGCAGCGAGTCAGCCGTCTCGTACCCGCGCCCTCCGCGAATCTGAATCGCGTCATCGACCAGGTCCCAGCCGATCTCCGTGTTGACGAGCTTGGCCATGGCCGCCTCGAGCCGGATGTCGAACCCGTGGTCGTCCGCCATGAGCGCCGTGAGCTCCCCAACCGCTTCGAGTGCGAACGCGTGGGCCGCCATGTCGGACAGCATCTGCGCTACCGCCTCGTGCTTGCCGACCGGCGCGCCCCACTGGACGCGCTCCGAGGCCCACTCGCGGCAGATCCTCAGGCACACCTTGGCGGTTCCGGCCGCGGCAGCCGGAATCGTGAGACGGCCGGTGTTGAGCGTGATAAGCGCCAGCTTCAGGCCGCGCCCCTCGCCCCACAACAGATTCTCCTTCGGCACCCGCACATCAGTGAAACGGACCACGCCGTTCTCGAGCGCCCGGAGTCCCATGAAGTGGCAGCGGGTGACCACCTCGACCCCCGGCCAATCGATCTCGACGATGAAAGCCGAGATCTTCTTTGTCTCCGGGTTGCGGGCCATGACGACCAGCAGCTCGGCGATCGTCCCGTTGGTGGCCCACAGCTTCTCGCCATTGAGGATGTACGCCTCGCCGTCGGCCGTCGGCACGGCGCTCGTGCTGAGCGCGGCCGGGTCAGACCCCACATCCGACTCCGTGAGCGCGAAAGCCGACGCCGCTCCATTCGCGAGTCGCGGCAGGTACTTCCTCTTCTGCTCCTCGGTGCCGAACATGTTGAGCGGTTGCGGAACGCCGATCGACTGATGGGCTGAGAGAAGCGCCACCAGGTTGCCGTCCGTGCTGCCGAGGATGGACATGATCCGGCTGTACGTGGTCTGGTTGAAGCCGAGCCCGCCGTATTCCGTCGGGATCTTCATCCCGAAGGCGCCCATGGCGGTCAGCCGCTCGACCACCTCGGGCGGGATCTTGCCCTCCCGGTCGATCCGATCGGAGTCGACTTCGTCACGCAGGTATGCGGTCAGCTCGTCGATAAACGCTCGAGCCTTGTCGTCGATCTGGCGCTCGGGATCCGGATACCAGCTGGCGAGCCTCGAGCGGAAACGGCCGAGAAACAGGTCGCGGACGAAAGTGGCACCGCTCCACTCACTTTCGCGCGATGCCTCGGCCACCTGACGCGCTTCCGCTTCAGTGGCGTACCGGGGCTGTCCGTTCGTCCGTGTGGCGTCTGTGTCGCTCATGATCTATGCCTCTCCGGCCTCGCGCCGGAATTGTGTGGTGCAAACAAACTGCTTCAATGAACTTCCGCGGTGTCGACAGCACCACGCTCAGTGCAAGAAACATACGAAGGTGGTTGCAGTCGGGCTAACGAATGCACCCGCTCCCCTGTTCTACACATGCCTCATCCACCCATTCACGAACGACCTCCACGAAGTCCCGGCGCTCCACATCGACGGCCCGATTAAGCGCTCGCATGTCCCCGGTGCTGATGCGGCCGGCCAGCCCCTCCAGAGTCGCCGCCAGAGCAGGGAAGCGTCGGAGCGACTCTAAGCGAACCACAGGCACGGCCTCGTACGGGGGGAAGTAGCGCCGATCGTCATCGAGCATCACGAGATCGAGCGCGTCGATCAGTCCGTCCGTCGAGTTGCCCGCGATGATGTCCACTGCGCCGTCGGCCAGCGCCCGGTAGGTGAGGCCCAGCTCCATCGACTTCGGCACGGTGGCCGGCGCGAATCCGTACGCAGCGACGAGTCCGGGCCACCCGTCTTCCCGCTCCGTGAACTCGTACCCGAATCCGGGCACCCAGTTCGTTACGTGAGGCGCCGCGTCCGACAGAGTCCTCAGGCCGAGTGAATCCGCCGTCGAGCGACGGACCAGGATGGCGAACGTGTTCTCGAACCCGAGTGGCGCGGAGAGCGTGAGCCCGAAATGCTCCTCGTACGCCGAACGCGTGGCCTCGAATACGCGTCGCGGATCGGCCTCGACCGGCTGCTCGAGAATGGCGACCCATGCGGTCCCCGTGTACTCGACGTAGACGTCCAGCTCGCCGTTCGTGATCGCCCGGTGGCAGACGAAGGTGCCGCCGAGGTGGAGGGTGCGCTGCACCGGGATGTCGGTGGTGCGCTCGATCCACTGGGCGACCAGCTCGCCCAGGATGTCCTGCTCGCTGAAGTTCTTGGACCCGACGACAAGTGCGCCCGGACCCTCTGCGCAGGCCGCGACCACGAGTGTCGGAACGATCGCCAGCAGGGCGCCGAGCCGGCCGTCGCTCAGTTCCGCCACCGCGACATGCGACGCTCGAAGCGTCCGAGCAGGAAGTCCGCGGCCAGGGCCAGCAGCGCGGCCGGAATCGCCCCCGCCAGTATCACATCGTTGTTCACCATCGACAGACCGCGGAAGATGAAGACGCCGAGGCCTCCGGCCCCGATCGCCGCCGCGATCGTCGCGATGCCGATACCGATCACAGTGGCCAGCCGCACGCCGCCGAGGATGACCCCCAGCGCGAGCGGAAACTCGACTTCGCGAAGGAGCTGGCGGTTCGTCATCCCCATCGCGCGACCCGCCTCGCTGACCGCCGTCTCGACGCCGCGGATTCCCTCGTACGTGTTACGGATGACGGGCAGCAGCGCGTAGGCGACCAGAGCCACGACCGCCGTCCGCACTCCCACGCCGCCTACCAGCGGTACAGGTATGAGCAGTCCGAACAGCGCCAGACTCGGGATGGTCTGGATCACGTTCACCACGCCCAGCACCGGTCCGCGGAATCGGTCCCGCCGGCTGAGCATGATGCCGATCGGAACGCCGATGGCGACCGCGATACCGATCGACACGACGACCATGAACAGGTGCTCGCCCGTTCTCTGGCCGACCTCGGCCGCGTTGTCGATCATGTATCGGAGCGCTCCCATCACCACCCCGA
>JBFILW010000194.1:0-5265 GCA_041612005.1 Gemmatimonadota bacterium
GCCGGCGCCGGCACCCCCACACCTTTGCCTCGGTCCACATCCGCTTGGCCGACGCCGGCGTCGCATCACTTGGTCTGGCCCGTGTAGGGCAACGGGTGTGCCGACGGCGGTTTTCGTTACCTCAAGGCCCGCCATTACCGGCGGTTACGGGTTCGAGTCAAGATCGGTTAGGGGTTGCGGGATGCGCCTGTTTCGGGAATACTTCCCTGTTCGCGGCTACGGTCTGATGGGAGATTATCCCGGGGATCGCAGTTTTGAAGTGGGCAAATTATCGGGGGTGAGAGCGTCGGAATGATCGACAAGGGACTATTGGTGGCGGTGGCGGACGATGAACCGTCGATTCGCGAGGTACTCTCCATGCGACTCGAATCGTGGGGATACCGCGTGTGTACGGCGGAAAACGGTCAACAGGCGGCTCGGGTCGTTGAACAGAACGACCCGGACCTGGTGATATCCGACGTCGTGATGCCCCACATGTCAGGGCTGGACCTGCTTCGGGCGCTGCAAGGCGGCGAGCGGCGCAGGCCGGTCGTGCTGATCACGGCATTCGGGGATGTGGACATGGCCGTGGAGGCCATGAAGAGCGGCGCGCGTGACTTTCTCACCAAGCCGCTCGACTACGAGAACCTGCACGCGATGCTCACGCATTTGAGCGATGAGATTCGGCAATGGCGAAGGATACGGGCGTGGCAGGATCAGCTGGAGGCGGGGACCGGCCCGGGATCGCTCATCGGCGACAGCGCCCGGATGCGCGAGGTCTTCAGGCTGGTCGAGCTGGTCGCCGCCAGCGAGGCGTCGGCCCTGGTCGTGGGAGAGAGTGGAACCGGGAAGGAGGTCGTCGCCCGGGCCATCCACGAGCTCAGTGCGCGCAACAAGGGGCCTTTTGTGGCGGTGAACTCCGCCGCCATTCCGGAAACCCTGATGGAGAGCGAGATCTTCGGCCACGAGAAAGGGGCGTTCACGGGTGCGACGAGCGCACGGGCCGGGTGCTTCGAGCTGGCGAACAAAGGGACTCTCTTCTTGGACGAGATCGGCGAGATGCCGGTGTCACTGCAGCCGAAGCTGCTGCGAATCCTGGAGCAGCGAAGCACGCGGCGGCTCGGCGGGTCCCGCGAAGTGGCCATCGATGTGCGCATGCTGGCCGCCACCAACCGGGACGCGGGGTCGCTGGTGAGCGACGGGCAGCTGCGCGACGATCTCTACTATCGGCTCAACGTCTTTACGATCGTGCTGCCGCCGCTGCGGGAGCGATCGGAGGATATCCCGCTGCTGGCTCTCCAGTTCCTCCAGGAGGCCAATGAGAGACACGGGACCGGCGTGGACGGGCTGAGCGAGCGTGCCCTCGATACGCTGGTGTCGTTTCGCTGGCCGGGGAACGTCCGCGAGCTCAAGAACGTACTCGAGCGGGCGGCGGTGCTCGCGCGGTCGGGATGGGTAGACGAGGTGCATCTCCCGTCACACATTCAGAAGGAGACGGAAGCCCGCAGGCTGCCGGAAGTCATCATTCAGGTGGGGACCAGCGCGGCTGATGCCGAGCGCGAGCTGATTCTGAAGACGCTCGAGCACGTCGGCCAGAACAAGGCCGAGGCCGCGCGCCAGCTCGGGTTGGACCCGAAGACGATCCGGAACAAGCTGAAGTCATACGGCCTCTCATGACGAACGCATGAAAGTCGCGACGAAACTGGCGGGTGGCTTTTCGCTGCTGATCGTGATTCTGGCGGCGCTGCTGATCAACCACCTCGCTCTGATCAACCGGGCCGTATCGGCCAATCGCAACCTGTCGGCGATCGCGGTACGTCTCACCATCAGCACCGCGGACCAGACCCGATACCTGGAACAGCTGGACGAGGCATTCCGGAAGTACATCTACAGCCAGGACGAGCGGTACGTGCAAGTAGCTCAGGAGGCGGTGGATGGGTTCGAGCGTACGCTGGATCAGCTCGGCTCCTCTCAGCTCACCGACGCCGAACGGATCGGGCTGGACGGCCTCGACGAGAGCTGGGCTGCAGTCGCCGCCTTGATCGCCGATCCGGGCGCTGCGTCGGAGGTCGGTGGTCCGGCGACCATCGAGGCGGTTTTCAACGCCGGTATCGAGGCGGTTCGCTTCGATGTGCAGCGGATCAACCTCGCGACCCAGGCTGCGATGTCGGCCGAGGTTCTGAGCACGTCCGAGGCGGCCACTTCGGCGGAGCGTATCTCTTTGTTCGCGCTCGGGGTCGCGGGTCTGCTGGCGATGATTCTCTCATTCCGAATCGTCCGCTCGATCACCCGGCCACTCGCCGGGCTCACTCGCGCCACCGAAGCCGTGGCCGATGGAGACTTCTCCGTTCGCGTTACGGCCGCCCGCGGCGACGAGTTCTCGAGACTCGCCCGGGGATTCAACTACATGACGCAGCGCCTGAGCGAGTTGGACGAAATGAAGAAGGATCTCATCTCGCACGTCTCTCACGAGCTCAAGACACCGCTCGCGTCGATGCAGGAGACCAACCAGCTCATGCTCGACGAATTGCCCGGCGCGCTGGTCGACAGTCAACGGCGCTTGTTGACGCTCAACCTGACGAGCGGCCGGCGGCTCTCAGCGATGATTTCGAAGCTCCTCAGTCTCTCACGCATAGACGCGGGCGCATTCCGTTACGACTACCAGGATCACGACCTCGGCGAGTTGCTCAAGCGGGTCGTGCGCGAGTTTGCGTCCGTGGCGCGCGACAGCGGCCACCGCATCGTGACGGTGTATCCGCAGGAGCCGGTTTGGGTGAGCTGTGACACGGACCGGATCGAGGAGGCCGTATACAACCTTCTTGACAATGCGGCCAAGTTCTCGCCAGCGGATACGGAGATTCGCCTCGAGCTCAAGTGCTCCGAGGCTCTGCCATCCTCTCTTCCGGACCCGCTGGTGCGCTCGCTCGGACTGGACCGGTCACGCCGTGCTGCCGACGGCGATGCCTTCGCATTGGTGTCGGTGGCAGACTCCGGACCCGGAGTACCCGAGGAGCTGAAGTCACGGATCTTCGAGCGCTTCTTCCAGGCAAACAGCGCGCGCGCCGTTCCCGGAAAGGGCGTGGGCCTCGGGCTCGCCCTCACGCAACAGGTCGTCAATGCGCACGGCGGCGGTGTCTGGGTCGATGGCGATGCAACCGACGATTCCTCCGGCGCCACCTTTTACATTGCGCTTCCGGCCACCCTGGCGCCCGCAGCCTTAGGGCTCATGGCCACAGAGGCGGTGTGAACAGGCGGCCCGTCACTGCGCTCGTTGCCGCCCTGGTCGCCCCGGCCGGGTTTGCTTGTGCGACGAGCAACCAGTTCGACTCCTTCATGGAGGCTGGACAGTACGATGCCGCGGTCGCCGCATTCGCACGGGACTCATCCCTGCATCATGATCCTGAGGCCTCGCTACAGGTGGCCGAGCTGTACGCCACGCCGGCGAGCTCCTTCTATGATCGTGAACGCGCGATCACGATGCTGGACGAGTGGTTGACTCGCTATCCCGAGAATCCCGACCGCTACCGCGCGGAGCTCGGACTGAACCTCCTCACTGAAACCAAGCGCCTCGATAACCTTGTCGCGCAGCAGGATTCGCTCGCGCTGCGTCAGGCCAAGGACCTTACGGCGGCCGGCGTGACCCGCGACACCCTCGAAGGACGAGTCGTCGCGGTTAGCCGCGACAACTTGGCACTTGCGGACAGCCTCGAGCAGCAAGCGACGCGAATTGACGAGCTGATCGCGGAGCTACGCCGCGTGCGGCAGGAGCTCGAAGCGTTGAAGAAGATCGACGTCAGCAGCGCTCAGAACGGCGGGTCGTAGGCTATTCCGGACGCCGGGCGTTGATGTCCAGGTAGAGGCCAAACGAAACGTGACGCTGGTCCTCGAAGAAAAACTCTCCGAGGGGGACGCGGCCGTCGTAATACTCGAGTCCCAGCCGCCAGCGCCGGGCGCCGGTCCAGGCGTTGAGGCCAACCGCGACCGCTACATCGGGATGCCAGTCACGCTCCTCGGACAGGTTCACGTCGGTAGCGGCATACCAGCCGAAGCGCTTCCCCCAGATACTGTTGTTCGCTTCGTACTCCAGGCCCCCCTGCACTCTCCATGGTTTCTGCAGCGCGGGGTTGTCACGTCCGTAGCCGTAGGCGAACTGGCCATAAGTACGCCACCTGTGGGAAAACGACCAGTCGAGGCCGACCCTCAACTCCGTCCGGGTGTAGCCCAGGCGCTCGCGGCCGGTGGAAACGATGTACTCGTCGCCAAGGTGACCCGAAATGAGGAAAGCCCCGACCTCGAGCTCCGCTATCGAACCCAGCGAGCTGCTGAAAGCGAGGCCGAAAAATCCATCCCAACCGAGGTTGTCCCAGTTCTGGTCGATATCGAACTGGCCGTACCACCCGGCATCGAGTCCGATCTGCCATCCCAGATCGGGGCGATCGGTACGCTGAACGCGCAGGATCCCGAACCGGCCGCCGAGCTTGAGCCCGAATGCCTGGTCACCCGACACGGGTGCCGTGGTCCGGGCGATCCAGTTGATTGTCGCGGCGCTGCCTCTTTGGTCCGGCCCGGCAATGTGGGGCGGGTAGTAGTCGCCACGCGGAAACACGACGACGGTCGTCTTGTCGCCGACGAACTCCGGCGCTTGCTGGGCGGAGGCCGCAGTGGCGCTCAGTGCCGCCGTCAGTGCCTGCGCGAGGCAGATTATCGCCAGACGATCGCGAATCGCCGTGTATCCTGTCTGTGGTTGGGAATTCGGGTCGGGCAGAATACGAAGCCCCGCTGGAGGCTTCAAGGTGGACATTGTAACGGTTCGGGGGCTCGACCCGAGGGCTCGACCGTGGGCACCGATCTGGAGAGAAGCGGGCGACCGGTCTCGAACCGGCGACCTTCAGCTTGGGAAGCTGACGCTCTACCAACTGAGCTACGCCCGCACACCTTCGGACGGCTTCACGCGGAAGCCACCCTCTACACGAAGACTGCCAGACTCGCGGGACCTCTTCTCGCCAGGCGTCTCCGCGGAGCGAGCCTCACCGGCTTTCATGGCGCCAGCTCGCGGAGTGGAGACACCGGCGAGCAGCGAGTATCGGCGAGCCAAGACAGTCGAGTATGGGGCGGGAGGGACTCGAACCCCCGACTTCTGCGATGTGAACGCAGCGCTCTAGCCAGCTGAGCTACCGCCCCTCCGGGCGACTTCCAACGGCGGTAGCCGGTGCCGTGGAATCACCAGAGCGGGCGACCGGTCTCGAACCGGCGACCTTCAGCTTGGGAAGCTGACGCTCTACCAAC
>JBFILW010000195.1:0-5254 GCA_041612005.1 Gemmatimonadota bacterium
GCCGCAAACCACTGCTCCGGCTTCTCTCGAAACCGCGACTCGAGCTTCTCGATCTCGCTTTGATAGGCCATGGCGCCAGCGTCAAGGGAAATGTCGAAACAATCGGTCCAAGTTAGTGCTTTCACGGGAAGACTGTCAACAGAAATCCGGGTCCGGCCGCTTGAGATTCCGCATTGACACGCTTAGACTTAGGCCCCTTGGAGAGGGACAGGAAAGGGGAAACGGGCGGCGGGAAACGGGAAGCGGGAAGGTGGAAACGCGAAGCGCGCTGGGGATCTCCGCGCGCCCGATGGGGACTCGTTCGATTCAACGCAGGATTTCAGCCTTATGATGCGGACAATGCGCGGGATCGCGCCGTGGATCATGGTCATTGTGGCCGTCAGCTTCGTCGGCTGGATGGTCTTCGAAGTGGGAATGGACGTCGGGGGCCAGACATCGGGTGGCGCGGCCAACGAGGTCGTCCGGGTCAACGGGAGGTCCATCGACCTGCAGACGTTCTACACCGCCGTCCGCAACGCTCAGGAGCTCCGCCGGCAGCAGGGAATCCCGACCGGTTTCACGCTCGAAGAGCAGCGTGAGTTGGAGGATGCGGTCGTCGAGCAGCTGATTCAAGAGATCTTGCTGGAGCAGGAGTACCGGCGGCGTGGCATCTCCGCATCGGATCGTGAGGTTCGGGACGCCCTGCTCAACGCGCCACTGCCGGAGCTGCAGCAAGTGCCCGAGTTTCAGACAGACGGCCAGTTCGACCTGGCAAAGTACCAGCGGTATTTGCGGTCCGGTGCCGACCCGAACTTCGCTCTGGCGCTCGAGGCTCGATACCGTCAGGAGATCCCGCGGTACAAGTTCCTCGACCGCATCACGAGTGACGTGTACGTCTCCGACGCGAAGCTGTGGCGCATTTATCGCGACCGGAACGACAGTGTCGTGACCGATGTCGTGGCCCTCGTGCCCCAGGTCGCGGTGCCCGAGGCCTCGATTTCGCTCAGCGAGGCTGACCTCGAGCGATACTACCGCGCCAATCGCGCGGAATTCGAGCGACCGGCGCAAGCGTTCCTGAGCTTCGCGGCGGTCTCACGCCGGCCGATCGCAAGCGATTCGGCGCACGCGCTGGAGCGTGCGCAGAGCATCCGCCAGGAATTGCTCGACGGAGCCGACTTTGCCGAGGTGGCGACCCGGGAGTCCGCGGATTCGGCATCCCGGTCTGAGGGCGGCGATCTCGGGGAGGTGCCACTCGGCACGTTCGTGCCCGCATTCGAAACGGCCGCCCTCGCCCTCCGGCCAGGACAGATCTCCGAGCCGGTGTTGACCCAGTTCGGCTACCACGTCATTCGGCTGGAATCGAAGCGCGACACGGTCCTTCACGCCCGCCACATTCTGGTGCCCATCGAGCTTCATGGCGAGCACCTCGCGCAGGTGGATCGGCAAGCGGATTCGCTGGACTTCTTCGCGGCCGAGGCGGAGGACCCCCAGGCCCTGGATGACGTTGCCGCGGGTCTTGGGGTGCCGGTGGCGGCGGCACCGCCGCTGTACCAGGGGAACCGCATGCAGCTCGGCCGGTTCGTGGTTCCCGACGTGCATCTCTGGGCGTTCGAGGCGCAGCCGGGCCAGCTCTCGCAGGTCATCGAGTCGGCCTGGGCCTTCTACGTGTTCCGGCTCGACTCACTCAGACCGGCATCGGTACCCCGCCTGCAGGAGATCCGCGAGGAGGTCACGCGGGGGGCGATGCTCGAGCGGCAGTGGACCGAGACCCGGGCGCTCGCCCAGCGGATCGGTGGCGCCATTCGTGATGGGGCCGATCTCGCGAAGGTGGCGGACTCGTTCCGGGTGCGGGTGCAGCGGGTCGGACCGTTCACGCGACTCGCTCCCTCGCCAGCGGTGTCGCAAGTTCCGGAGGCAATCGGTGCCGCGTTTGGCGCTCCGGTCGGTCGCGCCCGCGGCCCCTTCGAGTCGGACGTCGGGATCTTCTTCGTCGAGCCGATCCGCCGGACGTTTGCCGACAGTGCGGCCTTCGCGGCCCAGAAGGACGAGATGCACGCGCGGTTGATCCAGCAGGCCCGTCAGGCTCGCATCCAGCTGATCCTGACCGCGATGCGCGACCAGGCGACGGTCAGCGACCGGCGGCGCGAGATCGAGCGCCTCAGCCAGCAGCAGCAGAACCAGCCGTTCCCGTCACCGCTGGGGTTTTAGGCGGTTGGGCGGGTAGGGTCGGCAAACGAGGCCTTCGCGACGCGCCGGGACCTCACTGGAAAGGGCGACACGGAAAACCGATGTCGCCCTTCTCATTGCTAACCGCCTACCCGCTCAACCGCCTCACCGCCTATTCCGATAGCTTCTTCGGTTCCCCGCCCCCGCGCGCCTCCGGTTGGGCATCGATACGTCGTGCCGGCGGCGGTTCCTCGTCGATGCTCTCCTGCACGTCCCTGATGCTCTTCTTGAACTCCCGGATTCCCTTCCCCATGGACGAGCCGATCTCCGGCAGCCGCTTCGCGCCGAAGACCAACAGGACGAGAAGGAGGACGACCAGGAGCTCCGTCATTCCAAGATTGAATGGCATGGGGCCCTCACCTTCATACAATGTGCGGCGTCCGTCGCCCACGGCGCTCAACGCGCCGCGAGTCGGACGTCGTCAGAACAGCGACCGCGCCAGCAGGTACGCCAGCACGACGCCGAGCAGCCCGAGCAACGAGACCTGGAGCGCGAGCGGCCCGAGCGTCAAGCTGAAGATAATCAGGTTCAGGTGCACCGGCCCAACCGAGGGGGCTACCGTCCACGTGATGAACTCCTTCGCGGGACTCTCGGGCAGAAAGCGCGCCAGGAGAGCCGACAAGAACCCTCCGATCACGAAGCCCATCGTGAGCACCGACACGTAGAACAGCGGACGCCGGGGACCGATCGGCACGGCTACCTCCTCCTCTGCACGACGTACGTGATGCAATCCCGGAGGGCGTCGCGGACCGCTGACGCGGGGATCACGCCGAGCTCGGCTTCCGCCAACAAGGCGAACTCCTGCGCCCGCATCTGTGCAGCGGCAATGCCGCCGCGCCGCTCCACGGCATCGATGACGTCAGCGATGGCGGTCAACGTCGGTGCCGGATCGTCCATCAGGGCGACCACCAGGTCTCGTTCGGCCGGCTCCATCTGCGGAAGCGCGGCGATGAGCGGCAGGGTGATCTTGTGTTCTCGCAGGTCGAGCCCGGCGGGTTTGCCCGTGATCTCCTCAGTGCTCGTGTAGTCCAGCAGGTCGTCGACGATCTGAAACGCCATTCCCAGGGCCCGCCCAAAGCGACGCAGGGGGGCGCGATACGCCGGATCCCCACCCAGCACGCCCACTTCGCAAGCTCCCGACATCAGCGACGCCGTTTTGGCATCGATCAGCTCGTCGTACTGGTCGATCGAGAAGTCGAGCACGTCATGCGCCTCGATCTCGCGCATCTCGCCCACGGTCATCTCGTTCGTCACCCGCGCCATCACCCGCAGCGGCTCCAGATCGTCCAATCCGACCAGCTCCACAATGGACCGCGAGTACAGGTAGTCGCCCATAATCACGGCGATCTGATGACTGAACATCGCATTCACGGTGGGCTGACCGCGTCGCAGGACTGAGTGGTCCACCGAGTCGTCGTGGATCAGCGTCGCCAGGTGGATCAGCTCGACCACCGCGCCAAGGGTGATGCTGCGCGGGGTCAGATTCCCGGTGGCCTGCGCCGACAGCAACACCAACGTCGGACGGAAGAGCTTCCCCCGGATCTGGAGCAAGTGGCGATTGACGTCCTCGATGAGTGGGAAATCACTGCGGACAATGCGCCCCAACTCACCGTAGACGGCCTCCAGTTCGCCGCTGACCGACGACTGGATCGCACTGAGCGAAATACGGGAGACTTCCTGGGACGACACGGGCTAGTGGCCGGCTTTCACGAGGGCTTTGACCCGCTTGTTCACGTCCTGGAAGTTGATGTCGACCGAGTAGACCCGCTGGTACTCCCGCAACGCTTCGGCCGGCCGCTCCAGCTCTTCTTCGGCCCGACCCAGCCAGTAGAGGCAACCAATCTTCTCTTCATCGCCGCCAGCCTCCGAGTCGACCGCGCGTCGAAGTACCGTCGCCGCGACAGAGAACTGACCATTCTCGAAGAAACACAGACCCAGGGCCTCCGCCGTCTTGAGCCGGCCTTCGGGCGCGCGCAGCGCACGCTGGAACTCGGTAATCGCCTCGTCCAGCAGACCCATTTCCTTGAACGCCACACCGAGGTCGTAGTGCGCCTGCCAGTCCTCTTCGGCGAGATTCACTTCGATCCCTCGCTTGAACTCGCTCAGCATCTCCTCGAAGTCGCGCTGCTCATCACCCGTCGGTTCCTCGTCCTCGATCCGCATCCGCGTGTCGCGGGTCATCAACTCCTCGTCATCGAGGACCAACGCCCCGAGGTCCACGAAATCGCCGGCTGGGGCCGCGGGCGCTTCGGCGGCGCGAGGTGGGGGCGCCTCGATCGGCACGGGCGCCAACGTGGTCAGGCCAACCTTGGCCTGTTCGTTGTTCGGATCGTGATCCAGCACCCGCTGATACACTGCTCGGGCTCGGTCTGCCGCCCCACTACGCAGGAGCGCATCGGCGAGCCCCAGGTAGGCCTCTGTCAGCGCGGATTTGGAGCCGCGATGGAACGCAAGCTCCACACGCTTCTGGTGATGCCGCACGCTGTTGGGGTCCAGTCGGAGGATCTCCCGCACGAGATCATCAGCATCCTCCCACTCCTCCTCGCCCTCCATCAAGCGCAGCGCAATGTCCAGCTCGCCGACCCCGCGGTCACGCTCGCCCGCTTCGATGAGAGCTTCCGCCAGGGCTCGGTGGAGCGCCGGATCATCGGGATCATCCGCAATGCGGCCCTCGAGATCCTCGATGCGCTCCGCGGGCGTGGCGTCGGCGGTGACCTCCGCGGCCTTCTCATCCTTCTGCGCGGCAGCGGCTCCCACATCCACCCCGAAGTCGAGATCCGGCACCTCGAGATCACCGATCTCGGCCGCATCCCACACCGACTCTTCGACCTCGACGTCGAGCCCCGGCTTCGACTCGCGGAGTTCGACCGACGAGCGTTCCTCGACCTCGATGGTCAGATCTTCGGCTCCGGCCCCCGTTCCAACGATGCCCGGCGTCACCTCGACCACGTCAGGCTCCTCGGATGCCGCTTCCTCGGGGGGCGGGGGCGTCGCCTCTTCCTCATCGAGCGTCGTGGGCTCGAACTCCAGCGACGGAACCTCCTCCCGC
>JBFILW010000196.1:0-5240 GCA_041612005.1 Gemmatimonadota bacterium
CCGAAGCCCGAGCCCTGGCCGGCCCCCTGATAGCCTACCGGGCGGCGCCGCGGTCTCGTTACGACCAGGCACCGCCCCTCATCCTCGCCCCACGCTCGACGGTGGCGTATACGGCAGCGCCCGCCCTGGTCGTGATGGAGGACTACTCGGGCGACCCGGGTCCGGTGATTCTCGAAGCGTTGATCGATGGTGAGGTGGTGTGGCTCGACACCCTCGAGTGGCAACTCCGCGAGTCCGGTCCCGCGAGCGGGTTGGCGGATCTTCCTCTCTCGCGGTTGCCGCCCGGCCCCGTCATTCTGCGCGCGACCGTGGTCGCCGGCGGCGAGGTTCTGGAGGCTCCCCTCCTCGTCGCCGGTGCGGATGAATGGGTCTTCTCCAGCTTCGACCAGGCTCTCCCCTACTTCGCGTACGCGGTTGACGAGGAGACGCTACAGGCCTGGAGCGAAGCGGGTCCTCTGTCACGCTCACTCCTGTGGGAGCAATTCTGGCGAGCGACCGATTCGATCCCGTCCACAGAGTCCAACGAGTACCTCCGGGAATACTTCGCGCGCATGACGGTCGCCAATGACCGTTTTCCCGAGGCAGACGCCCCGGGTTGGCAATCAGACCGCGGGCGTGTATTCGTTCAGCTGGGTGACCCGGATCGCGAGATGATCCATCCTCCGCGGATCTCGGGCCAGCGCACTCTGATCGAGTGGGCGTACGAGGAGTCTCTCCCGTTTCCCGTGCAGCTGTTCTTCGAGGCCGGGACGGGGTACGGCGCGTACAGTCTCACCTCGGGATCCAGGCAGGTACTCGGCGAGGCGGTACGGAGACTGCGTCGGACACGGCAGGAAGCGGCTTCGCTCGGAGTATCGCGCCCGATCTCCGATGGAGTCACACGAGAGGACGAAGACAACGAATGACGCGGGATAGCGGAATCGAGACATGAACGCGCTCGCAGTGTTCTTGAGCCTGGCTGTGGTGCAGGTGCAACCGAATGGTCCCGGTGGAGCACCAGCAAGCGGCGCCGATGCGAACGCGTCTCCCCCGGAGGTATCGAGCGCCAGGCTTCTGATGGCGGACGGCCTTCCGTATGCGGCGAGTCGGGAGCTCGCGCGCTACCTGTCCACGACCGATTTCGTCGAACCGGAGACGGTGCTTCTAACGGCCCGGGCGCTGCTGGAGACCCGATCCTGGTCGGCGGCCCGGCGGCTGCTGGTCGGGCAGCCATGGCTCGAGACCGCGGAGGAAGCAGACGGCCTGCGCCTCCTGGCGCAGGCGTTGATCGGGATGGACAGCGTCGAGGCCGCGCTCGAGACGTTCGAGCATTACTTCGCGGTCCGGTCGCCAGCCGCTGGCGCCGCCTCGCCGGAGGCATCGCTCGTGGCCCGGATCGGCTATGCGCGCGCCCTCTCATCCGCGGAGCGTGACGCAGAGGCGGCGTACCAGTTTGAGACCGCTGCGAACGAGAACCCGGGCTTACGTCACTGGCTTCTCCTCTCCGCTTTGCAGCGAGCATCGCTGGACGGGGACCCCGCCACGGGCGCCCGCCTGGCAGAACGCCTCGCAGCCGGCGATTCGGCGGTACCGGAAGACTCCGTGTGGGTCCCGTTCGTCCTCTCGGCGTTCCGAGCCGGGGACGAAGCGTTGGGATTGCGACGTGCGACCCGCCTCAGCCGAGAGGCGTTCCAGATGCTGACGGGCGAGTTCATCGGTCCCGCGCTCGAGGCGAAGGGCGACACCGCCGCTGCCATCCGCGCCTACAAGGATGCGCTCTCCTCCCGCCGCTCCGGGCCGGAAGTGGGAGACGCGCTCCTTCGACTCGAGCCGGGCCTGGTGACGGCCTCGGAAGTTGCGGCCTCGGATCTCAGGTACGGCCGCGCCGATCGGGCCGCCGTACTGCTTGCCCAGGCGGTGGTGGCGGCGCCGGACCGGGACTGGCTGGTGCTACAGATCGATCTGGCCGAGGCGCTGTTCGCCGCGCGCGATTACAACAGTGTTTTGCGGGCCGTGGCCGAAGTCATCGAACGCCCCGAGCTCAGCGATGGCGCGCGCGCGTCAATGCTTCTGCTCCGAGCACGATCTCTGTATCGTACCGGCCGGCGCAGCTCATCGAAGCCGGTATTCGAGCGGGCCGCCCTCGCCAGCTCGAATAACTCCTCGGCATTCGCGGCCTACCTTCTCGCCGACATGGCTCAGACGGATGGAGACCTGGCGCTCGCCAGCAAATGGTATGCGGAGACTGTGATGCGGTATCCGCGCTCGACACACGCGGGCACGGCGCTGATGCGACTAGGACTGATTGCGTTCGAAGTCGGCGACTACGAGGCGGCGGTCGAGCACTTCGACACATACCGGGTCCGTTTTCCGCGCGAGAACTGGTTCCAGGCCGCCAGCTACTGGTCCGGCCGATCCAAGGAAGCGGCCGAGGACACGGCGGCCGCGCGCGTGCTCTACCTGGAGACGGTCGGATACTCGCCGGTCACGTTTTACGGGATCCAGGCCGCTCGGCGCAGCGGGATTCAGGCGTGGGATGAACTCACGCTGCGGACCCAGCCCGCCGCTCCCGAGCTCGATCTGTACTACCGTGGCGTCGTGGAGAAAATGAACCTGTTGCGGCGGATCGGGTGGTCGGGCCGCGCCGCTCGGGATCTCCGGGCCGCGCGCCGATCCCGAAACGACACAGTAGGCGAGCTGCTGGCCCTCGCACTGGCTCTCAACGAGGCGGGTTGGACATCGGAAGGCATCACGCTCGGCTGGGAAGTGCACCGCCGCAAGGGAGGCCAGTGGAGCGTGGCGCTGATGCAGGCCATCTATCCGCTTCCCTACAGAGCCGCTGTCGAGCGAACGGCTGCAAAAGAGGGACTCGATCCGGGCTTCGTGGCAGGGCTGATGCGCCAGGAGTCACTGTTCGATCACGACATCGTGTCCACGGCCGGCGCAGTTGGACTCATGCAGCTCATGCCGCGCACAGCGACGGGTCTGGCTGGAGAGAGCGGCGTCGCGGAGTTCCATACCGGACAGCTGGAGGTGCCGGAGATAAACCTTCTGCTCGGCAGTCGCTACCTGGCCAGCCTCCTGCAGCGCTTCAGCGGGTCCCGCACGGGAGCGCTCATTTCATACAATGCGGGCCCGCACCGCTTCGTGAGCTGGCGCAACTTCCCCGAATACAGCGTCGACGAAGAACTGTTCATCGAGCGCATTCCGTTCAGCGAAACGCGCCGGTACGTAAAGAACGTCGAGGCCAATGCCTACATCTACCGCCGCCTCTACAACATGTAGTTGACGATCGCGGTTAGGTCGTCTTAGCATTGTCCAGGATCCAAAACCTCCCCACAGTTTCCAGCCAGCAGGAGGGGTGCGAATGCCCAAAGGGAAGATCAAGTGGTTCAATGACTCCAAAGGGTACGGCTTTATCGAGCAGCCCGACGGAGGCGACGACGTGTTCGTACACTACAGCGCCATCGAGATGGAGGGGTACAAGACCCTTGCCGAGGGCATGGAGGTGGAGTTCGAGTTGAGCCGCGGGGACAAAGGACTCCACGCCGCCAACGTGACGCGCGTCTAGCACCTGCTAGTTCCCGTACCCTGCACAGGGCAGAGCACCGGCGCCCCGCCACTTCGTGGTCGGGGCGTCGCGCTTTTGATCGCCTCCAGGAGCACCCGACCCCGGCCATGAGCCGATGAGCAAACCTCTCGTCGATCGTCCGACTCTCTACCTGCTGGACGGATACGCCCTCATTTACAGAGCGTTCTTCGCCATGATCAGCCGCCCGCTCACCACCTCGAGCGGCGAAAACACGTCCGCGCCGTACGGGATCGCGCGCTTTCTCATTCGGCTCCAGGCGGAGTACGCGCCGGACTACCTGGGCGTGGTGTTCGACGCGGGTGACAGCTTTCGGACCGAGCTGCTGTCGGAATACAAAGCAACCCGCGAGAAGATGCCGGATGAGCTCCGCGCCTCGATTCCACGCGTGGAGGAGATCCTGGCAGGCTTTCGCGTTCCGGTGATCGCGGTCGATGGCTGGGAGGCGGACGATGTCATCGGTACGCTCGCCTCGCAGGCGACGGAGCACGGCCTTCAGACCGTGATCGTGTCGGGCGACAAAGACTTCTACCAGCTGATCGACGATCACACGTGGCTTCTCAACCCCGGACGCGGCGGACCGGCGGCCGTGGATGAGACGCTGGTGACGATGGAGAACGCGGACGACCGCCTCGGCGTGCCGCCTGAGCGAGTGACCGACTACCTGGCGCTGATCGGAGACAGCTCTGACAACGTTCCGGGCGTGGCCGGAATTGGCCAGAAGACCGCGCCGAAGCTGATCGAGCAGTTCGGCGACCTGGAGCACATTTTGGCCAACGTGGACAAGGTGACGCCGACCCGGGCGCGCAACGCGCTGGCGACGCAGGCCGAAGAGGCGCGGCTTTCGAAGCGGCTGGTGACCATCCGCGTCGACGCGCCGGTGGAGTTGGAGCTCGAGGCGCTCGAGCGGGAAGCGCCGGACCGTGCCCGTCTCCGCGATGTGTTCAGCGAGCTGGAGTTTCACACCCTGGTGCGCGACTTCACGCCGGACGAGCCGGAAGTAGAACACGTCGAGCAGCCGGTCGAGTACACCCTGCTCGACAAGCCCGCGATGTTTGCCCCGGTGATCAAGGCAGCCCGAAAGGCCGGCTGCATGTCCGTCAGTGTCGCCGGAACCTCGGCCAACGCGGTGCAGGCGACACCGGTCGGCATCGCGCTGGCCATCGAGCCCGGCCGCGCATGGTATCTGCCACTGTCACACCGTCCGCCCGACGTCGCCCACGATGCGGAAGGGAATCCGACGCTGGCGCTGGACCAGGCGGAAGTCACCAATCTGCCGCCTCTCGACTCACCGGAAATGGTGGAGGTTTGCGCGCTGCTCGAAGATCCCGAGATTCGGATCGTCAGCCACAACCTGAAGTACGACCTCAACACCCTGGCTGGAATCAGCGTACGCCTGGCGGGACCGGGCTTCGACACTTCTCTCGCTTCCTACTGTCTGGACCCGAGTCGGCGCAGCCACGAGCTGGAGCAGCTGGTGATCGATCGTTTCGGGCACCGCCTGCCGACGCCGGAAGAGGTGGGCGGTGTGCGCGGACTCGCACTCGATGAGCTATCGCCGGAGCAGGCGGTGCTGGTCGCGGCGCCGCGTAGCGACTACGCCCTTCGTCTGTTCGAGATCTTCGACGAGGATCTCGAGAACTATGCCGCCAAGCCCTTGTTCGAACCGATC
>JBFILW010000197.1:0-5201 GCA_041612005.1 Gemmatimonadota bacterium
AGCAGCGATCCAGGAATTGCGGCGTGCCACGCGACGCGCGGCCGGTAGAAGACGGCGAACAGAAACAGTCCGAGCACCGATGCGAGGTTGAGGATGATCGTCCAGCGCACCAGCGTCATCCGTCGGCCACTCCAGTCGATACCCGCGACCGCCCCCTCGAAGCCGCGATATACGGTCCGCCCCGTGAGCCCCAGGAGCAGCATCGAGGCGGCACCCAGCGCGATCGCCGGCCGTGCTCTGGGGGCGCCGTAGGTCTGGCCGAACGTGAGGGCGGCGGCCCATGGGAGAACTGCGACGGCAACCGCCAGCGCCAGCCAACGGCCCCAGGGTCGATTCAGGATGATCGCCACGATCGCCGCGGCCAGCGGCGTCAGCGCGACCCACATCGCGACGACCTCCCGCCGATACCCGCCAATCGGGTCCTTGTACGGCGCCGTCACGGCCAGCCCGGCCAGGGCCAGCAGGGCCAGCACAGCCAACATCTTGCGCGCTCGAAACATACGCCCCCATTTGCCCGCATCGGCCGGTGCCGGGAGTCGGGACCGGCTCACCAGACATACACTCGGGTGACGCCCGAGAGTCGTGCGTTTGCACAGGAGGGGCCTGCATGAGCCGGGCCGGCGCGAGGACATCCGGCCAGGGTGCTGCTGGTGGGCGCGCCGGTGCCGCTCAGAGGCTCTGAAAGCGGTGCATGAACTTCCTGTCGATGTGATCCTTCCAGCGCATCACCCAGCGTCCGCCGAAGGATAGCGCCCATTTGGCGCCCACTGCGGTTCCGTCACCCAGGTTGAGCAGGGTCAGGAAATCACCCTGCGGCCTATAGGAGCGCAACGGTTCGCCGTTCAATGCCGCATATATGTTGTCCGTGATGATGGGACCCTCGCGGACGGCGTATACACCGGCTTTCGGCGTTTGCGGGTACTCGATCAGGGTACCGCAGTCGCCAACCGCGAACTGGTTGTCCTGTTCCTTGAACTGGAGCGTGGAGCGGATGAGGACGAACCCGCGCGCGTCCGTCGGAAGCCCGGAATCGACGAACAGGGGTTGACTCACGGCTCCGGTCACCCAGATCAGCGCGTCAGAGGGCAGTCGCGTGCCGTCCGCGAGGACCAGAACGTCAGACTCGGCTGCGGTGACCCTTGTACCGAGAAGAATCTCTATTCCACGCTGCCGGGCTCGCCTTCGCACCCGTCGGCGAAGCGAGTCGGAGTAACGGGCGAGTATCCTCGGGCCGCCTTCGATCAAGGTTACGCGGATATTGTCGCGCACGTCGTGGAGCAGGCGCTGCTGGATCGTGAACGCCAGCTCCACTCCTCCCGCGCCAGCGCCGACCACCACCACGTGGAAAGGAGTGACGGGGTCGTGAGCCCTGGCGCGCTCGACCAGCTCGGTCATTCGCTGCACGAAGAGACGGATCGGCCGGGTTGGCAGGGCGTGCTCGCGCACGCCGGGCAAGTCGAGACCCGCCACGGTCGACCCGATGTCCCAGGAGACAATGTCGAAGGGCACCGGTGGCCCCTCGACCGTGTGGATGAGGCGTGCGTCGGAATCGACACGCGAGGCAGGGGAGACGATCGTGCGGGCGCCGGCCTTCTCAGCCAGCGCCACCACGTCGATCTCGAGCTCTTCGGGCCGGTACTGACCGGCGACGAAACCCGGCACCATTCCCGAGTAGGTCGCGATCGGCGTGTCGACCACGAGGGTGAGTCGCGCACCGGGCAGCGGCCGCTCCAGAACCCGTTCCAGAACGTGGATGTGGGCGTGGCCGCCTCCGACGAGCACGACTTCGCGATGATCGCCACCGGACATTTCGCCACCTTTCGACCCGTGTCGCCCCAAAAAACGGCCTGCCGCCTCCGCTGAGGAATACGCACCGGAAGGGCGTCGGCCAAGCCCTGGGCGGTCGACCCTTGCCCCCGGCGACAGGGGCGGCGAGAATCGCAGTCGGCAGTGGCGCGTGTGGAGATGGTGCTGTCCCCCCGGATGAACAGGTCCAGGTACGCGATGTTGTGGTCAAAATCCGACGAGGCGAAGCGCAAGAAGATCGATTCCATGTACGCTCGATCGAAGGCGCAATTCCCGGAGGTCCCCGAGATCACGGCCGAGGAGCTCCGGGAGCGGCTGGCGGGCGACGAGCTCGTCATCGTCGATGTGCGCAGTCCCCAAGAGCAGTCTGTGTCGATGATCGAGGGGGCCATCCCGTCGATGGAGTTTGAACGGAACATGGAGCAATACGAGGGTGCGCCCGTCGTCTGCTACTGCACGATGGGCCACCGGAGCGGTCTCTACGCTCAGCATCTCCAGCGTCTGGGCTGGGATGCGACCAACCTGAAGGGTTCGATCCTGTCCTGGACCCATGCGGGTGGGGAGCTCGTCGACGCGGCCGGGCCGACGAAGCGCGTGCACGTTTGGGGACCGAGAACAAGCCTCGAGGCGGATGGCTATGAGCCGGTCTGGTAGCCTCGGAGGAACCGTGACCTTTTGCCAGCCTGGACCGGCCGGAGACCTGCAATCATGAGGAAGATCCCCGTCACCGAATTCATGCGTCATCCACCGGTGACGACCCGGCCCGGAACTACGCTCGTGGAGCTCGTTGCGCAGCTCCAGGAGAGTGGCGTCCGCACGATGTCGGTTGTCGACGACACCGGAAGCTTGGTCGGAGTCGTGAGCGAGACCGACCTCTTCATAAAGGAGAAGGGCGTCCCGTTTTCGATGGAAAAGGTGCCGACCCTGCTCGGGCAGGTGATCGGTGAGGATCAGATCGATGAAATCGACCTCGGCAAAGGCGTCAAGGTGAGCCAGGTAATGACACGGGATGTGATCACGATCGACGCCAGCGCCACCCTCGAGGACGCGGCGTGGCTGATGCACAAGCACAAGCTCAGCCTGCTGCCGGTCATGTCGGCCGGTGCGCTTGTCGGCGAGATCCGCCGCATAAGCGTCCTGCGGGTCATCTACGGCATCCAGGGCGGCAGTCCGGCCGGCCGGCCTTGAACACGCCCCTCAAAAAAAGAGGGCCACCCCGATCGCTCGGAGCAGCCCTCAAAGGCTCGGTGGCCCGACGGGTCTAGGAGACCAATACCACGTTCTCCGCGGCGGGGCCCTTGGTGCCCTCCGTCACGTCGAACTCCACGATGTCTCCCTCGTTCAGGGACTTGAAGCCTTCGGCCTGAATGGCCGAGTGGTGGACGAAGCAGTCCTTACCACCGTCCTCGGGGGTGATGAAGCCAAATCCCTTCTGATCGTTGAACCACTTGACTGTCCCGCGCATAATCCTGCTCCTGTAATTGTTCTGGCCTCGGAGTCCGGATACTTCGCACTCCCGAGCCCTGTCCTACGCGGCTTCTCCCCCGCGACCGGGCCATGGCCTTCCGGCCACAAAAAAGGGGCAGCCCCATGATACAGGTGCCCCGTATCTCCATATTCGTGCTGGCTGTCTAGGATCCGATAATCGCCCAAGTATGTGTGGATTCACGGCTTCCGTCAAGTCTGAGACCCGCGTCTACTCCTCGCTCCGCCCGGTCAGCACGAAAATGAGCCCGAGGATCAGGATCACCAGGACGATTCCCGCGATAAGCATCATGGTCGGTCCCTCCCGAGGAAAACATTGATCCAGGATGAGTTGATCGTACAGCACCGGGAGCTGTTGAGCGATAAGCAGCTCGTGCTGGCGGACCGGGAAAGGAGGCGGACTCGCAGAGCTCTGCTCCCCGAAGGGAAAAGGTCGACCGCGAGTACAACCGGGTCGCGATCGCTGCGGAAGAAGAGGCGATCGTCGCGGTCATGGAGATGCTGACCGACCGGTGACCCACGGGGTCGCCCCGTTTTCGTGGCCGCCGGCACACAATACGTTCATCGGATGAACGGAACGACGAGCGCGGTCCTCATCGAACGCCTGGGCAGCCCGGATGTTCTTGTCCAGCGTGACGTTCCCCTGGCCGACCCCGGCGAAGGCGAAGTCCACCTCGAGATCGAGGCGGCCGGGGTCAACTTCGCCGACCTCGCGATGCGGATGGGTCTCTACACAACCGTCCCGCCACGACCGTTCAGCCCTGGCTTCGAGGTGGCGGGCCGGGTGGCGGGCGTCGGCCCCGGCGTCGAGGGCTGGACGGTCGGCGATCGGGCCGTCGCCCTCATCCGCTACGGTGGCTACGCGCGGGATGTCGTTATCCCCGCCACTCAGCTCTTCCCCTACCCGGAGTCGCTCACGCCCGTGCAAGCCGCGGCCGTCCCAGTCGTCTTCCTCACCGCCTGGGTATGCCTGTTCGAGGCCGGCAACGCCCGCGAGGGCGAGACGGTGCTCATTCTGGGAGCGGGCGGCGGCGTCGGCACGGCCGCCGTCCAGCTGGCCGTCCGTCGCGGGCTCCGCGTCATCGGGACCGCGGGCACGCCGGAGAAGCGCGTCTTCGTGACCGACGAGTTACAGGCGGACGCCTGCTTCGACTCGCGCGGCGACTGGGCCCCGGACGTCGAGAAGCACGTCGGTCCTCGCGGCCTGGACCTGGCTCTCGATCCGGTCGGCGGCAAAGGTACCAAGGCCATCCGGAACATGCTGGCGCCGCTCGGGCGCCTGGTCCTTTACGGGCTCAGCACGGCAATGCCCGGCCGCAAGCGGAGTTGGCCCAGGGCGATCGCGGCGTTCCTCCGCACTCCACGCATCCACCCCGTGACGCTCATCGAGCCAAACATCGGCGTATTCGGCGTGCACCTCCTCC
Source organism: Gemmatimonadota bacterium (assembly GCA_041612005.1). Classification (GTDB taxonomy): domain Bacteria; phylum Gemmatimonadota; class Gemmatimonadetes; order Palauibacterales; family Palauibacteraceae; genus JBFILW01. The sequence goes on from JBFILW010000197.1 coordinate 4,716, forward strand.
ACCTGGGCCACAAGGAGTTCAGCGTTCTGTCCCCGGCTCTGGAAGAGATCTACCGCGGCGTGGAGTCGGGCGAGCTGAAGCCGATCGTGGATTCGGTTTTTCCGCTCGACCGGAATGGTGCGGTGGAGGCGCACCGGCGCCTGCACGCGCGCGAGAATCTGGGCAAGGTGGTGTTGAGCGCCGGGTAGGCCGCGGCCGTGTAGCCTCGGGACAAAGCGGTGTTATGGAGTCTGTTTGCGGACCGCGGTGTGCCTGATCATTCAGGCGACGTTTACCTTGTCGATCATCGACACAGCTTTGGCAACACATGTCCCGCGGTCCCGGTCTGGATCTGGGGAAGTGAATGGTCCGTATTACGGAATGCCTCTCGTGAACTGGGTTGGTTGGTTGGTCACCGGACTCGTGATCGCAACCGGATTCGACGCGCTCGGTTTCGACCGCCATGCTCGACATTCGCCCTTGGCGGTGAAGGTGTGGATCCTGAAC
>JBFILW010000198.1:0-5157 GCA_041612005.1 Gemmatimonadota bacterium
CGGCTGCACGGCAGGTCCGCCCCGGGGCGGCGCATCGTGGTTCTCCACTATATAATCGGGGCGCGCGAGCGGTGCACGTCCCAAGACAACCAGGAGAGAGAACTGGAATGAACGAACGGAGCACGGCGCTCGATATGAGCAAACGCCAGGTGCCCGTCGAGTTCGACCGGGTCGCCCGCCATTACGATGTGCTGGCGGGTCTCAATCCAGGCTACAGTCGTCACCTGCAGGTCAGCGCCCGACGGCTGGATGCGCCCGCGAACGGGTCACTCCTCGACCTCTGCTGTGGAACGGGGATCTCGACCGAAGCACTGCGACGCGAATACCCGGAGGCACGCATCACCGGTTTCGATGCATCGTCCCGGATGCTGGCTGTGGCCCGCGACAAGGAGCGGCTGGCCGGGATCGAGTTCGTGCACGGTGACGCAATGGACCCGACACCGCTGACCGGTGGCTACGACGGCATCCTGATGGCGTACGGCATCCGCAACATGCCGGACCCCGACCGCTGCCTGGTGGGCGTGCGCGAGCTATTGCGTCCCGGTGGCGTCGCCTGCTTCCACGAATATTCGGTGGCCGACTCTGCCTGGTCCCGCGTGGTTTGGAACATCGTAACGTTGGGCGTCGTCATCCCGCTCGGCTTTCTGACCAGTCCCGGGAGCGGCATCTACCGCTACCTGCGGCGAAGTGTCCTCCACTTCGATGGCGTGAAGGACTTCGAGCGCCGCCTCTCACGGGCCGGCTTCATCGACGTGCGCACCGAACCGACGGATGGCTGGCAACACGGGATCCTTCACTCTTTCCTGGCCCGGAGGCCGTCCTGAGCCTGCGCCGCGAGCGACACATTCTGCCGGCTCCCGGCACGCAAGACCGAGTTCCGGAACCGGTGTCGGCGGTTGTCGTCGGAGGTGGTCTCGCTGGCCTCGCCGCAGCCACGATCCTGGCCGAACGCGGCGTCGGCGTCACGCTGGTCGAAGCATCGCCCGTGCTTGGAGGACGCGCCGCGGCGTGGACGGACTGCCTAGCCGATGGGGAGCAGTTCGAGATGGAACGTGGCTTCCACGCGTTCTTCCGACAGTACTACAACCTGCGGGGCCTGCTGCGAAGGGTCGATCCGGAGCTGTCGATGCTCACTCCGCTCGAGGATTACCCGATCCTCGGTCCCGACGGCGAATCACAAAGCTTCGCCGGCCTCCCACGCCGTCCACTGGCCAGCATCATCGCGCTCGTTCGCCGGACTCCGTCGTTCGGCTTACGGAGTCTGCTGCGGATCAACGGGCGGGCCGCGGCGCGCATGCTGGCGTACGATGAGCAGGAGTCGATCCGGCGCTTCGACGACCAGACGGCCGCCGAGTACCTGGACGCGCTCCGTTTCCCGCCCGCTGCGCGGCGCATGCTCTTCGATGTCTTCGCTCATTCGTTCTTTAATCCCGAAACGGAGATGTCGGCCGCCGAGCTGCTCATGATGTTCCACTTCTACTTCATGGGGAATCCCGAGGGCCTCATCTTCGACGTGGCCCGCGAGCCGTTCTCACTGTCCATCTTCGAGCCGTTGCGCCACTACCTGGAAGGACTCGGCGTCACTGTGCGGACGGGAACGCCGGTGCGCCGCGTGGAACGGCGTGCGGGAGGCACTTCCGCCAGCCAAGAGGAGGCCCTCGGCTGGCGCATCGACCTCGGGCCCGGCGGCCTGATCGAGGCCGACCTTGTCGTGCTGGCCGTTACGGTACCCGGGCTGCAGGAGATTGTCAGCAATTCTCCCGGCCTCGGCGATTCAAAATGGCGGCAGTCGATCGCGGGGCTGGGGCTCACGCTCCCCTTTGCGGTTCTCCGGCAGTGGCTGGACCAGCCGACAGATCCGGGCCGCCATCCGTTCGTCGGGACGACCGGGATCGGTGCGCTGGATAACATTTCACTCTACCACCTGTTCGAAGGCGAGAGCGCCCGCTGGGCGGATCGAACCGGAGGCTCCGTAGTCGAGCTGCACGCCTACGCAGTGCCCGAAGACATGGATGAGCGAGAGCTCCGCGGCCGACTGGTCGATGGGCTTCATGCTCTCTACCCCGAGACACGAGAGGCGCGGGTAGTGGAGGAGAGGTTTCTGCTGCGGCGCGACTGTCCGGCATTCGGTCCAGGGTCGACGGCGAACCGACCCGGCGTCGCGACTCCATGCTCCGGCCTGGCCGTGGCGGGAGACTTCGTACGCCTCCCGATTCCCAGCGCGCTGATGGAGCGGGCGGCGTCGTCGGGGATCCTGGCCGCCAACGAGCTCCTGTCCCCCTGGTCGGTTCGGCCGGAGCCGCTGTGGTCGGTTCCGCGGCGAGGGGTGCTGGCGCGCTTCTTCTCCTAGAGCCCGTTCTCGCCGTCGTCGTTGCCTTCGCCAAACGAGCCGTTGCGCGTGCGGATGTCGTAGCGACGCTCCGCGTAGGCGCCATCGTCCACCCATAGCGTCTCGGCCCGCTTGATGATGTGCGAGCGGGCGAAGTTTCGCCCCTTGAGCGCGTACTTGAAGCGTTTCGCTTCGGACGTGAACAGGGAGGCCTCGATGATCGCAGAGCGTCCCGGAGCGATCGGTGTGGCGTGTGTCTCGACAACCGAGCCCTTGAAAGAGCCCTCGACGATCGTCATCACGATCGTACGGGGCTCGGGGCTGTGGAAGCGTGCGTCGACCTCCATCACCACCGGCCCGAGTATGCGGAACGCGACTCTCACGGTGATGCCGTCGTCGTCCATTTCGGTGAGCTTCAGGCTGCCGAAGGCATATGGGTGAAAGTGCACGCCGTGCCACGGATCCAGGCGGTTGGCGATCACGTCTTCGGGTTCGCAACGCGCCTCCATCCGCATGACGCCATCCAGGAACTTGGCCGGGCGCTCCGCGATGATCGGCTTCGGGGTCAGCTCCTCCGCGATGTCGAACTGCACCCAGCACAACACGCCGTCGTCGTACACAGGGAAAGGCTTCCAGGCGCCGAACGCCTCGCTGCCGAGCGCCAGGCCGTGCCACGGACAGACAATCTGCCCATCCTGGACCCAGCCCTCGCACAACGAGGCTCCCATGTGCGGGCACTCATTGGGGGCCGCCATGATCCGGTCACCGTTGCGCCACACGACGAGCTGACGGCGATCGATCGTGTAGCCGCGAGGTTTGTCGGTGATGGCCGCCGATGCGTCGATCACGTACCACCCACCCGTCGGCCGGTCGAGGGCCCTGGCCAGGTGCGCGGCGATACGCTCCGGGTTGGCCTGCACCCAATCGGGTCCCGGGAGCACGGGAGGCTCTCCGGTCATCGGTGGCAGAGGCTTGCCTACGTTCCACAACTTGCTCATGTCCGGTTCGGTATTCTCGTCGCCAGGGGTTTCGAATCAGCGAGCCAGCCACACGCGCCGCGATTTGTACGCTTCCACCGCGAGCGAGCTGGGCATCGCGCGCATGACCCGGAGATCGTCGGCGACCGATCCGGTCTCCGAGAGGAAACGCACCAGCACGCGTGCCGGCGTCGCTTCGAAGAGGCGTAACATGATCTCCGGTGCCCGATCCGGAAAGCGTGCCAGATAGGAAAGGTAAACGCGATCAAGGAACAGCGTGCGGGCCCGGCGGACCTCTGGCAGTGTCACCTGCTCTGGAGCTCGAGTGGCCGCCAGCCTGTAAGCCAGACGCTCGGTGAAGCGCTGAATGGCCAGAAATGCGTATCCGGTCGAGGGCCGCGCCAGGCCGGCAGCAACACCGATCCGACACCAACGTCTTCCTGGTCGCGCCTCGTACTCCCGTGTGCTCATCGGTATCACACCATGCTCGCGGTCCACGACGTCCCACTTCCCGGCGCCGATCCGATCGTCCAGATAGCGTTGCAGATTCGCAGCGTACACGTCCTCGCCGAACGTCGTGGGGGTGAAGTACGTCGTCTCCACCAGCGCGTGGTCAGGCGCAAAGGGCAGCACGTACATGAAGTGTATGCCTCGAGTCTGGTCGACGCCGAAATCCATCAAGGTTGCGAGCCCGGGGTCAAACGAGGCGTTCGTCGAGCGGACGAAGTAGCCCCTGAAGTGCTGGAGAAGGTGAATGTCACCGCGCGATGCGGACCCATCGGCAGCCAACGAAGCTCCGGCACCGGGTGGCCGGCTGTCGAACGCCATCCGTGCGTGTAGCGGCTCGCCTCCGGTTGCGATGACAACCCGATCTTCCCGTTCCTCGACCGCCCCTGCCTCCACTCCCAGACGCAGATCGACGGAGGGATGGTCGCGGAGCTCCTTGAGGGCCTGCGCGTAGAAGTTGTCGCCGGGCAGATGCTGGTAGGCGAGGCCGTCACTGCCTCGCGTCACGGAACGAGTCGCGGTCCGCACCTCCCATTTCGGCCACGAGTGTGAAACGGCCGGCTCGAACGGGTGGGGGCAGGCGTTCCAGAAGCACCACGTGCGGTCACGCGTGAACTCTGTCCGACGGTCCACGATCGTGAGGCGTCGCTCTCCGAGTCCGGCCCTGGCGAGGTGGACCGCGAGGCTGAGGCCCGAACAACCGGCGCCGAGGATGACAAAATCGGCTGTCACGCCGGATTCGGGACTGGCTCGCCCGCTACTCGAACAGGGTCTCGCTCTCGTCGACAAGATCGGAACACGTGGTGCTCTCCGGTACCGGCAGCCATTGGAAGAGATTGTGGGCGGGCTCTGTCTCATCCAGAAATACCGCCTTGAATCGGCTCAGCAGAGGGTTGCTGGCTCCGAGGGTCACCTGCTCCGCGCGGCCGCTGAGAGTGCCCTTCATGCGCCCGTCGGCCATCAGCGTCCCGTGCATGCTCCGGGTCAGCCTCTGCACGACGTATGTCCTTCCCTTGATCCTCCCGCTGAGGTACACCGACGCGCCCGGCTTGCCGTCTCCATCCGAGTCCGTGACCCGCGGGTCATCGTCTTTCTCGGGTAGCGGATCCTCAGCCGGGTTCTCCAGATTGGCGCCCATTATGATCACCCACTCCGCGAACTCGACAGTCCAGGGCCCGCCTTCGGGCCCCTCGACTGATACCCTGACGCTGGGCGACGGCATCGCGGAGACGAACGCCTCGTCCATGCTCGATTGAACGCCCCCGAACGGGATCGGCTCGACGGAGCAGAAGCGAGTGGTGGCGACCAGGTGCTCGAAGAGGGACTGGTGGCCGGCGAGCCAGC
>JBFILW010000199.1:0-5129 GCA_041612005.1 Gemmatimonadota bacterium
CACTGCGCGATCAGGCGCTCCGTGAACCCGTCCTCGCCGGGTCGGCCCACGTGGTACATCAGCTCGCGCTGCCGCCCTTCGCGGATGGCGGTTCGGATCCGGCCGGCGAGGTCGTCCAACACGTCATCCCAGTCGACCCGCTCCCACTTCCCCTCCCCACGCGCCCCTACGCGCTTGAGCGGATGGAGAATGCGGTCCGGGTCGGTGAGTTGATTCGCGGTGGCCGGACCCTTGGCGCAGTTGCGCCCCCGCGAGCCGGGGTGCTCGGGGTTTCCTTCGAACTTCCGCACCTGGAGGCTGTCGCGATCAACGTACGCCAGAAGTCCGCACGCGGACTCGCAATTGAAGCAGGTCGTGGGCACGAGCATATAGCGCTTCTCCACGCGCTCCGGCCAGGCGCGGGAGTCGAGCTCGACCCAGTCGTCCCAGCGCTCGCGGGGCGGGAACGAGGCGAGGTGGACACGGCTCGGGCCGGGGTAGAAGGTCTCACCGCGCGCGATCGTATCGGCGCGTGCGGCACTGACCCTCTCGTTGAGCTCGCGGATGTCCATGGTCTTACTCAGGCCAACGGGACGGTCTGACCGGCTTGCACGTACGCGTGCTCGTGCGCGAACAGGCCGACAAGTGCAATCGGGGCCGCGCTGACGCCGATCCACGGGACCGCGACGGCTCCGATCCAGGCTGCGACGGCCGCAAGAGCCATGAGCAGGACGCCGGCCCAAAAAAAGCTACGGTAGCGCCCTCTCACCATCTCCCAGGCGGCGAGGCGCGCGTGAGCGGTCGGGTGGGCGATGGTCTCCTCACCGGCGATCAGGGCCAGGTTTCCGAGGCTGGCAGCGGCCAGTGTCCAGAGAAGTGGAGTCAGCGCCGCGGACTCGAGCAGCGCGGCGACCGGAGCCAGCGCGGCCGAGCCGGCTAGCACGGCATGCAGGAGAAAATGGGGCGGCAACAGCGGATTTTGCCACAGGTCGCGCGCCTTCGACTGGCCGAACAGATAAGCGGTATACACCGCCGTCATGACGGCCAGCGGCATGCCCGCCCACATCAGCAGACTCGGCACATCGCTCGGGCCGGCCACTGCCGCGAGGAGATGCAGGCCGATCAGGACGCCGTAGCCGGCAATGATGAAGGCTCCGCGGACCAGCCAGCTGCGCCACTGGGGTCGCGTGAAGATCATGTAGAAACGCGACGGCTGTTCCAGATCCCAGATCAGCAGAGCGCCGGTCACGGCGAGAAAGGCGACGGCCAGGACGGGGGTCGCCCACTTCCACAGCGCCGCGCCGGCGTCGATGAGACCGGCAAGCAGGAGAGACGCGGCCACGACGTAGACTCCGGAGGCGACTCCCTTGGTCAATGTGTAGGCGCTTACCCGCCAATCCCAGGGGATCGCGTGCGCCACGTCATAGGAGAGGAGCGCGGCCGCGGATGAGTTGGCCGGGCCAGCCGATCCGACGGAAGCCGGGTCACCACGACCGTTCGTCATTGGGTGGCCGGACGCGGCGATGTGCGCTCCGGAGCGCTGTTCGCTCCACATGAACAACTCCCCGTCCGGCCGCCGCGCGGCAAGCGGGTCGAGCGTCGCCTGGTGCGCGTCCTTGTAGAACAACTTGGGTTTCGTGTCCTTTTCCGGACGTCGAACGCTCACCGGCTCGCGATTCACGATCTGCGATACCTTCGAGTCCGGGTCATTGAGATCGCCGACCAGGATCGCTTCAGTCGGACAAACGACGACGCAGGCCGGCTCCAGGCCCACATCGATCCGGTGCGCGCAGAAGTTGCACTTCTCGGCCGCGTGGTCGTCGGGGTTGATGAAGATCGCGTCGTACGGGCACGCGGCCATGCACGCTTTGCAGCCGATGCAGATCGATTTGTCGAAGTCGACGATGCCATCGGACCTCCGGTGCATGGCGCTCGTCGGACAGGCCGTGGCGCACGGTGCGTTCTCGCACTGGTTGCAGCGGGTGACCTGGAAGGCGCGCCGCGCTTGCGGGAACACCCCGACATCCGCGTATTTCACATATGTGCGCGTGACGGAGAGGGGTACCTCGTTCTCGGACTTGCAGGCGGTAGTGCAGGCGTGGCAGCCAATGCAGCGATCGTGGTCGATGACCTTGGCCCATTTGAGAGATTGCCCGTCATACGGGACGGCTGTCGTCATCGACCTCTTGTGTCCGAGTTGTTAACGAGGTGAGCACCGAGTGGAACCCGGGTATTATGACCGCTGTCGCCCGCCGGGGCCAACCCCGGTCGTGACTCCTCGGTTGAGCGGAGTGCCTTCAAAGGTGAGACTAGTAGCGGACCGGAGCGAGGAGGAAGTCGATGCCTGATCAACTCCGACGACGACTGTCAGCCACCCGCGAGACATGAGCTGGGAAATCGCTTTCGTATTCGGGGTCGTGCTGGTCGCCCTGGTGCTCTTTGTCGCCGAGCGCTATTCGATCGACCAGGTCGCGATCGCCATCCCGGTCGTGCTGCTCCTGGCCGGGATCATAACGCCGCAGGACGCGGTGTCGGGACTCAGCAATCCGGCTACCGTCACCATAGCGTGTATGTTGATCCTCGGTCTCGGCCTCACGAAGACGGGCGCCGTGGCGGCGATCGGTCGCTGGGCGCGGGCGGCACCGCTGGGCGGGCCACGACGACGACTACTCGTCCTGTGTCTGGTCGTGGGGGTCGTGTCGCCGTTCCTCAACAACACGGCGGTCGTCGTCGTCTTTCTGCCGGTCTTCATCTCGGTGGCTTATCAGGCTTCGCAACCGGTCTCGCTCTACCTCATGCCGCTGTCCTTCGCGGCCATCCTCGGCGGCACCGTAACGCTGATCGGCACCTCGACCAACCTCATCGTGTTCGGAATGGCCGAGGAACGTCAGCTGACGGAGCTCTCGATGTTCTCGATCGCTCCGCTCGGGATCATCTACCTGGGCGTAGGGCTGCTGTACCTCTTCACGGTGGGCCGTCGCCTCACGCCGCGGAGGCCGGGAGCCATGGACCTGGCCGGCAAATACGCGGTGCGCGAGCACGTAACAGAGCTGGAGGTCGGTCCGGGCTCGCCGGGGTTGGGACGCAACCTGCGAGATCTCAAGTGGCGCGAAAGGTACGAAGTTTCGATTCTCGGCCTGCGGCGCGGTGACCGGGTGATCTGGGCTCCGGATGCGGAGCGGCGCATCCTGCAGGGCGACATCCTCTACGCGCAGGGCGGAAAGGTCGCCCTTCAGACACTGGCGCGTCTCGAGAAACTGGATCGTCCGGCGGAGTGGCGCCGAGACGCGCTGGACCTCTACACCACACACGCCGGGCTGCTCGAGATCCTCGTCGCACCCGGATCTCCGCTGGCCGGCCACACACTCGCCGACTTGCGCTTCCAGCAGCGTTACGGAGCGACGGTGCTGGCGGTACAGCATCGTGGCCAGACGGTGCGGGACCAGCTCACCGCCATACGATTCGAGGTCGGTGATTCACTGCTCGCACACGGTCACGCGGGATCTCTGGAGGCGCTGGGAGAGGACCCGGGCTTCGTGAGGCTGAGTCATGTCGAGCAGCCTAGCGAGCCACGGCCGCGAGCCGTTGTGGCTCTGGTGATCATGGCGGCAGTGGTGGTAGCGGCCGCGTCGGGGAAAATCCAGATCATGCCGGCGGCGATGGCCGGCGTGGTGTTGATGCTGTTCACCCGCTGCGTGAGCCTGGAAGAGGTGTACGCGGAGCTCGACTGGCTGGTGCTCATCGTGCTGGCGGGACTTCTCCCCCTCGGGATCGCCATGGACAGGAGCGGCGCCGCCGAATGGCTGGTCCAGTCGGTGCTCGGGAACCTCGGGACGTTCAGTCCGTTCGTCGTGGTGGGGATCTTCTATCTCTTTACGTCGCTGCTCTCGGCAGTGATGTCGAACACAGCGACAGCCGTCGTCCTCACCCCGGTCGCCATCCTGGCCGCCACCGACCTGGGCATGAACCCGTACGCTCTCCTGGTAGCGGTGATGTTCGGAGCGTCCGCCTCTTTCATGACGCCGATGGGCTATCAGACCAATACGCTGGTGTACGGTCCGGGTGGCTACAAGGTGATGGACTTTGTGAAGGTGGGGGCACCGCTGACTCTGCTGCTCACGATCGTCGCCGCGTTTCTGATACCGGTGTTCTGGCCCGTATGAGGCGACTCAGGGAGAGGCGCGCAGCGTCTCGATCGGCGCATCGAGACGCTTGCGAAACACGATGCGGCGTTCGGTTTCTTCGTATCCCAGCTGCGCGTGGAGGCGTTGGCCCCGTTGGTTGGAGAGCGCCGCGTCCGAGGCCATTTCACGGCAGCGGTGTCTGGCGGCCCAGCCCTCGGCTTCCTGCATAAGACTCCGCCCGATCCCTCTCCCGCGGTACTCGGGCTCGACGTACCAGCCCACGATGTAACCGACCGGTCCCGTCTCACATCCCTCCACGTGGTCGCGCATTGAGACCTCTACGAAACCCGCGAGCTCGTTGCCGACATCGGCGACGAAGACGGGATTGGCTTCGGATTCAAGAATCGAGGAGGCTTCCTCGATCTGCCGATGCTCGGGAGTCTGCGGCCAGAGGCGGCGGCGTAGCCTCAACCACTCGGCGAGGTCTTCGGGCCTGATTAGACGGACTGTGGCGTCGTTCATTTCGTTTGCTCGAGTAGAACTGCGGCGGTCATCATAGTGCCTCGTTCTGGTTGGCGCGACCGCTTGCTTCACGTGTGAGGCAGGGGCAGCTTGGCTGGATGCCGTCGTTGGAATTTCACCCTGCGATCTCCCGCTGGTTCGACACGCGGATCGGCGAGCCAACGCCCGTGCAGCGACACGGCTGGACGGCCATTCGCTCGGGTGAACACGCTCTTCTCGCCGCGCCGACGGGCTCCGGCAAGACGCTGGCTGGCTTCCTGAGCGCGATCGACGAGCTCCTGCGCGAAGGACTCGCCGACGGGCCGGACTCCAGCCTGCCGGATCAGACACGCGTCCTCTACGTCTCGCCGCTCAAGGCGCTCAGCGCGGACATCCACAAGAACCTGGCCGAGCCACGGCGCGAGATCCGGCAGATCGCGGAGGCGCTTGGCCTGCCACCGGTCCGCATCACCGCCGCGGTAAGAACGGGCGACACGCCGCAGTCGGAGCGGCAGGCGATGATTC
>JBFILW010000200.1:0-5117 GCA_041612005.1 Gemmatimonadota bacterium
CGCAACGCGATCCTTGGGGGAGTCGCGGCGTTCGGTCTCTGGGGCATCGTGGCCACGGTCTGGCTCGTCGTCTCCAGGCCGGACGAACCCGCGGTCGCCGCCGGCACCGATGCCGTGGCAGGCAGCAAGAGCCAGGTGAAGTCGATCGCGGTTCTCGCCTTCGAGGACATGAGTCCCGAAGGGGACCAGGAGTACTTCAGCGACGGAATCTCGGAAGAGATACTGGACGCTCTGGCCAAGGTGGGCGGCTTGCGCGTATCCGGCCGATCCTCGGCGTTTCAGTTCAAGGGCACCAGTCCCGATCTCCGCGAAGTCGGGCGGCAGCTGGGCGTGGAGGCGGTACTCGAGGGAAGCGTTCGGAAAAGCGGGGATCAGCTGCGGATCGCTGCCCAGCTGGTGAGCGCCGAGGACGGATTTCACCTGTGGTCGGACACATACGATCGGCAGTTGGCCGATGTGTTCGCGGTCCAGCAGGAGATCGCGCAGGCGATCGTCACCGCCCTCGGCTTCGGAAAGGCGGCGACCCCGTCCGTCGGGACCGCGAGAGAGGAACGGATCGCCGCGCACGACTTCTACCTCCTCGGTCTTCACCGTTGGAACAACCGCGGAAGCGCGGAAGATCTCGAGGCGGCCCTAGCCCACTTCCAGCGCGCCGCGCAGGAGGACTCCCTTTTTGCGCGCGCCCATGCCGGCATGGCTCTTATCTATACGGTATGGCCGCAATTCGATCCTCTCTATCCCGAGGCGGATGCGATCCGTCTCGGTAAGGAGGAAGCCGCCCGGGCCGCGGAGCTCGATCCGACACTGGCTCAGCCCCATGCGGCTCTATGCCAGATGGCCACCTGGTACGAGTGGGAGTGGGCCGCGGCCGACGATCATTGCCGGAAAGCGATCGAGCTGCGGCCCAACTACGCGACGGCGCACCAGTGGTACTCGGAGCTTCTTCTCAGGCTCGGCCGTGCGGAGGAGGGGCTCGCGGAAGCGAAGCTGGCGAAGCAGTTGGATCCTCTCTCGCCGATCCTATCGAACGCGATCGCGTGGTCCAACATTCAGCTTGGGGACTACGAAGCAGCCCTGGCGGCGAACGAGGACGTGTTGGAGCTCGCTCCCGACGCCTGGTACGCTACCTGGGAGGCCATCGTGGTCGGCTTCAACCTCAGGCGGGCTGAGGGTCTGGAGGAGGCGTTTCTGAAGTGGGCGGAGACTCCCGAGGATTCAACCCTCCACAGCGCCTTCGTTGAGTCCTTCCTCGAGGCGCCGTCGAACGAGGCGCGGCGGCAGGAAGCAGTTGAGATGGTTCCGGAACTGAGCTTGAACCTCCGAATCGATCCGATCCTGTACATGCTCCTGGGTGCGCCCGAGCGAGCTCTGGATGCACTTGAGGAGATGTCCGTCCAGAGAGATCAGCAACTTCCGCATTCGCTTCAGATGGCGGTCATGGTACCGCTCCGGTCGAATCCTCGCTTCCTGGCGCTGAAGCGGAAGACCGGCCTCGACCGTCCGCCCGCGGCCACGGACTGAACGCTGCCGAGAGACGACTCCCAGAACGAGAGAATCTCGATGCTGCCCACACGATTCCTGATTTGCCTTCTCTGCGTCGGGACACTTGCCGCCTGCGAGGAAGACGATCCCCACAAATACCTGCTGTCGGCGAACGACCTGGCCGCGATCCAGCAGGCGCACTTCGCGTATCGTGACGGGTGGCGGGCCAACGACTCCGCCGCCGTCATGGCCGCTCTGACACCGGACGCTGTTTTGATCCCCCACCACGGTCATCCCGAGGTGGCGGGCGCCAGCGCGATCCAGGAGTTCTGGTGGCCGCCCGATTCCCCACCTGCCGCGGTGACGGCCTTCGACACCAGCGCTGGCAACTTCTTGGAGATCACGCGCAAGCAAGAGAAGGGCGACTGGTTGATCAGTCACCGCATATGGAACGACCCGGTCGCCCAGATCGAGTAACGGCCCCGAACGCCGCCAATCGTTGCTTCACCGGTGTCAAACAGACATCGCCACCGCAAGGGGAAGCGAAATCGAGACGGTGCGTGTTTCACAAAACGAGGTACCCATGCACCTTAGGGGTCGATTCGTTCGTAAGTCGATGCGGAGCAAAGGCTTCGGTGCTATTTGGCGGCGGCTCGCCCGTGGCCTTGAGCGAATCGGACAAAGTCGCCATCTTTTAGGATTGCCGGTCAACCGGACCGGCAGCCAAATACTGCCGCTCGGTGGCCGGCAATCTGTCTCAATAGAGGAGGAACTATGCGCGTTCGCACTTTCGCTCTCGCGCTCTTGGCATCGATGGTATTCGCGCCCACGCTGCACGCGCAGGTGAGCGGGTCCGAAATTGTCGACAATTCGGAGACATTCCAGGATGCCCTGGTCAACGTTGTCGCCATTCCGATGACCCAGGGCGAGATCGACTACTTGTTGGAGAACGTGGATGATGTCGTGTCATGGGCCGCAGCCAATCCCGAGGCCTGGGACTCCATCGACGAATCCGACGACGGGCTACCTGCGATCAAGGCGTTAGGTGTGTGGGAGGCGACCGGCGTCTCGATGTCGCCGTTCATCGCGATCCTGCTGAAGACGCAGATTGCTCACCAGGTCAAGACGCAGGGCTTCACGGCAGAGCAGCTCAACTCCCAGATCGATCAGGCGGAGCAGATGATGGACTCCGGGGTGATCCCGGCCGAGCAGATGGCCGAGCTGGAGGAGCAGCTGGAATGGGGTCGGATGCTCGCCGTGGCGCTGGAGAACTACCCGGAGGAGAACCTGGCCCTGTATGACGCCAACGCCGAAGCGGTGGCCGCAGCGCTCGAGTCCTTCAACAACGCCTCAGATGGGGAGGGAGACGGCGGCAGCTAGAGCCAAGCCGCGCCCTTCCCGAATGGACGCTCAAGGCCGGGCGGTCAACAGCCGCCCGGCCTTTTGTTGTCTCCCAGCCTTGTTTCTCAGCGTGCGTGGCAAGGCGCGACCTCCGTGAAGATGGTCCAATCCACGTTGACGTTAGGTGCTCACGCGCGCGATGTCTGTCAGGGGATACCGGCGAGTGCAAGTGGGGAAAAACCTCTCAAGCGGTGAGCCAGCATCCCTCAGCCGGCCCGGCTGGCGACCGCGACCAGGCGATCGGCCTCCGGGCCGTAAGCACTACCCAGAAAGTCTCCGTACAGCTCGACCGCATCGAAGCCCGCCGCCAGCAGCATTTCGCGGAGCTCCTGGCCCGAATAGAGCCACAGTGCGAGGTGAAAACGACGGGTGTCGTCGTCGCCGACGAAAATCCACTCGGTCGCGATTCGGCTCCAGTCGTCGAATACCCGCCGTCGCTGAACCACGAGGTCACCGGTTGGACTCTCCTGCGCGTCGACGGCGACGAACTGCCGCGCCAGTACTTCCTTCCCGAGCACGTCCAGGACCAGGCTGCCTCCCGGACGAAGGCTCTGACAGAAGTTCTCCAACACCCCGCGGTTGTCGGCGGCATCCTCGAAAAAACCGAAGGACGTGAACAGGCTGAGGACCAGGTCGAAGGATTCCGGTCGCACGAAGGTGCGCATGTCAGACTCGACCCACTCGACGTCGACTCCGTCTCGCTCCGCCTGCTCGCGAGCCTTGTCGAGAAGGAATCCCGTCGCGTCGACACCCGTGACGCGGAAGCCCCGCTCCGCGAAGGCGAGAGAATGGCGACCCGGACCGCAGCACATGTCGAGCAGGTCCCCGGATTCACACCCGGAGAGCGCGATCATCTGCTCCGCCTCTTCGCCGGCGATGTCGAGTCTTCCGGCTTCGAACATGAACGGGAAAGAAACCCGCCAGAAGTCCTCTTCCGAGAACCAGTCATGGTCGTGCTTATTCTCGATCATCCGACAAGCTCGTACTGTTTGCTTGGCCCGACCCGTCCCGTCGATGCCAATATACTCTCCGGTACCAAAGGACCATGTCCGGAATCTACCAGCAATAAGGAATCAAATGCCTGTTCCCAAGTACTCAACCGCCCCGAGCCTCATGACCCGCATCATTCTTTTCGTCTTCTGCGCCGGTCTGCCCACCAGCTCCGCGTCCGCGCAGCAAGCCCTCACCGAGACCGAGCGCACGATCGTGGCCGCCGTCGATGCCGACGTCGAGTCAGGCCTGGAGCTTCTGGAGGCGGCCGTCAACATCAACAGCGGGTCGATGAACGCCGAAGGCGTCCGCGAGGTGGGACGCCTGTATCAGTTGAGACTGGACGCGCTCGGCTTCGAGACGCGCTGGGTGGACGGGACGCCGTTCGAGCGTGGCGGACATCTGGTCGCCGAGCGACCCGGAGATGGACCGACGGTCCTGTTGATCGGCCACCTCGACACGGTGTTCGAGCTCGACAGCCCCTTCCAGCGCTACGAGCTCCTCAACGACTCGACCGCCCGCGGTCCCGGCATCATCGACATGAAGGGCGGTGATGTGATCATCGTTCAGGCGCTCAAAGCGCTGGGCGCCGCCGGTGTGCTGTCCGACCTGCACATCATCGTTGTGATGATCGGTGACGAGGAGAAGTCGGGCCGGCCCTTCTCCGTCTCGAGGCGGGATCTGACCGACGCGGCGGATGCGGCGGACGTGGCTCTCTCGTTCGAGAACGGAGACGGCAATCCGGCGACGGCGGTCGTGTCACGCCGTGGTTACTCGGGCTGGACGCTGAGAGTGACCGGGCAGCCGGCCCACTCCTCCCAGGTGTTCCGGGAGGACATCGGGTACGGCGCCATCTACGAAGCGGCCCGCATTCTCACACGCTTCCAGGAGGAACTGGCCGGAGAGGAATACCTGACGTTCAACCCCGGAGTGGTCCTGGGCGGCACGAGCGTCGAGTTCGATCCGGCGCAGGCCCGTGGAGAAGCGTTCGGCAAGCAGAACGTTATCGCAGAGCACGCCGTCGCGTCCGGAGACCTTCGCATGATCTCGCTCGAACAGCGGGACCGGGCCCGCGATCGCATGCGAGCGATCGTGGCCGACCACCTGCCGCACACGAGCGCCGAGATCGAGTTCACGGATGGCTATCCGCCCATGGAGCCGACGGCTGGCAACGAGCGCCTGTTGGGCATGCTGGACCAGGTGAGCCAGGACCTGGGCCAGGGTTCGGTGACGGCCGTGGATCC
>JBFILW010000201.1:0-5102 GCA_041612005.1 Gemmatimonadota bacterium
ACTCGATTTCCCTCAGGCGGTCCATGAACCAATTGCCCAGAACGTCTGCACGCTCCGGGAGGCGCTCATCGAGGATAACGCCGAGCGAGGCGCGGCCGACCGCTGCTCCGAGCGGATTGCCTCCGAATGTCGAGCCGTGATCGCCGGGTTTGAACACATCCATGACCTCCTCGTTGGCCAGGATCGCCGACACCGGGTATACGCCGCCGCCCAGCGCCTTGCCGACGATGAGGATGTCACCGCGCTCTCCCTCCCAGTCGCCGCAGAAGAGACGACCGGTGCGTCCGAGCCCGGTCTGAATCTCGTCGTTGATCAGCAGGACCCGATTCGAACGACATATGGCTGCACAGCACCCGATCCAGCCGTCCTCCGGGATGACCACGCCGCCTTCGCCCTGGATCGGCTCGAACAGGAAGCCGACCGTATTCTCGGTGATTGCGTCTTCCAGCGCCTTCGAGTCGCCAAAGGGAATGAGCTTGAAACCAGGGGCGAAGGGTCCGAAGCCATGCCTATACTGTGCTTCGGAGGAGAAGCCGACGATCGTGGTCGTGCGGCCGTGAAAATTGTTTTCGCACACGATGATCTCGGCCTTGTCGGGCTCGACGCCCTTGACTTCGTAGCCCCATTTCCGTGCCGCCTTGATCGCTGTCTCGACCGCTTCGGCGCCCGTGTTCATCGGAAGCGCCCTGTCGAAACCGGTCCCCACGCACAGCTCTTCGAGGAATGGTCCCATCTGATCGTTGTGGAAGGCACGCGAGGTGAGCGTGAGCTTCGAGGCTTGCTCTTCCAGCGCTGCCAGGATCCGAGGGTGGCGGTGACCCTGGTTGAGCGCCGAGTAGGCGGCGAGCATGTCCAGGTAGCGATTGCCCTCGACGTCCCACACCCAGCAGCCTTCTCCACGCTCCAGAACGACCGGCAGCGGATGGTAGTTGTGTGCGCTCCAGCGCTCGGTCTCTCGAACTATATCCTCGTTTCGCATCCCCTCTCACTCCTGATCCGATAGTTGGTACCCGAATCACACGGCAAGTCGAGTGCCGACGCGTGAATCTGCTGCGAGATCCCCACGCCGCGCCACCCGGGCTGGACAATCCCGCGGTCGCCCTCCATTCTGTGGGCCATGTATATCTTCGTGACGTCTTTGCTGGTCGTCTGCATTGCAGGCCTGGCCGCGGGCTTTGCCTTCGGCTGTCGTCTTCCGGACCTCGACGACTAACCGGGCAGGCGACCGCTAACGCCCCGCCGCCTCGATGCGGCGGACCATCCCCTCGTCGTCGGGCAGTAACCCCGCCGCCGGCAGTCGCGGCACCAGAATCCGCCAGTCCGGAAACATCTCGAATGCCTTCTCGAACAGCGGCAGCGACTCATCCACCCGGCCGATACTTGCCAGGGTCACAGCGTGCCAGAAGATCGGTTCCGATGCGTCCGGGATGATCGCTTCTGCTCGGCTGTATTCATCGAGTGCACGATCGATGTCGCCTTCCGTCAGATAATCGTCCCCGGCCTGCATATGTCGGTACGCCCGGGCGACAGTCAGCAGCCGCCGCAGCTCACGGATCGGCTCCGGGTGGTCTTCGATGCGGAGCTCGAACAGGCGATCGGCCCACGCCTTGCCCGTCGATTCGCCTCTCACCACCAGGAGCGCGGCTGATTGTTTGCCCCGAATGTCACCGCCCTCGGCCTGAGCGGCCTCCAGGGCCGCCATCATGCGCCCGGCGAGGTCGGCGTCCGTCTGCTCGTACGCCCTGACCATGGCGTCGCACACGGTGCCCTTCATCATGAGATTGGCCTGCACGGTGAACCCCGCGCCGGTCTCCTCGCATGCCTCGCTGATCGCCAGATCGCCGGTGTGAACGGCAGTGCGGCCCTGAGCGTCCACCATCCCGACCTGCCGCACCTCCGGGTGCGGGTCGGCGGCGAGAAGCCCTTCGAGCGCCTCGGCGGCGGTGCGTCCGCTGCGCATCATCGCCAGGCCCAGCGGCCCATACGATGGCTCGACGAATGACTGAGTCGCGACGGCGCCAACGCCGCTCTCGGCCCACGCGACCATCGAGCCGACCGAGAACCAATGGGACTGCACCGCGACCCCCAGCTGACCCGTGGCCGAATCCCGCGCGACGATCGAGTACGTGTGAGCCGGACGGACCGGCCGCGGCTCGGTTTGAGCCGGCAGGTTGGCGGCGAACAGGAGGCCCAGGCACGCGAGAGCGAGGGCTCGGCGCACGCCTCGGTCGGCGGCGGACTGTGCGGATCCAGACATGGCGACTCCGTTGTGCGGGGCGGTCGAGCGACCTCTGCGTACCTCGGTCCGACACCGTAAACGCCAAAGCAGCAGCGCATTAGTCTGCGGCATCGAATGTAATACGCGAGGCGTCACCGCCCGGTGGACATCGATACGGACATCGGCTAAATTATGTGGCTAGATTTCTCGCCTCAAATGTCGTGATCCACATAGAACCGGGGGGCACATGACGAAGCACTTCAGAGATCGAGACGGGCGACAGTGGAAAGCCTGGCTGGCCACGCGCGACGTCTTCTGGCCCGACCCAAAACAGCGCAAGAAAAAGAAGGACGTGAAGAAGGACGAGTTCGAGTCGGTCATCTTCGTTTGTTTCTCGGACCCCCGCGAGCCACAGCGCCGCACGAGGCTCCCTTCGGGCGCGTTCGAGTCTCTCAGCTCAGAGGACCTCGAGTCGGAGTTTCTGGCCGCCGTGCCAGATCCGACGATTTGACCTCAGCTCGAGAATAGTATTCGGGGGGCGCAGCGACCATTCGCGGCGCCCCCTCTTTTTGCATCCGCGGGCCCCCGTTCAGGGCCCGCCAGGACCCCAATGCTTCGTACCGTACAGGGTGAGGAGGGGTGCCGTGCGCGAGATCGTCGTTCGGTCCGGAGTTCCCGCTCAGCGCGAGGCTGACCTGCTCGCGGTTGTCGTCCATCCGGATCGGCGACCGGACGAGACGCTGACGGTGGATGGAAGGCTGGGTGGCGCGCTCGGCCGACTCATGACCCAGGGGGCCTTCAAAGCGGAGGCGAATCAATCTGAGTTCTTCGCCAGTCCCGATCCGGACGGCTCGCACGTTCTCGCGATCGGGTCCGGCGATGTCGCGGGGGCGAGCTCGGAGACGCTTCGGCAGGCGGCGGGGATCGCGATCCGGGAGGCACGGACCCGTCACCTGACCTCGGTCGCTTTTGTCTTGCCGCCCACGGCCGGTATCGAGCCTGGTTGGGGGCGGGCTGTGCAGGCGGTCGCCGAGGGTCTCGTGCTCGGAGACTGGTCGTTCGATGATCTCCGCGGCGAGGCCGGACGCCTGAAGCTCAACCCGCCGCCGGCGCGAGGCATCGTCATCGTTCCGGAGCTGATTCCGGAAGCCGAATCCGCGGCGGCGCGCGGACGTGCCGTCGCGGAGGCCCAGAATTACGCCCGCGGTCTCGTCGCACGCCCCGGTAATGTGGCGACGCCCGATTTCTTGGCCGCGCAGGCCGAGCGTCTGGCCGAGGAGCTCGGCTTACGCGTTCAGACGTGGGGGCCGAAGCGCCTGCGTGAGCTCGGCTTCGGCGCGCTACTCGCCGTGGCGAAGGGATCCAGCCAGGAGCCTCGCTTCATCATCCTCGAGCACAGAGGCGCGGAAGGCCCGCCGTACGTCGTGGTGGGGAAGGGCGTCACCTTCGACAGCGGCGGCATCTCGCTCAAGCCGCCGGCCGGGATGGCCGAGATGAAGTCCGACATGGCGGGCGCCGCGGCGGTGTTCGGCACTCTGAAAGCGGCCGCCGAGCTCGAAGTGCCAGAGAGGGTGGTCGGACTGATCCCGGCAACCGAGAACATGCCCTCCGCACAGGCGCTCAAGCCTGGTGACGTGATCCGAGGTCTGGCTGGAATCTCGATCGAGGTGGACAATACCGACGCCGAAGGCCGGCTCATCCTCTCCGACGCGCTCGCCTACGCCGGACGGCTGAAGCCCAAGGCAGTGGTGGATCTCGCCACGCTCACGGGTGCGTGCGTGATCGCGCTCGGCCACCACGCGATCGGCATGATGACGCCCGACGACTCGCTGGCCGATGCGCTGACCGTGGCTGGCACGGCGACCGGCGAACGAGTGTGGCGCCTTCCACTGTGGCCGGAGTACCGGAAACAGCTCGACTCGGACATAGCGGACATCAAGAACGTTGGGGGGAGGCCGGCGTCGACGATCACGGCTGGCCTCTTCCTCAAGGAGTTCGTGGGAGACTTCCCGTGGGCGCACCTGGACATCGCCGGCACCGCGTGGACGGACGAGCAGAGACCGTACAATCCGAAAGGCGCCACCGGGATCGGCGTTCGTCTGCTTATCGAGTGGTTGCGCCGAGCTCAGTAGGCCGTCACGGCGCGCCCCTTCTGGTCGCGCTCGTCGCGCTGGCTCTCCCGGGCACGGCGCTGGGGCAGGAGCGGGAGGCTCGCCGCGACACCGCGGCGGCTGTGCCAGCGGACTCGGCCGGGCTCGCGGCGCAGGCTCCGCCCGATTCGGCCGTCATCGTCGCCCAGGAGGATAGCGTCGCCCGCCGCGTTCCCGCTTTCCCGGCGCGCCTGATCATCCCCGACTCGCTCATGGCGGCCGAAGTGTACGAGTGGGATCTCGAGGGATTGCTCGCTGTGCCCGCCTGGTCGCTGCTCGATCTTCTGACCTCCGGGGTGCCCGGAATGACCCCGCTCCGGGCCGGCTTTTTCGCTGGGGCGCACCAGGCGCTCGACGGTGTCTTCGGTCCTGGCTTCGTGACCGTGCGTCGAAACGGGAAAGTGATGCCTCCCCTCCAGTCCGCCCAGCTCGATCTTGCGTCGATCCCGCTGGTCACTCTGGAGAGGGTCAGGGTCATCCGTCGCGCGACCGGCCTGGAGCTGGAACTCGACGAGAAGCGGCATGCGGATCCGGTAGCCTACGCGCGCCTCACGTCGGCCACCGGCGACCCGAGCTTGAAGCTTTTACGGGGCCTATTCACCAACGGCTTCGGCCCCGCTCTCACCGTCGGGTTCGGTATCGATCTGCTAAACGTCTCTCCGGCGCAGGAGGCGAGCAATCAGCTGCACTTCTGGGGTCGCGTCGACTGGATGCCGTTCAACAACCGTTCGGGC
>JBFILW010000202.1:0-5076 GCA_041612005.1 Gemmatimonadota bacterium
GACCTTCTCGGAGGAAACAAAGCGAGCAACGACGGCGTAGTACGCTTCGAACCGATGGAAGTATGACGTCTGAGTGGAGGACCAGGATGAGTTTCGGCGACAACAGAGACAGACAGACAAGCACGGGAGTCGCGGTGAGCGACTGAAGCCACCCTCATCCAGGGGTCACGCTCAGACGCCCCGCCCGTGCCACCGTGCCGGACGGGGCGTTCGTGCGTTCAGGAGCAGCGTGTACGCCATCCGGTAATCCGTGCGCCGCACGTGGCGAGTGGCCCTCCGGAGGGCCCGAGACAGCGGCGGCGCGACAACCATGAACCACGCTGCGGCAGTGTCGTGGCGGTCACTCCGGAGGAAGTGATGAACAGGCTGACCGAGTACTTCGGCAGCCCCGGGACTCCTCCGCCTCCGGAGACTTTCTGGCTCGTCTGCACGGAGGACGCGACGATGTACGTGTCCCCGGAGACGGCAGAGGCTCTGGGGCGGACAATCGCCCGGGTACTGATCCCGAGGTGGGTCCGCTTCATGGACGTGTTCGGGTCCGAGTGGAGGATCCGTGCCCGAACGATCCAGTCGCTGGAAGAGTCGACGGCCGACCAGCGAGCCCTGGCGCGCGCGCTGCACAAGGCGCTGAGGGAGGAGGGACGTGAAGACGGAGACCACCTGTTCTGCTACTAACCTGAACCGGCGACGGGTCCGCGCTTGGCGCGGGCCCGCATCGCCAAATACGGGCGCGATCGGCGTTTGATGGCGCAGCTCAGCGACCGAGCTCTTCCAGCTCCTCGAGTGTCCGCGGCCAGTCCTTCTTCAGCAGTCGCGACAGAGCCCGATCCGCCAGCAGCTTTCCCTCCGTCTGGCAGGCCGGGCAGTAATTGACCTCGTTTTCGGCGTAGCGAATCCGCTGCACAGGCAATCCGCATTCGGGGCAGGGCTCGCCGTACCGACCGTGGACGGCCATCCCCTCCCGGAATGCGGTGACCTTGTTCGGGAATCCATCACCCGTTTCCGCGCGCAGTCGGTCGGTCCATTCGGTGAGGACGGTGCGTGTGGCTTCGTACAACCGGGTGATCTCGCTGTCGGTCAGACGCTGGGACCACTTGAGTGGCGACAGCCGCGCCCGGTGCAGGATCTCGTCGGAGTAGGCGTTCCCGATCCCGCTGAATAGAGACGGAGACGTGAGAGCGCGCTTCAGGGTGTGATTACGGCGAGTGAGCGCCTCGTGAAACGCGGTACGATCGACCTCCAGCGGCTCCGCACCGCCGCGATCGTGCTCGCCCAGCGCCTCCTCACCGCGCACCACATTAAGTGACGCACGCTTCTTTGTCCCCGCCTCAGTGAGAACGAGCGAGCCGTTGGGGAAGTCGAAGGCGGCAAGGCCACGCTTCCTGGGGTTTCGAGAGATTTTCGCGCCGGCGTCCATCCACGCGAAACGACCCGCGATCATCAGGTGGAACACGAGCCAGAGGCCGTCCTCGAGGCCGATCGCGATCCGCTTGCCCAGTCTCCGGAGCTCGACGACCCGGCGTCCTTCTGCCGCGGAGACGGGCGGGTCCACCGACCGCAGGAGGAACGGGCTGGCAACGCGAATGCTCTCGAGTCTCTGTCCGAGGAGGCGCGCCTCGAGAGCCTCGATGTAGATGGTGACGTCGGGAAGCTCCGGCATGTGGAAAAATAGGCTTTACTCACCGGCGCCGCTGAGTGATCTTGTAGAGTTGACCTGCCGGCCAAGTCCACCAGATACCGCGAGGCTCTCATGGAAATGGTACCGATCGGTTCGTTGTGGCTCGCTATCCTCATCTCCGCCGTGCTCGTCTTTCTCGCTTCCTCGGTCGTATGGATGGCCCCATTCTCGTGGCACAAGAACGACTTCAAGGGCCTGCCGAACGAAGACGCGGCCCGCAGCGGCATCGGCAAGCCGTCACCCGGCCAGTACAACATCCCGCACGCGGAGACGCAGGCCGACTACAAGTCGCCCGAGATCCAGGCGAAGTGCGATGAGGGCCCGGTCGCCCTCATCACAGTCCTGCCGAACGGCATGCCGGGCATGGGGAAACAACTCGGGCTCTGGTTCGTTTTCCTGGTCTGGATCGCCGGAATCGTCGCCTATGTGCTCACCCGGAGCCTGCCTGCGGGCGTCGAGTATCTGCGTGTGTTCCAGATCGCGGGCACCGTGGCGTGGATGGGTTACGGGATGTCTGCGATCGCCGACGGCGTCTGGTTCGGCCGTCCATGGAGCCATGTGTTCAAGGCGCTGTTTGATGCCTTCATCTACGCGTGTCTGACCGCCGGCGCCTTCGCGTGGCAGTTTCCGACCGCCTGAGCGGGTCGGTCGTGGTCCGCCGAGCGTCGCCGGGCACCCGGCGGTGACGGAGTATCTGCGCGAGAACTGGTGGATCCTGCTGATCACTGTGCCGGGGCTGGCGTGGCTGCTGAAGTATGCTTTCGGCCGCCGGGGATGATCGTTTCACGCACAGACGCACCATAGGGGCGCAATACTCAGGAGAACGAAGGCCGTTATGAAGAAGAACGCCCAGTCACCCGCCACCCAGGCGCTCCACGCCGGCTCGCGCCGGCCACGGATCGAGGGTGCGGTCGCGACTCCGATCTTCCAGTCGAGCACCTTCGAGTATCACGGCGAGGACTACCACGACATCGGATACCTGCGGCTCAGCAACTCGCCCAACCACCGCGTCTTGGCCGAGAGGATCGCCGCCCTGGAGGGCGCGGAGGCGGCGCTCGCGTCGGCCAGCGGCATGGCAGCGATATCCGCAGCGCTGCTGACCGTTCTGTCGGCCGGGGACCATCTGCTGGTGCAGGACTGCCTCTACGGTGGAACGACCGGTCTTCTGGATCACGAGCTGCCCCGCTTCGGCATCACGCACACCGCGATCGACCCGCAGGACCCCGGCTCGTGGGAGGCGCAGCTGCAGTCCACGACGCGCGTGATCTACGTCGAGACTCTCACCAACCCGCTGCTGCAGTTGGCAGATCTGGAAGCGGTGGTGGAGTTTGCCCGGGCACGCGGCCTCACCTCGATTATCGACAACACGTTCGCGAGTCCGATCAACTTCCGTCCGGCCGAGATCGGCTTCGACCTCGTCGTCGAGAGCTGCACGAAGTACATGAACGGGCATAACGATCTGGTGGCCGGCTCGGTTGCGGGGCCCGCCGACCTGGTCGAGAGGATCCGCGTGCTTCAGAACCACTTCGGCGGCTTCCTCGACGCGCACGCCTGCTACATGCTGGAGCGCGGGATCAAGACACTCGCCGTGCGCGTACGGCAGCAGACGGAGAGTGCGGGTCGGCTGGCCGTCTTCCTGGACAGCCACCCGGCCGTCACCCGGGTCAACTATCCGGGACTCGAGAGCCACGAGCAGCACGAGCGCGCCGCGCGACTGCTCGACGGCTTCGGCGGCATGTTCTCGTTCGAGCTCGAAGGTGGAGTCGAACAGGCCGAGGCCTTCCTCGCCGCCATCACCCTGCCTGCGGTGGCGGCGAGCCTGGGCGGAGCGGAATCGCTGGCTGTCCGTCCCGCGGCCGCCGTGCACGGCGCGCTGACGCCGGAGGAGCGCGCGAGGTCCGGCATCGCCGACGGCCTGATCCGGTTCTCGACCGGGCTGGAGACGACCGAAGACCTGCTCGCGGATGTCGAGCAGGCGCTGAGTCGGGTCGCCGTGGCCGCGGTCTGACTCCGGAACCCCTCGCACGCCCACAGCCGTTATAAGCACAAACGAAACTCGAATACTGAACGAGGAGAACACGCATGCGAGCAGTCGATGCCTTTATCGCGGAGATCGAGCAGGAGAGCGAAGCCACCCAGCGCCTTCTCGAGCGCGTACCGGAGGACAAGCTGGGTTGGAAGCCGCACGACAAGTCCATGACCCTCGGCCAGCTGGCCCTGCACGTCGCGAGCGCCACCGGCGATGTCGCCGATATGCTGGAGCTCGAAGAGCTCGACGGCGCGAGCGTCGAGTTCGGGAACAACCCGCAGCCCGAGTCGAAGGAGCAGATCCTGAGCGCGCTGGACGAGCGGCTGGCCAACGCGCGCGCCAAGCTGGACGCCCTCGATGATACGTCCGCCATGAAGATGTGGACTCTGAAGGTCGGGGACGAAGTGGCGTTCTCGATCCCGCGCATCGCGCTGGCTCGCACTCTGATGCTCAACCACTGGTATCACCACCGCGGCCAGCTCACCGTGTACCTGCGCCTGCTGGATGTCCCGCTGCCCGTCACGTACGGGGCGACCGCGGATGAGAATCCGTTCCTGGACATGCTGGCGGCACAGACGAGCGGCGCCAACTGACCTATCGCGCGCCCGCTCTCGCTTCGGTGGCCCTCGCGGCGGCAGTCCTGGCCGGCGGGGGCTGCTGGCTTCTCGGGGGCGATGTGGTCATCCGCCTCTCCGAAGCGCAGGTGCAGACCGCCCTCGACCTTCGTTTTCCGGTCGCGAAGACGTACCTGGGCCGGATCAGCCTCGCATACCACGACCCCGAGGTACGGCTGGAAGAGGGATCGGACCGGATCCGGATCGGGATGTCGCTCACGCTGTCGCTCGGCTCGGGCGACGACCCGACCGCGTATTCGGGCCGCGCACGCCTGATCACGGGGATCGGCTACGATCCTGACTCGGCCCTGGTGCTGCTCGAGCAACCCGTGCTCGATTCTCTGTCGCTCGGACAGCTCAGCGTCGCGTACGTCGAGCAGGCCAGCGAGCTGGCGCGCCGGTTGGCACTCGATCGCCTCGAACGGATTCCCGTCTACGACTTGAGAGAAGAGGGAGTCGGGCGCAGGGCGGCTCGAATGGTACTGAAGGATGTGACCGTGAAAGACGGTGAGCTGCTGATCACCCTGGGGAGATAGCGGAGCCGGGCGGCTTCAAAGGCACGCCGGCCCGGGCCCGGAAACGTCCGGGGCCGCCGTTCCGTAGGAAAGCTCGGAATGGACATCGTACTCTGGATTCTCGCCTTAGCGTTGGTCGTGGCCGGGATCGCCGGCGCGTTTCTGCCGGCCATCCCGGGAGCGCTGCTGGTGTTCGCCGGCTTGGTGCTGGCCGCGTGGGCGGATGGGTTCGTGCACGTC
>JBFILW010000203.1:0-4969 GCA_041612005.1 Gemmatimonadota bacterium
GGTCAATACGGACGCGGAGCGGCAGCTTCTGGAGCTGGAGCTGGCCGATATCGAGGAGCGGTGGCGCGAGGAGGAAGAGATCGCCGCCATCGTGGACGGGGAGCTCACGCCGGTCGCCGGGCTCGAGCGCCTCATCCGCCAACCCGAGGAGTAGCCCGCCTTTCCCGCTTCCCACCTGGTTTGTTCGGGCCGTAGCTTGTGACTATGCCTGACACGACCGAGCCGCTGGTTGGCTGGCTGGGCCAGCACGACCTGCTTCGCGGGCCACACCTGTTCGTCGACTACTGGGCGAGTGTCCTCGACCTCGAGGGCGTCGTTCCGGAACGCCTGGAGCGTGATGGGCTGGTGGACAACTCCCTGTTTCGGATCGGCCTCGACCGTCCGGATCTGGCCATCCCCAGTCTGCGCAGCTACGTGGTGTTGTTTCTGATCGGGCCGCTCCTGCTCCCCTTCCGCTTCTTCCGGCGTCTGGGCAAATACCGCATCAGGTACCGCCGCGAAGGCGCCGAAGAGGTCCTTCCGGCCCTCGAGGCCTTCCGGCTCACGAGCGAGACCACCAGCCCCGGGCGCGTCAGAATGCGCAAGGGCAAGACCGTCCTGGCTGAGGACGTGATGGACCCGTACCTGGTCTCCGGGTATTCGAGCCTCTTTCTGGCCGCCTACAAGCTGCCGATCGCCTCGCTGATCGCGATCCTGGCCGTGGTGGCGGTGGCGCCGGTGGCTCACGATCTGCCCCTGCTGACCGCGATCGGGGCTGACTGGGTGTTCGTCTTGCTCCCGATCGTGATCCTGCTGCTGTATGGCCTGTTTCGCGACTGGTTCACGGCGTTCCTGGGTGCCCTCCCGGTCCCGATCGCGCGCCTCCTGATCGAGGTGTTTCGTCCTACAGGCGGTGAGCAATGGCTGGCTCTGTTCGCGGCGTTGGCCGGGCTCTTCATGATCTACGTCCTCGTCGACTGGTTCTTCATGCCGCGTCCGGTTCCGCCGGTCCTCTTCCTGTACGCCGCCAACGGGCCGGGGCAGGCGTACGAGCGGCCCGGCGACGCGCCCTACTGGTTGGAAGGCGAGCATTACTGGGTGTGGCGCTACCTCATCCTGTCGCCGGCGGAGATCAACAAGTTCTGGGAGAAAGATTGGGAGCGGGTCGAGCTGTGGGTCCGCGCCGATGGACCGAACGCGGGCGCCCTGGAGTGGATCGTCACGGATTCACACTACAGGGAGCTGTGGATCCCATACGCAAACCTCGGCCGGCCGGCGCACTTGCAGCGCGACCGGGAGCTGATGGCGGAGACGGTGCGGGAGGGGAAGCCGGGATTCTGGCTGGTCGAGGTGGATGCCAACCTCATCTTTCACGCGCCGTTCATCCGAACCGTCTCGTTCTTATGCGAGGGGGAAGGCGCGCCGACCCGCAGCGTGTGGCATCTTCTGCGATCGATGTGGAAACAGCCGAGTGACCGAAATGTGACTGCCTACGAGCGCGAGCTGTATCGGCTCCGCGTTCATGAGGGACTGGACCTGCTGGAGGACGTGCCGGAATTCGTCGAACGCTGGGCGGCGCGCCAGATGCTGTCTCAACCATGGACGTACTGGCGCTATCCACTCGGGGCTGGCACCCGCCGCGAACAGCGGCTGTATGAGAGACGGCTCGAGCATGAGGTGCCGCCCGCATCCGACCCGGCCCTCCAGATCAAGGAGACGAGCGTTGACCTATCGTGACCTGGATGTCCGGCTCATCAAGGCCCTCAAGGCCGACGCGCGCCGGTCCCTGCGGCAGCTGGCGGCCGATCTCGGTGTCTCCACCGGAACCGTGAGCAAGCGGCTCGACCGCCTCATGGAGCAGGGCATCATCACGGGCTTCCGTCCACAGGTCGATTATGCCAAGCTCGGCTTCGGCCTGCTGGCGATCACGCGCATCAAGGCGCGCGGGGAAGCCTTGCCGGGCATCGTATCGAATCTGAGGGACGACGCCTTCCTGACCCATGTGTACGAGATCACGGGCGACTTCGACATCATGGTCATCGGCCGCTACCGGAACGAGAACGAGATGAACCGGGAGATCAAGCGGATGCTCAGTCTGCCCGGGATCGAGAGCACGAACACGTCGGTCGTCCTCTCAGCGGCCAAAGAGCAGGTGGACATCGACCTGCCGCCGGATGTTGTCACCCGCTGACGCGCCGGCCGCGGCCGAGATCGCGCGCCTGAACGAAGAAGTCACCGGCTGCCGCGCCTGTCCACGGCTCGTCGCGTGGCGGGAAGAGGTGGCGCGGACGAAGCGCGCCTCATTCGACGACCAGGAGTACTGGGGGCGCCCGGTGCCAGGCTTCGGCGATCCGGGTGCCTGGCTCGGTATCGTGGGCCTGGCGCCGGCGGCGCACGGCGCCAACCGCACGGGCCGCATGTTCACGGGAGACCGGTCCGGCGAGTGGCTGTACAGGGCGCTGCACCGTGTGGGGCTCGCGAGCCAGGCCGATTCGAGTGCCCGGGCTGATGGACTTACCCTGAACGGGGCTTACGTTACGGCGGTTGTCCGGTGCGCGCCTCCGGCCAACAGGCCGAAGCCCGAAGAGCGCGATCGCTGTCTCCCCTTCCTTGACCGCGAGCTCGACCTGCTATCCGACGTTCGGGTGATCGTTGCCCTGGGCGGGTTCGCCTACGGAAATCTGTGCCGGCTGCTGTCCCGGCGAGGCATGGAGCTGCCGCGCCCACGTCCGAGGTTCGCACACGGCCTGGAGGTTCCGCTCGACGACGGCCGCTGGCTCCTGTGCTCGTACCACCCGAGCCAGCAGAACACGTTCACCGGGACACTGACGGAGGAGATGTTCGACCGGATCTGGACGCGCGCGAAAGAGCTGGGAGAGTAACCGGTCAATAGTCCGCGTACGACTTCTCGCCGACCAGATCGGACCCCACTTTGATATTGATCTCGCGGGTGACCGCGGCTCGCTCATCGTTGGTCAGGTATACCGACCGGGCCAACTCGATGAACTCCTGGTCGAACTCCAATCGCGATTCCTTGAGCCGGATTTGGTCCTCGATCTCCCACAACGTCTCGTTGACACGGCGCAATTGCTCGAGCTCGGCCCCGAGCTCGTACTTGCTGAACGGCGAGTCGGTCCAGGTGGACTCCAGACTCTCGAGCTCGCGCTGCACGTTGGCGAGCTTGCCCGGATCGCTGATCCGCTCGGATTTGATGCGCAGGATGGTGAGCTTGTCGAGCAGCTCTCCGACCGATATCGGGACATGTATGCTCATTCTGAAGATCAATAGTCCCATTTGTGGGCGCGGATCGCAATGAGTGCACAGCAGCCCACGATTCTGCTCGTAAGAACGGGCCGCATGGGCGACATGGCTATGTTCACCTCGGTGCTTCAGGCGGTACTGGAGACCTACCCGGCGGCGGACTTCCACCTCGTCACATCCCTCGAAGGAGACCGGGTGCTGCGTGGGTATCATCCCCGTCTGACCCGAACGCTCGTGTACAGCCGGAGCTTGCTACGCACGCTCCAGGCTCGCCGCGCGGTCCAGCGACTCCTGCGCGAGAACCGATACGAGCGCGTATTTGTGTTCGAGACGAATCCGCATTACCACGACTTGTTCGCGAGTGCCGCGGATCGAGTCGACGTCCTGCGCGACCCGACCAGGTCTCACCGGGTGGAGCACGAGCTCGAGGTTCTGGAGCGCGCCGGAGTCTGGAGCGGCCCCGCTCCCTGGACCTCTCTCGCGGTCTCGGACCAGGGTCGGGCGAAGGCCAGGGCGCTGCTCGCTCGACATGGAATCGACGAGGAGGACGTCGTGGTGGGGCTGCACCCGACGTCGGGCTACCTGGGCCGCTTCAGGCTTCGCCGCGACCGTCTCAAGCACCGCGCCTGGCCGACCGGTTCGTTCGCCGTTTTGGCGCGGCTCCTCGACCGCCATGCGGCGGAGCGCGGCCTGCCGCTCAGAATGGTAATCGACGTGCTTCCGGGAGAGCGTCGCTACGCCGAGGAGATACGGGAGAGAGCCGGAGGCCTGGTCGCGGTCATCGACGCGGCGCCGGATTTCGAACGGTACAAGGCCATACTGCGCCGGATGCAACTGCTGGTCACGATCGATACCGGACCCATGCATGTCGCGGCGGCGGTCGGAACACCACTGGTCGCGCTCTTCTCGGACACCGACCCGAACGTGATCGGCCCATTCATGCCGGCGGAGCGCTACGTGACGCTGCGCGCCGACGATACGCCCGATCCGTCACACGGGATGGCCGCGATTCCGGCGTCTGCGGTGTTCGAGGCCTGTGTGAGCCTGCTGCCAGCGTCCTGACCCGAACGACTCGGGGCCGGACACGAACGCGAGTGCGAAGTACTACGGTGGAGGGAACGGCTCGAAGCCCAGTGCGATCCCGATGTACTCATCGTCGATGTTCCGGAACTGGCCCATCGGCGAGGGGCCGAAGTGTCCGCGCAGCTCCAGTCGGAAGACTCGTCCTGCGACCCGCAACGCACCTCCACCGACCACCGTTCCCCCGATTCGCTCCGTTAAGTCGGTGATCCGAAAATCAGCCGCCGCATACGGCCAGACGACGCTCGAGGGGTTGGAACGGCCGGGATCGATCTCGAGGCCGGCCCAACCGATCACGTTTTCGTTCGACGCGCTGTGGTTCCAGTTCCAGCCACCGCCCGCGTAGACCCGTCCCAATTCCGCCACTTGGTAGGTGACGGTGAACTCGAGCGCATCGCGTGAGCTCTGCTCCAGTGTTCCCAGCGTGAACCGCAGGATAGTCTCGTCGCCCAGGTGCGAGCTATCGTGCACGTAGCCCGCGCGGGCTTGGAGTTGCTTATATGCGATAGAGAACGGGATGCCGACCCGGAAGTCCGTGTTAATGAGGTCCTTCTGCGGCTCGTCGAGGTTGAAGCGGGGCGTGATGATGAATTCGATGCCCAGATCCAGCCCCGGCCGGGATTCGGCCTCACTCTGGAAACGGCGAACC
>JBFILW010000204.1:0-4953 GCA_041612005.1 Gemmatimonadota bacterium
GAAAACAGGCGTACAAGTTCCGGCTCAAGGGTTTGAGCAAGGCACTCGAAATGCTGCCGTGCACGCTGGAGCCACCTGAGCCCGCTGTCAGTCTGGCCGACGAGTAGTCACCCGCCCCAAACAAGCCGTTGCTGCCCGGACCCCGGACGCCCTAGCTTGGGCGCCGGTGAGGCCGGGCGTCTTCGTTCATTGAGCCGCGGGCTTCAGCCACTCCGATAACGCGCGATCGTAGGCTGTCGGCACACCGGCCGCCCGATCACTCCCTCGACCCCCGAGCCTGTCGGGCTTCGGCGATCGCCGAAGACGAAAGCGAGCGTTCCGTGCATCGTTGTAAAGGCGTGCTGCGAGTCAAGATCGCCGTCCCGGGTCGGCGCGGGGCCCCGGCGAGGCACGCGTGATCCACGAGGACCGCATCCGCCGGCTCAACGACGCCGAGCCAGCCGACGGATCATTCGTCCTCTACTGGATGCAACAGTCGCAGCGCGCGCACTTCAACCACGCCCTCGAACACGCGATTCGCGAGGCCAACGCCCGCGATCAGTCCGTCATTGTCGGCTTCGGGCTGATGGACGACTACCCCGAAGCCAATGCGCGCCACTACGCCTTCATGCTGGAGGGACTGCGCGAAGTCGAGTCGGAGCTGGGGAAGCGCCGGGTCAAGTTCGTCGTTCGGCGGGGATCCCCCGACAAGGTGGCGCTGGAGCTGGCGCGCGACGCGTCTCTCGTCGTGTGCGATCGCGGGTACTTGCGGCATCAGCACCAGTGGCGTTGCACGGTGGCGCGGGAGGCCGATCGTCCGGTCGTCGAGGTCGAAGCGGACGTCGTCGTTCCGGTGGAGGTCGCCTCGGGCAAGCAGGAGTACGCGGCGCGCACGCTGCGGCCCAAGCTGAACGCGCACCGCGACGAGTTCCTCGAGGATCTGTCCGCGACGGCGCCCAAGAAGGACTCACGGCCGCTTCACCTCAAAGGCGACGTGGACCTCTCGGACATTCCCGGATTGCTGCGCAGACTGAAGCTCGACCGCTCCGTCCCTCCCGTGCGGCGGCTCCGCGGCGGGACCGGGGAAGCCCGGCGCCGCCTGACGGGCTTCCTGCGCTCGCGGCTCGACGGCTACGACGAGCGCCGAAACGAGCCCGGCGAATGGCACTCATCCCTGCTCAGTCCCTACCTGCACTTCGGCCAGATCTCGCCGGTCGAGATCGCGCTCAAGGTGCGGCAGGCGTCGAGCGGCACGCGGGATGATCGGGCGGCGTTCCTGGAGGAGCTCATCGTCCGCCGTGAGCTGGCGATCAACTTCGTGCGATACAACTCCGACTACGACTCCTACGCGTGCCTGCCGGACTGGGCGCGGACGACTCTCGACGAGCACCGCGATGACGAGCGCGAGCACGTGTACACGCGGCCGGAGTTGGAGGCGGCCGAGACGCACGATCCATACTGGAACGCCGCGATGCGCGAGATGGTGCACACCGGTTTCATGCAGAACTACATGCGCATGTACTGGGGCAAAAAGATTCTGGAATGGACCAATACGCCCGAATACGGCTTCCGCACGGCTCTGCATCTCAACAACAAATACTTCCTCGATGGCCGCGACCCGAGCTCCTTCGCCAACGTCGCGTGGTGCTTCGGGCTCCACGACCGCGGCTGGACGGAGCGCGAGATCTTCGGGAAGGTGCGCTACATGAACGACCGGGGCCTAGAAAGAAAGTTCGACATGGACGCGTACATCGAGGGAGTGGAGGAGCTGGTGGCGAAGGAATCCGCCGACGAGGCCTCCGGGCACGAGGACCGCGCGAGAGAAAGGTAGCACCGCCGTTGCCGAGCACTCCTTCGAGCGAGCTCTCACGCCACAACCGCATGCGTAGCGCCCGCACGCTCGTGTTCGTGCTCGGCGACCAGCTTGATCCGGATCACCCGGCGCTCGAAGAGCTCGACAGGGAGCAGGACGCCGTGCTGATGGCGGAGGTAAAGGAAGAGGCCGAGGCGCCGACCAGCCACCGCCAGCGCACGGCAATGTTCCTCTCCGCCATGCGGCACTACGCGCTGGACCGCATCGAAAAAGGTGTTCGCGTGCGCTACGTCCGGTTGGATGATCGGGCCAACACGCACTCCCTCGGGTCCGAGCTGTCGCGCGCGATCGCCACGCTCTCGCCGGAACACGTCCGGGTGGTGCGGCCCGGCGACCACCGGGTGCTCGCGGCGATCCGCGAGGCCACGGAGGCGGGCGGCGCCGCCCTGGAGGTGCTGCCCGACCCAACGTTCACGTGCTCTCTGGAGGAGTTCGACGCCTGGGCCGACGACGGCCGCAAGGAGCTGGTGATGGAGTACTTCTACCGCCAGCGCCGCCGTGCCTTGGACATCCTCGTCGACGGCGACGGCAAGCCGGAGGGCGGGCAGTGGAACTTCGACAAGGAGAACCGCGAGACCTTCAAGGAGGAGCCGGACGTCCCCCGGCCGTACCGGGCGCGCCCCGATGACGTGACGCGCGAGGTGATGCGGTTGGTCGAGAGGACCTGGCCGGACGCGTACGGGCGCATGGAGCGCTTTCACTGGCCGGTGACCCGCGCCGAGGCGCGGCGCGCCCTGGACCGCTTCATCGAAACCCGGCTCGATCGCTTCGGCACCTACGAGGACGCCATGTGGGCCGGAGAGCCGGTCCTCTACCACTCGCAGCTCTCCAGCTCGCTCAACCTGAAGCTGATCACTCCCGCCGAGTGCGTGGCCGCCGCCGTCGAGGCGTACGAGCAGGGCCGGGCCGAGCTCAACAACGTGGAGGGCTTCGTCCGCCAGATCATCGGCTGGCGCGAGTTCATCCGGGGCGTCTACTACCACGAGGGCCCGGACTACCTGCGCCGCAACGGCCTCGACCAGCACGGCGACCTGCCGGCGTTCTTCTGGACGGCCGAGACCGACATGCGCTGCCTGTCGCACTGCCTCGGCGAGGTCCTGGACTCCGCCTGGGGCCACCACATCCCGCGGCTGATGGTGATCGGCAACTTCGCGCTCATGGCGGGTGTGCATCCGGGCGCCGTGAACAACTGGTTTCTGGGGATGTACGTGGACGCGGTCGACTGGGTCACCGCCCCCAACGTGATCGGCATGTCCCAGCACGCCGACCACGGCGTCGTCGGGACCAAGCCGTATGTGTCGAGCGGCAAGTACATCCACCGTATGTCGAACTACTGCGATGGTTGCCGGTACAACGTGAACGAGCGGGTGGGTGAGGACGCCTGTCCCTTCAACGCCCTTTACTGGGACTTCTTGATCCGCCACCGCGATCGGTTCGCGGAGAACCGCCGCATGTCGATCGCGATGTCCAACGTCGACAGGTTGGGCGATGGCGATCGAGAGGACATTGGCGCCCGCGCGCGAGCGCTGCGCGAGGAATGGGAAGTCGGAGGAATCTCCAGATGAAGAACATTCTCGTAACAGGAGCGACCGGCTTCATCGGTTACGAGCTGGCCTGTCAACTCGTGGCACGGGGCCTCCGCCCCAGGCTCATGGTGCGCAGGCCCGGTCGCGCGCCGCTGATTGCGCCCCTCGACGCCGACCTAGTGCAGGGGGACCTGCTGAGCGAGCCGAGCCTCCGCCGCGCCGTGGAGGGAGTGGACACCGTCTTCCACCTCGGCGCGCGCGCGTCGTTCGAGTCGTACAGACAGCTCGCGCCCACGCACTTGCACGGGAGCGAGCGCCTCATGCGGGCCGCGATCGACGCCGGCGTCCAGACGTTCGTGTACGCGAGCAGTCTGTTCGTCTACGGCAACACCACGGATCCGATCGATGAGACCACGGTTCCGCGGCCGGCCCTCGACTACGGCCGCGTAAAGATCGAGACCGAGACCCGGCTCCGCGCGCTGGCGGACGGCGCCGGCATCACGCTGGCCTGCATCCGACTGCCGCACGTGTACGGGGCGCAATCGGTGCTGTTCCACCAGGTCCGCAAGGGACTGGTCATCTTCCCGGGAACGATGCGGAACCGGTGCGGCCACCTGCACGTCGTCGATGCCGCCCGTGTCATGATCGCGGCGGCCGAGAAGTGTTGGAGCGGAGATCGCGCAGTAGCAGACGATGAGTCGGTGGACTGGCGTCAGTTCTTCCTGGTGCTCAAGGCGAGCTACCCGAGATTCCGGGTCCTGCGAATCCCGGAGTGGCTCGGTCATCTCGGCGCTACCCTGGCCACTCCGTTCGTCCGGCTGCGCGGAAGCCCGAGCCTGTACACGCGCGGCACGGTCACCGGATTCAACCTAAATATCCCGGTGAAGCCCCGCCTGCTATGGTCCGAGCTGGGTCTCGAGCCCGAGTTTTCGACCATCATTGAGGGCATCCCCGCCGTGCTCGATGGAAGCCTGCGCTTCCGCTGGCAGCACCCGATGCTCGATCGGCGTAGTTGAGCGTTGCTCGAGGGTGCCCGGGCGGCCTAGCTTGGGCGCGTCATCGGACCGGGTAGCTCAGCTGGTAGAGCAACGGACTTTTAATCCGTAGGTCGTGGGTTCGAGCCCCACCCCGGTCATAGACTTACAGCCTCGTCGTTTCCCAGCGGTCGCCCACGTGACGTTGAGCCCTTAGTCGATTTCCCAGCGAGACCGCCATTCTCATGCGTCTGGACGCATTATAACCGCCGAACTCAGCCCTCCAAGTAGGTGATCGCCCGCCGACAGGAAACGCCCCACGGATTGTAACGGGCATCTCCCCACAGACAGCCGGGAACCTCCATCCTACCGTAATTTTGGCTCAAAGCGGCTTGACCACCGCTTGATCCGGGACCGCCACCGTGTGCTTACGACGCGACACGATCCACCGGTCAGGAGGCGACGATGCTCAGGTTCCGGCACTCCCCGTTCGTCCGCACGCTCGCCCTGCTGCTCACGCTCAACCTGACGCTGTGGAGCTGCGCGTCGGCCCCGAAAACACAAACGGAAAAGGTTCACGATGGGCGCCTGTACTACCACC
>JBFILW010000205.1:0-4917 GCA_041612005.1 Gemmatimonadota bacterium
CCAGACCGGCAGCCGCTGCCGTGCAACGGCGTACCGGCGCCCGGGGCAGTGCCTTCTCGCAGTCGACCGCGAGCCGCGACCCGGCGCGCCCTCTGGCGCGACATTGCGCTCCCGGGCAGGCGCGCGCTCAGGACCCAGTCGAGATTCGCGGTCGTCTGGGGTATCTTCGCAGGAATACAGCAGGCACCTGTGCTCTCAGCGTGGATTCAGCGGCGAAATCGCAGACCCGGGTATTGGTGGTGGATGACAATGCCGGCTCCGTCGCGGCGACCGTGAAGTATCTCGAGCTTCGCGGTTACGCGGCGCGCGGCGCCGCGAACGGGAGGATGGCTCTGGCGGAAGCCGCGGCCTGGCTGCCCGACGTGGTCATTCTCGACCTGGGACTTCCGGACATCGATGGATTCACTGTGCTGCAGCGCCTGCAGGAGACGTCGCCAGCGCGACCGGTCACGTTCATCGCCGTCTCCGGGCGCGCCGATGACGCCACCAAGGAACGCGGCCGGCGGGCGGGCTTCGACCATTTCCTGGTCAAGCCCGTGCGCCTGGAGTTCCTGACGACGCTGCTGCCGGAAGCGCCCGGTTGAGCGCGCCTTGCCGTTCATGACATCGCGCCCGAGACGGCGACTTTCGGGGTTGTTGCGGAAAACGGAGGCAGAGATGGAAGAATCGAAGAATGTGGAATCCGCCGACGTTCTGTTCGACCGGGATGTCTTCATGCGATCGTTGATCCGGAATCTCAGCGGGACCTTGACGGACGTGGTGGGTTTGGAGGAAGCATCTGGATTCGTGAGCATCGTCGGGCAGCAGATGGGCGAGGAGATCGACAGCGCGTACCGCAAGGCGCTGGGGCGTGACACCCTGGATGCGAGCGACGTCGCCAATGTCATGGTGGATCTCAAGCGGCGCATCGCCGGTGATTTCTACATCATCGAGCAGACCGAGGACCGGATCGTGCTTGGAAATCGTGCCTGCCCCTTCGGAGACAAGGTGGTCGGCCGCCCGGCGCTGTGCATGATGACGTCCAACGTGTTCGGGTCCATTGCGGCTGCCAACCTCGGATACTCGAAGGTCGAGCTGGAGGAGACCATCGCGAGTGGCGCGCCCGGATGTCGAATCGTGGTCCATCTGAAGCCGGGCCGCGCCGCCGAACGGTCAGCAGGGCGTGAGTACTTCAAGCCTGTCGAATCGGACTGAGTCCGGAGTCGGCGGTCTCGGTGCGCTCGGGCAGTTGCTGCCCGACGCGCTGGTTCTCGTCACGACCAACGGTATCGTCATCGAGGCCAACCCCGCGGCGGCCCGGATCTTCGGACGCGACCCCCCATCGCTCGGCGGCACCCCCATGGCGGACCTGATCGCGCCGGGATCCGACAGGCAGCTGTCCGTGCTCTTGCACCGCTGCGCGCGCAGCGGAAGCCTCGTTCCCGGATCGCTGCGACTCGAGACCGGAGACGGGCACCTGCAGGACTACCAGGTGCAGGGTGCCGCCCTGAACCCGAGCGGCAGCCCGATTCTCCTGCTGCTTCGCACCCGCCAGTCAATCGCCACACGCTTCCGGCTGCTCACCGAGAAGCTCGACGAGCTCGCGTCCGAGGTGTCCTCGCGACGCCGGGCAGAGTCGGTGCTCGAGCATCAGCTCCAGATACTGCAGCTCATCGTGACCGCGGCTCCGCTGGAAGCGATACTCGACGGGCTCGTCCGATTCGCGGAAATGCACGGCAGCTCCGGCCTGTTCGCATCCATACTGCTGCTGGACGACGACGGACAGCGCCTGCTGACCGGGGCAGCCCCGAGCCTCCCGCCCGCGTACAACGACGCGATCAACGGCGTTTCCATCGGCCCGAACGTGGGCTCATGCGGCACGGCTGCTTTCCTGAACACGCCCGTGTTCGCACGCGACATCGAGAGCGATCCCCGCTGGCAGGACTACAAGGATCTCGCGCTCGTCCACGGGTTGCGCTCGTGCTGGTCCACGCCTATTCCGTCGCCGGGAGGTTCGGTGCTGGGGACCTTCGCCCTCTACTACGAGATGCCAAAGGATCCACCGATGATCGACCGGCAGGTCGTGGAGATAGCGACCCGACTCGCATCGATCGCAATCGAACGCAAGCGCGAAGAGGAGCAGATCAAGTCGCTGCTGGCGAGCGAGCGCCTCGCCCGTGCGGATGCGGAATCCGCGAACAGAGCCAAGGACGATTTCCTCGCGCTCATTTCTCATGAGCTGCGCAATCCGCTCAATGCGATTCTTGGCTGGACCCGGCTGCTGCAGATCGGCGATCTGGACGAAGAGACGTACAGGCAGGCGATCGACACCATCGAGCGAAACGTCGACTTGCAGTCGCAGCTCATCGAGGACGTGCTCGATTTCTCCCGGGCGAACTCCGGACATCTCAAGCTGGATCTGAAACCGACCTGCATCGCGGAGGTGGTCGAGGACGCCATTGACTCGATGCTGCCCGATGCCGAGACGGCGGGCATACGGCTTGACCTGCACGTGGCAGACGTCGTCGAAAGTGCGTGCGATTCGGCACGCCTCCACCAGGTCATGACGAACCTCATCTCCAATGCAATCAAGTTCACACCAGCGGGTGGCCGTATCTCGACGCGGATCGATCGCATCGACGGGTTGGCGCGCATCGCGGTGACCGATACCGGCGCAGGAATCGAAACGGACTTCCTGCCGCACGTGTTCGACCCGTTTCGACAAGCCGACGGCAGTTTCGCACGTTCGCACTCGGGGCTCGGACTGGGCCTCGCGGTGGTCCGGCGCATCGTCGAGCTGCACGGCGGCCATGTGAGCGCACACAGTGACGGGAAGGGCAAGGGGTCGACCTTCGTGGTGCATCTGCCGCTGGGCACATCACCGGCTCCGGCGGTGAGCGACCCGCGGGCGCGGCCGACCGATGCGGACGTCTCGGGCCTGCGGGTGCTGGTGATCGACGACGAGCCCGATGCCCGCGAGCTCATCGGCACCATCTTGCGTCGCCACGGCGCGCACCCGACGCTGGCGGCATCGGCCGCGGAGGCGGCGCAGGTTCTCGACGCAGGCGGGTCGCCGGGATCCGGCGGCGCCTTCGATGTCCTGATCAGCGACGTGGCGATGCCCGGTGCCGACGGTTATTCATTGATCCGCGCCGTGCGCGCACGCAGCGACCGATACGCCTCGATTCCTGCGGCGGCATTGACCGCGCACGCGCGCGAGAGCGATCGGGCCAGGGCGCACGCCGCGGGATACGACCGCCACCTGTCAAAGCCGGTCGAGCCCGGCGAGCTCCTGACGGCCATCTCCGAGCTGGCTCGAGAGGTGCGGGCGCGACAGGATTAGCGGCCTCCTCGGGTTGCGTTCGAGTTCGAGGGCGACCCGGGCAGGCTCAACACGCGATGTTTTCCTCGTGCTCGCCGTACTCGTTGAGGCGGTTGTAGAGCGTCTTCAGGCTGATTCCCAGAGCCTTGGCGGCCTGGCGCTTGTTGCCCTGGAAGTGTTCGAGGGTGCGAACGATGAGTTCGCGTTCCACCTCGCGAATCGTCAGGCCGGGCGTGATACGGCCAGCATCGTTGGCCACGGAACTCGTCAGGCGGATCCGGCTGTCGATGTCGCTGGCGGAGATCTCCTCGTCAGAGACGATATGTGCACCGTGAATCACGTTGCGCAGCTCGCGTACGTTTCCCGGCCAGTCGTACTGCTCGAGCCGGGCCCGAGCCGGGGGCGTCAGGCGCTTGGTGACCTCGTAGCGACTCGAGAACTCCTCGAGGAAGTGATCGGCGAGAAGCGCCACATCTCCGGCACGCTCGCGCAATGGCGGCACCTGGATCGGAAATTCGCTCAGGCGAAAGTAGAGGTCTTCCCGCAGGCGATTCTCCTTGATCGCGACGTCCGGTGCTCGATTGGTTGCGGCGACGAGACGCACGTCGGCGCGGATGTCCGCGCTGCCGCCGACGCGACGGAACGTTCCGGTTTCCAGGACCCGGAGCAGATTGACCTGCAGGTCGAGGGGCATCTCGGTGATCTCGTCCAGGAACAACGTCCCGCCGGCCGCCTGCTCGAAGACACCGGCATGCTGGCGGTTCGCGCCCGTGAAGCTGCCGCGCTCGTGACCGAAGAGCTCCGACGGGATGAGGTCGTGCGCAACCGCGCCGCAGTTCACCGCGATGAACGGTCCGTCGTGTCGCGTGCTGAGCTCATGCACGACCTGAGCCACGAGCTCCTTGCCGGTGCCACTTTCGCCAATGACGAGCACGGTCGCGTGGCTCGGTGCCACGCGTCGCAGGTTCTTGTACAGATCGAGCATGACGGGAGAGCGGCCGACCAGCGGTCCACAGCCGTCGTCCTGCTGCGGACGGGCGCGGCGTCGACGCCGTGTGCCGTCTTCATCGTGTCCCGCGTCGCGCGCAGGCGGGCGCAACAGGTCGTCGAGGCGCTCCTTCAGCTCCTCGAGCTTGAACGGCTTGACCAGAAAATCGGAGGCGTGTGCGCGCAGCGACCCGACGGCGTGTTCCACGGTCGCGTGTCCGGTCACCACGATGGCCGGCACGCCTCGCTCGCCGCAGTCCTCGAGCAGGTCGATGCCGCTGCCGTCCGGCAGCATCAGGTCGATGACCGCCACGTGCGGCTCGCTCGAGTCGAACGCGCTGCGCGCCTCCGCCACGCTCGCCGCCCGGGTCACCTGGAAGTCGAAGTGCTCCAGGAAGTCGGCGACCCGCGGCGCGAACGAATCATCGTCGTCGACGAGCAGGATGGTTGACATGCCACACTCAGGAACGCAAGGAGTGCGTCATGGTAGCGCACCCGTTGCCCCCGCGCCCGGGGTTCGATTCCGGAGCGCCGGGCACCCGGAACTCGGTGATCTGTCAGGTCCGCGGCCCGGGGCGGGGGTGTGGGCCGGTCCGGGGCTGCGGCCCGGCCCGGCTGTCGGCAGCTCC
>JBFILW010000206.1:0-4850 GCA_041612005.1 Gemmatimonadota bacterium
GCGATGATTCGCCGGCCACCGCACATCCTGGTCACCACGCCTGAGTCGCTCTATCTGCTGCTCACCGCGGCGCGAAGCCGCGAGATGCTCCGCACAGTACGCACCGTAATCGTCGACGAGATTCATGCCGTGATCGAATCGCGGCGAGGCGCGCATCTGGCCCTCAGTCTCGAGCGCCTCGAGCACATCACGAGCGGCCGTTTGCAGCGTATTGGCCTCTCGGCCACGCAGAGGCCGATCGAGGAGGTGGCGCGGTTCCTGGTCGGATCGCGGCCGGAAGGCTGCTCGATCGTGGACGAGGGCCACATGCGGAAGACCGAGCTCGGTCTCGAGATCGGCGGATCGCCGCTCGAGGCGGTGATGTCGGCAGAGGCTTGGGGAGAAATCTATGAGCGCCTGGTCCAGCTGATCGAACAGCACCGCACGACGCTCATCTTCGTCAACACCCGTCGTTTGGCTGAACGGGTTACGGGTGAGTTGAGCCGCCGGCTCGGTGGCTCCCTGGTCATGGCCCACCACGGATCGCTCTCGCGCGAGGTCCGCCTCGACGCCGAGCAACGGCTGAAAGCAGGAGAGCTTCGTGCGCTCGTCGCCACGGCATCGCTGGAGCTCGGCATAGACATTGGATCCGTGGACCTGGTGTGTCAGATCGGCTCACCGCGGCGGATCGCGACATTTCTGCAGCGCGTAGGCCGGTCCGGCCACACGATTCACGGCACACCCCGGGGTCGGATCTTTCCGCTCACTCGGGACGAGCTGGTGGAGTGCACGGCACTCCTCGACGCCGCTCGGCGCGGAGAGCTGGACAATCTGATTCCGGTCGATAAGCCGCTCGATGTCCTCGCACAGCAGGTAATCGCCGAGGCGGCCTCGGAGGACTGGATCGAGGACGATCTGTTCGAGCTGGTGCGGCGCGCGCACCCGTACCGAAAGCTGGAGCGTGGAGAGTTCGAAGAGGTCGTGCGCATGGTGTCCGAGGGCTTCACTACCCAACGTGGACGGCGCACTGCTCTGGTGCACTACGATGGCGTCAATCGTCGGTTGCGTGGTCGAAAGGCGGCCCGTCTGTCGGCAATCACTTCCGGCGGCGCGATCCCGGACAACGCCGACTTCCGGGTCCTGCTCGAACCGAGTGAGACATACATCGGCAATCTCAACGAGGACTTCGCGATCGAAAGCATTCCGGGCGACATCTTCCAGCTCGGAAACGCCTCGTGGCAGATCCTCCGCATCCTCCCGGGTGTGGTGCGGGTCGCCGACGCCGCCGGCCAGCCGCCTACGATTCCCTTCTGGTTGGGCGAAGCGCCGGGCCGGAGCCCCGAGCTCTCCGAAGCGGTTTCACGCTTGCGCGAAGAGGTCGACGCCCGACTGGAGTGGCGATCGGCTGGCAACTCCGGCGACATGGACGATGCTGGGATGACCGTGGCGACGGATTCGGCCGTCGCCTACCTGATGGAGGATCTCGACCTGCCGAACGCCGCCGCTTACCAGCTCGCCCACTACCTGGGTGAGACGAAGCGCCTGCTTGGTGTCGTGCCGTCCCAGACTACTCTGGTACTGGAACGGTTCTTCGATGACGCGGGCGGCATGCAGTTGGTGCTGCATGCACCGTTCGGCGGTCGCGTGAACCGCGCCTGGGGGCTTGCGCTTCGCAAGCGATTCTGTCGCCGCTTCAACTTCGAGCTTCAGGCGGCAGCGACCGAAGAAGGGATACTTCTTTCTCTCGGACCGCAGCACTCGTTCCCACTCGCGGATGTGTTTCGCTACCTGAAGCCGGAAACGATCCGCGAGACGTTGGTTCAGGCGTTGCTCGACGCGCCGATGTTCCAGACCCGGTGGCGCTGGAACGCGACGATCGCGCTGGCCGTGCTGCGGAACCGTGCTGGCCGAAAAGTGCCGCCCCAGATTCTCCGGATGGAGGCGGAAGATCTCCTGACGGCGGTGTTCCCGGAGGCCGCGGCCTGCTTGGAGACAATAGAGGGCGACCGTGAGGTGCCGCGGCACCCCCTGGTCGATCAGACCATCGACGATTGTCTGCGTGAGGCGATGGACATTGACC
Organism: Gemmatimonadota bacterium; assembly: GCA_041612005.1. Classification (GTDB taxonomy): domain Bacteria; phylum Gemmatimonadota; class Gemmatimonadetes; order Palauibacterales; family Palauibacteraceae; genus JBFILW01. The sequence goes on from JBFILW010000206.1 coordinate 2,060, forward strand.
GGCTGACCGCGATCCTGCAGTCGATCATCGATGAGCGGATCCGGTGCCTGGCCAGAGACACGCCGGAGCCGTCGCCGCTCTCGCACGAGATTCTGAACGCCCGGCCATACGCCTTTCTCGACGACGCGCCTCTCGAGGAACGGCGTACGCAGGCGGTATACACTCGGCGGGCGCTCGATCCGCAGGCGGCGCGGGAGCTCGGAGCCCTGGACGAGGCGGCGATCGCACGCGTGCGAGATGAGGCCTGGCCTACGGTGCGGAGCGCCGACGAACTGCACGATGCGCTCTTCACGGTCGGAGTGCTGTCCGGTGCGGAGGGAGAGCGCGGAGCCGAGGGAGTTTCCTGGGCTCCGTTCATGCGGGAGCTTGAGCGCGAAGGCCGGGCGGCACGCGTCGAGACGACCGAGGCACCGCACAACTGGGTCGCGGCGGAGCGATTGCCCGAGATCCTGGCGGTCGCTCCGAATGCGGCAATACAACCCGCCATTGCGCCGCCGGCCCGCTATGCTGAGCGGAAGTGGACTCGTGAGGAGGCGATCGCCTCCCTGCTCCGCGGACGGCTCGCGGTGGCCGGACCGACGACCGCGGGACCACTGGCGACTGCGATCGGCGCCGGCGCCGCTGAAGCCGACGTGGCGTTGCACGCTCTCGAGGGCGAAGGCGTCGTGTTGCGTGGCTCGTTCACACCGGGGGTGACCGAGCGGGAGTGGTGTGACCGGCGCCTGCTGGCGCGAATCCACCGCTATACGCTGAACCGCCTGCGGGCCGAGATCCGGCCCGTCAGCGCCGCCGACTTCATGCGCTTTCTTGTCGACTGGCAGCACGTGGACGCGGAGCGTCGCGTAGCCGGGGCGGAGGGACTGGCCGAGATCGTCACACAGCTCGACGGGTACGAGGCCTCGGCGGCTGCGTGGGAGGGAGACGTGCTAAGCGTCCGCTGTGACGAATACGGCCCGGAGCTACTGGACACGTTGTGCCTCACCGGGCGAATCGGGTGGGGACGGCTGTCGCAGCCGACGGCAGTCGCCGGTGGTTCGGGCCTGGCCCTTTCCGGACCTCTCCGGACATCGCCGATCGCACTCTTTCTGCGCGAGCATCTGGAATCCTGGATCGATCTTTCGGGGTCCTCCGGCGAGCTCCCGCTCTCGACGCACGCGCGCCTGGTCTACAACAGGCTGTCGGAGCGCGGCGCGTCCTTCTTCCACGAGATCGTCAGCGGAACCGACCTCTTACCGACACAGGTCGAACAGGCGCTCGGCGAGTTGGTGGCGCTCGGCTTCACCACGGCGGACAGCTTCACGGGGCTACGCGCGCTCCTCACTCCCTCGGACCGCCGGCCGGCTTTGGGCCCGAGCCTGGCGCGGCGGCGGCGGGCCCGGTCGCCCTACGGTGTCGAGGGAGCGGGCCGCTGGTCCCTGGTGCGCCGGGCGGCGGAACCCGGAACCGAGTCCGAAGCCCCCGCGTCTGACACCACGCGTGCGTCGGACGAGAGCGTCGAAACTCAGGCGCGAACCCTGCTGCGCCGGTACGGCGTCGTCTTCCGGCGCTTGCTGATGAAGGAGAGCACAGTCGCGCCGTGGCGGCGCCTGGTGTGGGCCTACCGACGGCTGGAGGACCGCGGCGAGGTACGGGGCGGGCGATTCGTCTCCGGCTTTTCGGGAGAACAGTTCGCGCTGCCCGAAGCGGTGGCACGGCTCCGGGCCGTACGCCGATCGGAGGCGTCCGGTGAGTTGATCGGACTCAGCGCGGCCGACCCGCTCAACCTCGTCGGCATCATCACTCCCGGTGATCGCGTGCCGGCGCTGTCGGGCAACAGGGTTCTGTTTCAAGACGGGGTCCCGGTCGCGGCTCTCGAAGGAGGCGAGGTGCGGCTGATCGGGGATGCTCCGGATGTCTCGAACCGTGAGCTGGAGCGGGCCCTCCGACGGCGGATCGTATCGCCCGCGCTGCGGGCCTACCTGGGCAAGGCGGGTTAGTCGAAGGGATCAGGCCTCACGTAGTGCTTCTTGTAAAGCGCCATCGCCGCTTCTACCGTGGCGATTGCGACATCGGGCCCGGAGAAGTCCTGCACCCTCACCTCTTTGTTCTCCAGCTTCTTGTAGTCCTCGAAAAAGTTCTGGAGCTCCAGCAGCCGATGGGCGGGAAGCTCGTTGATGTGGTGGTACGTCGAGTACTCCGGGTCGTCCAGGTGGGCACAGATGATCTTCTCGTCATTCTGACCCTGATCGACCATCGACATCATGCCGATCGGCCGGACTCGCAGCACGCTGAGCGGCACCACGGGCTCCTGCATGATGACGAGCGCGTCCAGCGGATCGTCGTCGTCTCCCAGCGTGCGGGGGATGAAGCCGTAGTTGGCGGGATAGACGACGGAGGAGTAGAGGATCCGATCGACCCGCAGCACCCCGGTTTCCTTGTCGAGCTCGTACTTGACCTTGCTCCCTTTCGGGACCTCGATCGCGACCTGGAAGAGCTGGGGCGCGGCGGAGCCGATGGGTACGTCGTGCCAGGGATGATTCACGTCGACTCGCTTCTTCCCGACTTTGACCGCGCTGAAGCACGCGCCCTGCGCCGCCCGACGGGAACCTCGGGGGTATCTGTATGTTGACTCGCCTGCGTGACGTTGGAAGCTGCGAGGGAACACCGGGAATTTCCGTGCGCCGGCGCCGTGCGCCCGCGACACCGAATGTAGCGAGCCAGCGGACTCGACAGCTAGCTTCCAATCACGGGAACTCGGTATCCGAACACAACGATGGGGAGAGAGACCTGGATGGCCAAGGCCATGTGGAAC
>JBFILW010000207.1:0-4811 GCA_041612005.1 Gemmatimonadota bacterium
CGATGACCAGTCGCCGTTGAAGGTCGTGCCCCATATGTCCGCGCCGAATTCGCCGACATAGACGATGTGCAGCTGCTCGTTGAACACCGCGGCCACCGGCGGGTGAAGCGTCCGCGCTCCGTTCACATCGCTGATGTTCGTCGTCTCGGAAACGAAAGTACCGTCGTAGGCGAAATGCCCGAGGTCGAGATTGTCGGCGCCGCGGTAGACGATGTGCACCCGGTCTCCGTACGGGGCCAGAGCCGGCGTCTCGAATGAATGGGCGCCGTTCATGTCGGTGAGGCAGACCTGCCGTGACGCGACGACCCCATCAAAGGAGAGGGTCCAGAGCTCGGAAGTGCTCTCGCCGGCGTAAACGAGGTGGATGGTGTCCCGGGAGACAGCGGTGGCGGGCGCGTCCGCGGTGCTCGCGCTCAGAAAGTCGGTGATCTTGATCGGCTTGCGGAGCCATCCGGTGTCGTATACACACGCCCACAGATCGCCCAGGATGTCCCCGACATAGAACGCGTAGAGCCGGCCTCTGTGAACTGCCAGCGTGGGCGCCGCGGCGGACCTCGCGTTGGCGAACTCGGCGAGGTTGATCGACTCCGACCACTGCCGACCGTCGAACGAGCACGCCCAAAGGTCGGAGCTGTAGCGGTCCCGATACACGAGGTGGACCTTGTTGTCGAACACGGCCACCGCCGGTCCTGCCGATGTCTCGGCAACCGTGACCTGACTCGAACTGGCCCGCAGAACCTCTGTGGTATTCGGCATCGCACGCTGCCTCGAAGAATGTAACAGTCTCCTTCCATGATGCGTACGAATACGGTAAGCCCGTACTGTGGAACACCCTAGGTAGGGGGGAGGGAATACCCCGGCTTGGACCTGCTGGCTCAGACCGAGATCAGGCCCAGCTTGATGGCGTAGCGGGTCAGGTCGGCGGTGGTCTCGAGGCGCAACTTCTGTCTGATGTTGTGCTTATGGTGCTCGACCGTCTTGATCGAGACGCCAAGAATCGAGGCGATCCGCTTGTTCGACTCGCCCTCGGCCACCAGCTGCAGGACCTCGCGCTGCCGGGGCGTGAGCCCGTCCCCCGGGTCCTCGGCGGTTTCGCCCTGCTCGCCGAGCGAGGCGAGCACCGTGGCGGCGATCCTCGGCGTGATGTAGACCCGGCCTCTCAGCACCTCGCTCAGCGCCGTTTTGAGCTCCTCGGCGGCCGAGTGCTTGAGCAGGTAGCCCGCCGCCCCGAGCTGAAAGGCCGCCGTGGCGAAATCGGCGTCCAGGTGCATGGTGAGGAAGATGATCCTGGCGCGATCGTCGATCTTCTTGATCTGACGCGCCGCCTCGAGTCCGTTCAGCGACGGCATCGAGATGTCGGTCACAACCACATCCGGGCGCAGATCCTGAAACGACGACACCAGCTCGCGACCGTTCGCGGCGATGCCGACCAGCTCGTATTCCGGCTCCAGGATGCTGCTCAGACCCTGGGCGACGATCTTGTGGTCGTCCGCCAGCAGCACGCGAGGGCGGATCATACGTTTTCTCGACTCGCCCGGGCGGTCGGCTTCACGCGCAACTCGACGCGCGTGCCCATCCGTGGCGCGGAAGACACGGAGAGCGTCCCTCCGAGCAGCCGCACCCGCTCCCTCATGCTCACCAGACCAAGGCCGTCCGTATCGGTTCCCGAATTCGGCTCGAAGCCGACGCCATCGTCCGCGACCGTGAGAACCAGGTCCACACCGTCGACTCCGCGCAGGTTTACCCATACGTGCTGGGCGGTCGCGTGCCGGGCGACGTTTCGGAGGCTTTCCTGCGCGACCCGATAGATGCAGAGGGCAACCTTGTCATCGATCTCGTCGGGGACGAGGCGGTCGTTGAACTCGGTCACGATTCCCTCGAGCTGCGCGAACTCGGCACAGTGTGACCTGAGCGAGACGGTGAGGCCGAGGTGCTCGAGCGCGGGCGCGTGCAGTTCGTGCGACATGCGGCGGATGCTCTCCGAGATCTCGAGCATCCGGGACTGGACGACCGCGAGGCGTTGCTCGACGGTCTTGTCATGAGCCATGTACTGGCGCAGAGCCCCGAGCTCGATCGACACCGCCGCCAGCCGCTGGTTGAGGCTGTCGTGCAGCTCGCGCGCTATGCGGCTGCGCTCCTCTTCCTGGGCCGAGATCAGCTTGCCGGCCAGATCGTGGATCTTCCGGTGGCTCTCGTCGAGCTGTGCCTCGACACGCTTACGCGCCGTGATGTTGGTGTCCGTCCCGACCATCCGGAATGCATGGCCGCTCCCGTCCCGGATCGCGGACCCGCGAGCTAGGAACCACCGCACGGTGCCGTCCTTGTGCAGCATTCGGTGCTCGATCTCGTAAATGGGCGTCTTTCCGGCCAGATAATCGTCGACGGCCTTCATCACTGCCTCGGCGTCGTCCGGATGGACGCGGGCCCCCCAATCGTCAATGTGATTGCGGATCTCATCATCCCTGTAACCGAGGATCGCTTTTAGACGGGGGTCCACGTAGATCTCGCCGCCATCGAGGTCGAAGTCCCACACGCCTACTTCGCCCGCCGCGGTCGCGAGGAAATAGCGCTCTTCGCTCCGTCGCAGCGCAGCTTCCGCCTCCTTCAGCGGAGTCACATCGACGCATGAGCCGATGTAGCCCGCGAACGCCCCATCGACCGTGTGGCGGGGCACGCCGCTGTCCACGATCAAGCGGTACGAGCCGTCGTGCCGCCGGAGCCTGTACTCGATGCGAAAATCGCAGCGCGCATCGAAGGCGGCCGAGTAGTCCCGAATGACGGCTTCGAGATCGTCCGGGTGGACTCCCTCAGACCATCCTTCGCCGAGCTCCTGCTCCAGGGTGCGGCCGGTGAAGGCGAGCCAGCGCTGATTGAAATGAGTGCAGAGCTTGTCGGTGCCCGACATCCAGATCATGGTCGGCGACGCATCGCACAGGGCGCGCAAGCTCTCTTCGCCGAGGGAGAGCGTCGAAGCCGGGTATGCACCTGACCCGGGGGGTGCGTTCGAATCAGGCTCGTAGCTGGCCATCCTGGACCTCCGTGGTGAGATCCACACGTTAGATCCGGGAGCGGGGCGGGTCAAACCGCCGAAGGGAGGCGTCCCGGAGGGCCTACGAGGCCGGGGTGGGGTTGACAGACGGGCATTTTTCCCGTATATACGGTAGCTGGCCGAAAATAAGGATGGCCAGAGAAACGAGTAGATATAGGGGCGCCTGTATCATTTCAGGCAGCCCCTTTTTTCTTCGTGGCAACCTTGCCACGGCCCGGCGCGGGGGAGTTTACCGCGTAACGACAGGCTCGGTAGGTGCGGATTATCCGGACTCCGATGCCCAGAACAAATGGAGTTAGGATGATGCGCGGTACAGTCAAGTGGTTCAACGATCAGAAGGGGTTTGGCTTCATCACGCCTGAGGACGGTGGGAAGGACTGTTTTGTCCACCACAGTGCCATTCAGGCCGAGGGCTTCAAGTCCCTGAACGATGGCGACATCGTCGAGTTCGATGTGACCGAGGGCACCAAAGGCCCGGCTGCAGAGAACGTGGTACGAGTCTCCTAGTTCGAGATCGTCCACTTTTAGTGGAAAGGGCCGTCCCATACGGGGCGGCCCTTTTTTTTGTCGCCGATGTGTAAAAGGCACCTACCCGGCGCAGCAGATGAAGCCACAACGGATCCGCTGTAATCTGACCATGCAAACGAGCAATGCCGCGACACAACCGGGTCCGCGCTGGGCCGAGTGTTGAAGCACAATACGTCCAGCGACGTGAAGACAGCCCCGGGCGGAGCTAGATTAGGTAGATGCTGCCCGATCGATTGGTGAAGCCACGGCGGATCCTTGCCTCCGTGGCCATGGCCTCCCTGGCCGTGGCCTCCATGGCCCCAGCACAGGAGCAGGAGCCGGCCGCTATGCAGGCGCCGGCCCCGGGGGCACAGCAAGACGCAGTCGATCGTTCCCTGTCGGCTCCGGAGCGCACCCTGCTGCGGGCCTACCACGTGGCGCTCGAGGATCCCCTCGTGCGTCAGACCAGCCTGGAGGGGCTGCGCGGACAGCTGTGGCGCAACCCACCGGTGGCCTTCGTGGCGGGCTACTGGGCCACCCCGATTGACCTCTCCGCCCTGTTCGCGGCCACTGCGATTCGGCGGGCGGTGACCGCCATGCTGCCCCAAGGTCAGCCGCGCGTGGAAGCGACGGATTTGTTGGACGATCCGGCGCGGCTCAAGCAGCTCACGGCGGTCGCCTTCAGCGCCAAGCCGCTGCGCGCCGAGCTCATGATCGCGGACGTCGGGGAGCGGGAGCGGGTGACGGCGAGCGAGCCGGCGCGTATAGCGGTGCTCATCGTGCCGGTGAAGGACGTGGAGTGGGCGCTGGTCGAGTACATCCCGCCGCCGACCGTCTCCGAGCAGGAGCCGGAGTGCTACTTCTACTGCGGCGACCCGGAGAACTGGGACTTTGACGGCGACGGGACGCCGGACATCCAGGATGCAGACGACGATGACGACGGTGTCCCGGACCGCGAGGACGACTACCCGTACTGGCCGAACGGCAGCGACTGCGGCTGCGACGCCGATCCCTTCATCGTGCTGGGCACCAAGTTCCCGGCGCAGATCGCGCGCGCCGCCCTGGCGGTGTGGGCCGCTTTAGGGGAGGAGGGTGTGCTGGCAACGGAGGGCGCGGCCGGGCGCAGCGTGACGCTGGGCAGCGTGACGGCCGTTGCGCCCGTCGAGCTCGTGTTTCCCGCCGCCCTGTTCGCGCCAGCGGCCGGGCCGGGTGAGCCCGACGAGGACGCTGCCGCCGCCTGCCCCAACCCCAACGA
>JBFILW010000208.1:0-4801 GCA_041612005.1 Gemmatimonadota bacterium
CCCCCCCCCACGGCCGGACTGCTCCTGGTCGCGCTGTTCTGCGTCCTTTTCGTTCCGGCCGGTGGATATTTTGTCGCTCACGAGGCGAGGTATGTGGGGGAGGCGATGCTGTTCGGAGCGCTTTTCGCCCCGGGCGTGCTCGCGGGTGTCGTGACCCTGTTCGCGTTCGGCAGGCCGCTGGTGCGCGCCCTGCGCTCGGATTGACCAGCATCTACAGGGTCCTCCGGTGAGCGACGGCTCGCTCCGGCTCGGCGCCATCGGCTGCGGACAGGTCTTCCAGCGCCTGCATCTACCGGCCATCGGCCGAAGCCGCGATGTCCGGTTGATATCTGTGTGCGAGACGGACGGCGGGCGCCGGTCCTGGCTGAGGGAAGTTGTGCCCGACGCGACCGCGTTCGGAGAGACCGAAACGCTGCTTGCGGAGTCCGCACTCGACGCCGTGCTGGTTTGCACGCCGCCGCAAACCCACGCCGACATTGTTCTCGCCGCGTTGAAGCGAGGTCTGCACGTGTTGGCGGAAAAGCCGCTGGCGATGAGTGCGGTGGACGGACGCGCGATCGTGGAAGCAGCGCGAGACAACGACCGGCAGGTGGTCGTCGGCTTCAATCGCCGTTTCCGCAGGACATATCAGGCCTTGCGCTCGCGGCTTGCCGAAGGTGAGCCCGAGTTGGACGGACTGCGCTTCATATTTCAGGCCGACGCGGATCGCTGGAACCGATCGCCCGCTGCCGGTCCGGCCGCCGCCGTCGAACCGAGCCCAGCGGGAATCCTCAGTGACGTGGCGTCGCACCAGCTCGATCTGGTTCAGTGGCTCACAGGCCGTATCATCGAAGAAGTGCGGGCTCGACCCGGAAGCGAACAGATTGGACGGCACGCGGTAACGATCCGGGTCCGCCTGGATGGCGGCGTGGAAGCGGAGCTCCACGCGGGCTATGGAAGCGGCTATTCGGAGTGCCTCGAAGTCGAGCGCGCGGACCGCAGACTGGTCGCGTACCCGGCTGCGCTCATCGACCCGAAACGGATCGGAGCGACACTCTTCGGTGCGCGACGAGTACCCGGCGGCTTAGAGCGGGGAATGGCACGTGCGACCGAAGCCGGCAGTCTGCTTGTCAGGCGATCCACCGGGCGACCGAGTCTTACGGTTGAGAGCGTGGAACGGCAGCTGGCCTGTTTCGCGGGCCGCGTTCAGGCCACCAGCGCGAGCGCTCTTGAGTCGGCAGCCACTGCGTCCGGGTCGACGCGCTGGCTGGCGGACGGGGCTGACGAGAGGGACGGCATGTGGTGTGCTGCGGCGGTCGATGCGTGTCAGCGAAGCCTCGACACGGATGGCGACTGGCAGCCACTGGAGCGCTGACCACTTGAGCCACGGGCCGATACACGAGATGAAACGACAATGAAGAGGACCCCAGCCATCCTGATCGGGATGGATGCGACCGAAGTGGAGCTCCTCGACCAGCTGGTCGATGAGGGGCGGATGCCGACGATCGCCGCCATGAGGGAGGAAGGAGCCTGGGGCCGCCTGAAGACCTGGCCCGACGCGTTCCTCAGCATGGTTTGGCCGACTTTCTCGGCCGCCCAGGATGTCTCCAAGCATGGTTGGTACTTCAACAAGCTATGGCGCCCCGACCGCCAGAGGCTCGAGTATGCCTCACCGGAGTGGTTGCCCCAGAATCCCTTCTGGCACCATCTCGACCCGAAGTGCCGTATTGCGCTGCTCGATATCCCGTTCGCCCACCGGCCGCCGCTCGATCTCAACGGCGTGTTTCTCAACGGGTGGCAGAACCACGACGACTTCGGGCGCTATACGCGCCCCGCCAGCCTCTGGAATGAGCTCAAGCGCCGGCTCGGTCCACCGGCGTTGAAGCCCGAGCTGTTCGGGCATCAAAGCGTGAGGACACTCCTCGATCAACGCCGGCAGGTGCTCGAGGCGACGCGCCAGTTCGGCGAGCTCTGCGAGCACGTGCTCGAGATGGAGAACTGGGACCTCCTGGTCGCCATCTTCGGTGCGGCTCACCGCGGAGGGCACTACCTGTGGGACCTTTCCCAGGTCGATACGTCCGAAGGAAGCGCGCACGAGCTGCAGCTTCTTCACGATTCTCGCGCCGAGATGTACGAGGCGTGGGATCGGGCCCTGGGTCGAATCCTCGAGAAGGCACCGGCCGACGCCCGCGTCATGGTTTTCTCACTGCACGGGATGGCGCCGAACCCGGGCTGGGCCGAGCACTTTGCCACGATGGTGAACCGGGTGCGAAGTGGCGGCGAGACCACAACGCAGAAGTCCGGTCTCGCATATCGGGTCAAGAAAGCGCTGCCCTGGTCACTCGTACGGCAGATCACCACCCGAATGCCGACGGCGATCAACCACGCGGTCGTGCCAATCTGGTCGCGGAGGATGTACGACTGGCAGACGACCCGCTTCTTCCCGCTCCCCCTCGATCTCAACGGCTACGTGCGGATCAACCTGCGTGGACGCGAGACCGAGGGCATCGTGGCACCCGGGGCCGAGTACGAAGCGCTGCTGGCTGAGCTGGAAGAAGCCTTGCCATCGTTTGGCGATCTGGAGACGGGCCAGCCCGTCGTATCGCATGTCGAGAGGACGGACGATCTTGTCGGCTCCGACGCACCGGCCCGCTATGTGCTTCCGGACTTGGTCGCCCACTGGTCTCAGAACAGTTCGGTCACGGAGTCGAGTGGAATAAGCTCAGAGCAGTACGGCGATATCCGCTGGGGTGTCGACAGGCGGTTACCGTCTGGCCGCTCCGGCAACCACAGCCCGCGCGGCTGGTTCGTGGCAGTCGGCGAGGGTGTATCGCCGGGCGAAGTCGACCGCGTGCCGGACACGGTGGAGCTGGTTCCGACGGCGCTCGAGTGGATCGGCCAGAATCGGCCGGACAGCTTTCAGGGCCGGCCGATGCCGGAGCTCACGGCTCAGGCGAGTGAGAGCACCAGCTCGTAAACCGATTCGATCTGCCGCCCGCGGATCGGCCAGCTGAACTCGGCCATCACTTTCTCGCGCGCCCGTTCTCCCATCCGCCGCGCGCGGTCGGGAGACTCGAGCAGGGCCACGACTGCGTCGCCGAATGCCGCCCAATCTTCGGATCCCACCGCGATGGCGGACTTACCCGGCTCGAACGGCTCGACCGATCCAGCAAAGGCGACGAGCGGCTTGCCAGCAGCCATGTAGTTCAAGTTCTTCTGCGACACCCCATCGCACACGACGCGAGGATTGACGGCGACATCCGCTGCCAGGAGAAGCACCGGGAGGCGCTCGAATTCGCCGTCGTTCAGCTCGATCGCGTCTCGGATTCCGAGCTCACCAGCCAGGACCTCGTAGCGTGCGAACGAGCCCTCGCTGGCGATGAGCAGGCGGGCGGACGGCCTGGCTATGCGTACCCGCTGAAACGCCCGCAAGAGAAGGTCGATCCGCTGATACGCAGCCAGGCTACCAGCGTAGACGATCGTCTCGCGGTCCGCCGAAAGACGATCAGGCGGCCGAGCGGCCAGAAAGGGTGTCATGTCCACGCCGTTTCCGACCACACCGATGCGATCGGGGCTGACACCGGCAACGCGGAGTAGTCGATCCCGGATCTCGGAGGTGACCGCGATTGTGAAGTCGGCCCGACGCGGAAGGTGGCGGTCGAGAGACCGTCCGAGCCGCCGTTTGAGGGCGGCGGGCAGTCCGAGACCATATGAGGGCAGTTCGGATTCCAGCGTCGTGTGTGCATCGAACACGATCGGCAGATTCCCCGAGCGCGCCCGTGCTCCGACCAGCAAGCCCTCGTAGTGGTGGGCGTGGATCAGGTCGAAACTGTGGTCCCGAAGGCAACGGCGAAGCGTCCGGGCGAGAAGCCGGTCCATGGTCAGCAGCTTCCGGTAGGACGGTCCCGGATCCACCATCCGGTAGTTCGCCACTTCCGGAGTTCGGTGGGTGCGGAACGGCTCCTCCGTCATCGGCTTGCCGAGGTGGTAGGCGACGACGTGCACTTCGTGTCCCAGCTCCGCGACGGCGCGTGCCACGCGGTGGATTCGGATCGGGGTCCCCCGCGGCCAGGGAAAAGGACAGGCCGCGACCATGGCGACTCGAAGAGGCCGTTTCATGTCTTGGTCCCAGCGCTCAGCCGAGCCAGAGCTTTCACGTCCAGCCCGATCATCCATGCGGCTACGATCGTCTGCGTCACCAGCGTCGTCCAGGCGGCGCCCAGCGCGCCGAAGGGTGGAATGAGCAGCGCATTCAGCGCCACATTCGCCACGACGCCAACGGTCATGATCTTGCCTCCTGCGCGCTCCAGGTGCAGAGAGATGGCGACGAATATTGCCACCGTTGCGACGAACAGCGCCGGCACACTCATGTAAAGGACCCGCAGCACGGGGATCGAATCCTCGAAGCCAGTCCCGAACACGACTGGGATGATCCAGGCGGCCGCCCCGATAACCGGCACAGCCAGCGCGAATCCCATCACCGCCGATCCGAAGCTCAGCTTCCTGAGGAGCACCCCGAGCCGCGATAGTTGCCCTCCAACGACGAGCGCGGCGCAAATCGGCAGGAAGACCATCCACAGCGGCCGGACGAGGAACTGCGACGCCTCGAGTAGCTTCGCCGCCGCTTCATAGGACGCGACCTCGGAGTATGGCTTCAGAAACCCGAGCATCACTGTGTCAATCTTGAAGTGAAGGAGCGTCAGCGCGGCAAGCAGGAAAAGTGGGAAGGCGCGCCGCAGCACGGAGAGCAGCTCGCGACCTCTTCGCCCCCACGAAAGCCGTCCGATTGCGCGCCGCACGACGATGAGTCCGGCAACCAGTA
>JBFILW010000209.1:0-4756 GCA_041612005.1 Gemmatimonadota bacterium
ATCGAGGACCTCGGCCGCCGCGGCGGCGATTTCATCGGTGACCTCGGCCGGTGAAGGCGCGGCATCCGACGGCCCGACCTCGTACTGACCGTTGCCGAGCTTCTCGAGCCGCACCATACCGCGGGCGCTCGCCTCGACCAGAAACCGATTGAACATCCGAAACCCGATTGACTTTTCGTCGAAGCTGGGATCCATCTCCAGCATCACCTGTTTCAGTCGGTCCGAGCGCATCACATCGCCACGCTCGACCATGCGCTCCACCGCATGGCGGCAGAGCTGCCATGGATCGTGGCTCTCGATTGTGACGTCGGCCGCGGATGTCAGACCGGACAGCGTATTGTAGCTGTAGTACTCGTCGCAGTTCTGAACGAGGAGATCCGAGCTGGACTGCTGCAGACCCACCCCGATGATGTACTTCCCGTACTCTTTGAGCTTGATCACCAAGCTCGAGAAATCGGAATCACCCGACAGCAGGATAAACGTCCCGATCTCGGGCCGCGTAAAGACCAGCTCGAGCGCGTCGATGGCAAGCCGAATGTCCGTGGCGTTCTTGCGCGACGATCCGTAGGCCGGCGCAAAGATCAGGTCGATCGACGCTTCCGAGAGGGAGACGACGTACTGCGGGTAGCGACGCCAATCGGCGTACGCGCGTTGGACGGCCACTTTCCCCCGGATAATCTCCGAGTCGAGGAGCTTTCGTAGCTCCTGGCCGAGGTTGGAGCGGATACCCATCGTGACATTGTCGAAGTCGATGAGCAGGGCCGCGTTGTGTTCTCCGTTCTGATTGCCCGCCGGCAGATGCGGCGCGTGCGTGAATTCGTTCTTCATTCCTGAGTTGTTCCTCTCGCCCCGAAGGGCCACGTGTGAATCTGTGGCAGGGGCCCGCCGCCGAGGCGGGCGAGAGGCTCCTCACCTTCGCCCCCGGTGATCCGGAGGGGACAGGCGGAGGAGTCTCTTCTGCTTCCCTGCGCGTACTTCCTCTGTTTTGTGCCGCCCGGGCTCAGTCGTCGGCGGCTTCGTCCGGGGCGGTCACTCCGGCCCGAACAGCCCTTGCCACATCGACGCGTCTCGTCTTGCCGCTCCCGGTCCTCGGGAACTCCGACATGAAATGGACGACGTCGGGCACCTTGTACTCCGCCAGCGCCGAGCGGCAGTACTCCTGCACTTCTTCCTCGCTTACAATCGCACCCTCGACCGGGAGGAGCGTGGCGCAAATCAACTCCCCGAGCACCTCATTCGGCACCCCGATCACCACCGCGTCTTCCACGGCCGGATGCGACCGCAGGTGATCCTCGATTTCGCGCGGATGGACGTTATATCCGCCGCGGATAATGATCTCCTTCACTCTACCGACGATATGAACGCGCCCATCGTCATCGATTAGCGCCAGATCGCCCGTTCTAAGATACCCGTCTTCGGTGAACGATGCGGCCGTATCGCCCGGCTGTCGAAAATAGCCGAGCATGACGTTGAATCCCCGCACGGCCAATTCACCCACCGATTCCGGCGCCGCGTCCTGCCCCTCATCGCCGAGGATGCGCAGGCTCACGCCGGGCAACGGCCGCCCAACCGTCTGGTTTCTCTGTGACGGAGTGTCCGACGGGCTGGTGATCGACACGGTCGGCGACGTCTCCGTCAGGCCGTACGCGATCTCGATCTGCGGAACCAACTCGCTACGCACTCGACTCGCGAGCTCCTCCGTTACTGGGGCGCCCGCTATGATGCCGGTCCGCAGCGAGGAGGTGTCCCGGGCAGCCAGGTCCGGATGCCGTAGAAGCATCACGAAGATGGTCGGGACACCATGTAGCACCGTTACCCGTTGTCTGTCAACAAGTTCCAGCGCCTGTCCGGGATCGAAGCTCTCCTGGAGGACCACGGTCGAGCCTGAGACCAGCCCCAACATGAGGGCGGCAAGCCCGAAGATGTGGAACATCGGAACGCAACACAGCGTCACGTCGGAGGCCGTCACCTGCAGGGCCTCGGCCGACGCCTCGGCGGTGAGAAGGAGGTTGGCATCTGAAAGCATCACGCCTTTGGGCTTACCGGTCGTTCCCGAGGTGTAGATGATGGCGAACACCTTGTCGCCGTCTCCCGATTCGGGGCGTTCCCACTTGCGCCCTTGACCGCTGGAGACCAGATCCTCGAACTGAAAGATCCGATCATCGTACCACAGGTCCTCCTCGCCCACGGTAACCAGATACTGGAGCGCAGGAAGATCTACTAGGAGAGATTCGAACAGCTGCAGAAAATCCGTTCCGTCGTAGTGCTCGGCCGAGATCACAACGGTCGCCTCGGAATGGCGGAGCATGAAATGGAGCTCACGGGGCGAGTAGCCGGGATCGAGAGGCACGATCGTGGCGCCGAGCTGGGCCGCGGCGAACAAGGAGACGACGAACTCCGGCCAGTTGGGGAGGTCGATCGCGATCCGGTCACCCGGCTCGATGCCGAGGCCGGCCAGGGCCGCCGACAGGTTCGAGACCTGTTCTTGGACCTCGCGATACGTCCACTGACGGCCCTCGAACACCACGAAAGTGTCGTCCGGCCGATCGTTCGCCTGCTCGCGCAGGGCACCACCGAGGGTCCTCGACTCTGTGCCCGACGCGGTGTCTGCCATTGGGCTAATCTGAACTCCCGGGAGTCGGGCGTAAAGCTCCCGCCAGCGCCCGCAGGGTGCGCTCCTCATCGAGCGGATGCGTGTACCCCCCACCCTCCGGCCGCGCTACGCGCCCGATGGCAGCGAGGAAGACACAGCGCAGCACGCCGCCTCGCGCCTTCTTGTCGCTTGTGGCTACTCTCCAGATCTCGTCGGGACGCCGCTCCTCCTCGGCGCGATTGTCCAGCCCGCATTGATCGAGAAGCGCCTCGAGGCGAGTCGCGGTTCCAGCTTCCGTAACGCCGAAGGCCTCTCCAAGACGGGCTTCCACTCTCATGCCGCAGGCAACCGCTTCTCCGTGCAGCAGCCCATACCCGAACAGCAGCTCGAGCGCATGGCCGATCGTGTGGCCGAAATTGAGGATGGCACGCTCGCCCAGCTCGCCCGGATCCCGGGCCACGATGGCCGCCTTGATGCGAACGGCTCGCGCGATCAGCTCGGCAATAGTGTCCACCTCGCAGTCGAGCAGCGCCTCGGCGTTCGCTTCGATCCAACCGAACAGCTCGGGGTCGACCACGGCCCCGGCCTTGATCGCCTCGGCGAGACCCGCCGGGACGTGGTGCGCCGGCAGTGTGGAGAGAAGCTCCGGATCGATCAGCACGTGTACCGGGTGGTGAAAGGCGCCAATCAGGTTCTTGCCCGCGTCGGTGTCGACGCCGGTCTTGCCGCCCACCGAGCTGTCGATCATCGCGAGGAGCGAGGTCGGCACGTGAACGACCGGGATGCCGCGCAAGTAGGTAGCGGCCACGAAACCGCCGAGGTCGCCGGTCACGCCACCCCCGAGCGCGATGAGAGCCGAGTCGCGCCCCAGCCCCGTTCTCAGCAGCGCCTCCGACAGCGCGGCCCACTCCTCGGACGTCTTGTTCCATTCCCCAGCCGGGAACGTGAACAGATTGGCCTCGCAGCCTGCCGATCGCACCAGGTCGAGCGCCCGCTTCCCGTACAGCTCGGCCACCCGACTGTCAGCGACCACTGCGTACCGGTGCGCCGCGGCCCTGTCGCGGCACACTTCACCGAGCCTGTCGAACGATCCGGCCTCGACTGTTACCTGGTAGCTTCGTGGCGTCTCGGCGGCGGGCACCGCCACGTCGATGAGCGCGCCGTTCATGGCCCTCCCGTCGTGAAACGGGCCGCAGCCCGCCACATCCGCGCCGCGGCATCGGAATCGTCGCTAGCGAAGTCGAGCACGGTCACGGCGGGGCGATCGCCCACACGGGCCCGATCGACCGCGAGCCACCGGCGTTGGGCGCCCAGAGGGCCGTAGAGCCGCGACTCGCCCCGCAGCGGCCCTGGCCCCGCCGCAGCCCCGTAGCGCCGGCTGAGGGCCGTTGAGACCGCCCTGGCGAACTCGTCGGCGTCAGCGGGGCTGTCCCAGACGCTGGCCCACACCAGGGCTTCATCCGGTCCCGATCGCACCAGCCGGTATCGATCGCCGTCCCAACCGGCGGCGGCCTCCCGGGCTGCATCCTGGTCACCGAGAAGCTCCTCGAGCATGATCCGGATCTCCAGCTCACCCAGACCGTCCGTATGCAGCACCTCCCACCCGTCCGGCGGATCCGTAAGGAAGGTCAGCGATGTCGGCGCATCGCGTGACGCGCCGTAGCTCCGCTCCGGATGGAGGATCTGCTCCGAAGACTCAGGCAGCTCCGAGCGCAGCGGGATGGGACGATCGGGCTGCGCCGCCCAGTAAGCCTGCATGAAGCCCAGCCCGCCAAGGTACGGGAAGAGTATCGACTCGCGGACGAAGCGTGGCGCCTCCGCGAGGACCGCCATTCCGGGCAGCGCTCCGAGGTCGAGCGTCGCGCCCATCTCGGCCAAGTTCGGGAAGCCGGTGAGGTCGACATCCGTGCCCGTCATCTTTCCCAGCTGCCACTCCGTCATCGCGAAAGTGGCGTGCCCTTCGACCGCCGCGCGCGCAGCGGTCGAGCGGTCGTTCTCGTCTTTCAACGCGTTGAGCAGCGAGTCCATGTCCGTGTACTGGTCTTGGAGCGCGTGCACGAGCTCATGCACGAGAACCAGCTCGACCGAGTCCTTCGGCACGCGATCGACGACGAAGAGCGTATCGGCAGCCGGATCGTAGTAGCCAACGATCTGCTCCAGGAG
>JBFILW010000210.1:0-4672 GCA_041612005.1 Gemmatimonadota bacterium
ATGACTGTGCTGCCATCCGGCATGCCGACGATGGGGGCGAGCTTGGTGCAGTGGTTTGTCTACAGCATCATCGTGGGAGTGTTTGCCGCGTACATGTCCGGCCGGGCGCTCGGCCCCGGCGCGGACTACCTCGCGGTGTTCCGCTTCGCCGCGACGGCGGCCTTTCTGGGATACACGCTCGCGCTGTGGCAGAACTCGATCTGGTACAAGCGCGCATGGAGCACGACCATCAAGTCCACGTTCGACGGCCTCGTGTACGCTTTCGTGACGGCGGGGGCCTTCGGGTGGTTGTGGCCCAGGTAAAGACAGCACCTGGTCGCCTCATGTAACCTCGAGGGCGAGTCTCTCGCGGATGCATCCTGGTAGAGAAAGCGGCGTCCTAGACAAGTAACCACGATCACGGATTGGGAATCGGCGAGTGAAGACCGTCGATTGCACCGAGGGCCAATCTCAACGCTCCCATAGCCGATTCCCACATCCGCCTTCCCTTTGCCTTTCTCGTTCCCGCTTCCCCTCTCCTACTCACCAAGCCTCACCACCAGCCCATGACTCCGCCACCACCTTCCCGTCAGCCCAACGTCATCTCGGGGGGCAGCAACCGTTCCGTATGACTTAAATGCAAATGATACAATGACTTAACTACTATCTACCCGCTGCTCGTCCGGACCCCTTTTAAGCGTTCCCACATACCCCCTTACCATCTTCGCTGCGTCACAGACCAACCCCGCCGGCCGAGGGTCGGTCGGTCGGGACCGGTCCACGCAAGAGAACTGTGGAGATGGCGACAATGCACGAAATACATGGAATCCTCGGGGGCGAGGCCCCCGCCTCGATGGTCTTTGTCCTGGCGGTGCTGGCGGTGACCCTGGTGGGCTGCGCAAGCGACCCCACAGGACCCGTCGATACACCGCCGCCCGTCGCATCGGTCGAGGTCGCACCCGCGACGGCGGCGCTCTCACCGGGCGAGACACTACAGCTCGGCGCGACGCTGCGAACCGCGGCCGGGGTCCCGCTGACGGGTCGTAGCCTGAGCTGGTCGAGCAGCGATACGGTGATCGCGATCGTCAGCGCCACGGGCCAAGTCCGCGCCATGGGAATCGGTGTGGCTAGGGTTCGGGCTTCGGCGGAAGGGCGCTGGGGCGAGGCCACCATCACCGTCGCCGATCCCGAAACCCCGCGGCCGGCGCTGAGTAGCCTCTCGCCCACGTCGATCCCGGCCGGAAGCCCGGGCGTCACGATCGTGCTCACCGGTGCGGGCTTTGCGCCCGGGGCGCAGATCCTCTGGAATGGAACTCCTCGGGCAGCGCAGTGGATCAGCTCCACGGAGCTGCGGTTGACCCTCGCCGCCATGCACCTGCGAACCGAGGGAACGGTGCAGATCGCGGTGCGGAATCCCGACAACACCGTTGGGGACTCCGAGCCGCTGTCGTTTCTCATCGGTCCCGTGGCAGTCGACCGGGTGACCGTGACGCCAACGATGGTTTTGGTTTCGGTCGGGAGCCAGGTCGAGTTGACCGCCACGGCGTACGCGGCCAACGGCTCGGTGCTCACCGGTCGCACGTTCAACTGGACGAGCTCGGCCTCGGCGACGGCGTCAGTGAGTCCGACGGGGGTCGTGACCGGACAACACGTCGGTGACGCGATGATCACGGTAGAAAGCGAGGGGCGCACCGCGCACGTCTCGGTGAGTGTCGTCACTCCAGTGGGATTCGTGATCGTCAATCCCAGCTCAGCCGCGGTGTTGGTAAACTCGATGGTGCAGTTGCATGCCGTCACGACCTCGCCCACCGGCGGCGTGCTCACGGGCCGCACCATTGTCTGGTCGAGTGACAACACCCATATCGCCACGGTGGACGCGCAGGGTGTGGTTACCGGTGTGGCGAAGGGGACTACCCGGATCCGGGCCGAGAGCGAGGGCAAGGTCGGGTGGAGCACGGTTGAGGTCAGGCAGTACGCGGACGGGCCGGTTCAGGCATACGTGCTCCGGGGTGTTCGGGGAAGCGTCATCATGCCCGCGGTGGGCACCACGACCTGGGTGGACGAGCAAGACATGAGCCGCGAGGCCACGCTCTTCCTCGCTGGCGGCGAGCTGACGATGGACGGGCGCGACTCACGCTACGAGCAGACTTTGCTGCTCGACATCTTCTTGGTCGGTCGGGGAGTGGTGGGCCAGACCACGTGGACCGACGAAGGCTCGTATGCGCACCTTTGGCCCAGTGAGCGCGTTCAGTTCCAGTCGTCCGCGACTGCCGCGATGTTCACCGCCGTGAATGGGGGAGCCGGCGAGCTGATCGTGGAACAGAGCATCGGAACCGCGCCGACCTTGGTGTATAGCTGGGTCGTTCAGTAGGCGGGAAAGGCGCGCCGACGAAGAAGGCCCGGGCAGCTCGCCCGGGCCTTCGTGCTCGTGGGATCAAACGGCCTCACCGGCATCGAGCCGGGCGAGCAACTCGAGGGTCTCCGGCGCGGGCTCCTCGTCCACCTGATCGAGCGCGAGCGCGAGCCGTTCATACACGCGGCGGGCGCGCGAGCCGTTGCCCAACCGCGCGTGGCACACCATGAGCTTGCGGTATGCTTCCTCGCGAAGGTCTTCCTTGAGAATCACCCGCTCGAACTGCGGCACGGCCTCCTCGTAGCGTTTTGCTACCATCAACTCCTCGCCGAGCGTGAGCGATCCCTCCACGTAGAGCCGGAGCAACCGATCGCGATGCTCGAGGTGCCACGGCCCGACCGCTGCGGTTTCCACGAGGTCACCGCGGTACACCTCGAGCGCTTCCTGCAACCGGGCGATCCCCCTTGCATCTCCGTCGAGCCGCCCGAGCGCCTCCTCAACGCCGTTTGTAAATGTTCGTGCATCGAATTCACACGAGTACGCAGGATTGAGGCGGTACCGTGGCCCATCCACCACGACCCAGTCGGAGCTGCCGAGTGTCTTCCGCAGGTGATGCACCGTAACGTGAAAGCTGTTCTTGATCCGTTCCGGGGGCGCGTTGCCCCACAGGGCTCGACCGATCTCGTCACGTGTCCCGCCTTGCGGGTGCAGCAGCAAGAAGAGGAGTAGCTCCTTGGGTTTGCCGTAGGTCCACGCGTCCGGCGGCAACTCGACGCCGTCCCGCGCGACCCGCAGTGGGCCCAATGCGAGCACGTGGAGCGCCGGAATCCGACCGGTGGAAGTCGCATCGATCCACACGGTGTCCTTGGACGCTGCCTCCTCGGATTGCGGCGCTGCTGTCTCGGACTGGGCGTAGTCGAGGGCCTCCTCGAACGAGAGCCGCCTGCCCTCTTCCCATGCCTCTTCGAACGGCCACGGGGTCAACGTCTTCCGTACCGTGTCGATCAGCTGACTCTGCCTCACCTGGTCGGGGGGCGGCAACCGTGCGCCGATCCGCTCACGGCTGGCCGATACCGCTCCCAGCAGCACGGCCGCGCGCGCCGGATCGCCCTGGGCTGCCACGACTCCGGCCAGCAACTCCATGGCCATGGTTGGCCCGAGACGGTCACCCATGCTCCGGTGCACGGTCAGTGCGGCGGAAAAATACGCAAGCGAGCGACTCCAATCGCGATCGGCAAAGGCAAGCCGCCCGAGGGCGATGCTGTGGTGCGCAATGGCCGGCTTGAAGTCGACACGATCTCCGAGCTGTAGCCCTTCCAAGTGCGAATCACGAGCCTCGCGCACGTCGCCACGCGTCTCGGCGGCGAAACCATGCCAGAACAGGAGGTACGACAGCAGCTCGGGGTCGTGCGGGCGAGCGATCCGTACCGCCTCTTCGAGCACGGTCCGGGCGGCGTCCGCGTCGCCCCGGAGCGACACTGCCGTACCCCACGCCGACAGGGCGATGGCGAGGTCGCGTGGAACGTCAAGCGGGCGCAACAGCCGGACGCTCTCCTCCGCCGGCTCACGGATCGACTCGTAATCTCCCTGCCAGAACGCGGTAAAGGCGAGGGCGGAGAGCGCGCGGCCACGCGGCAACGGAGTCGCGTTCGCCCCGTGCCTCACGGCCGCCTCCAACCACTCCCGCGCCTCGCCGAACCGCCCGCGTACGAACCAGAACCACATTAATGCCGCGGCGAGCCTGAGCGATGTGTCGGCTGCGCGCGGCTGCGTCGCACACCACTCGGCGGCCGCCCGGAGGTTCCCCATGTCCCGCTCGATCCGATCGAACCACACCGTGTCGTGCCCGTACACGAACAGGTGCGGCTCGGCCGTTTCGGCGAACCCGACGAAGAACTCCGCATGCCGTGACCGAAGCCGGTCCGAGTCGCCGCCCTCGTGCAGCCGCTTTGCCGCGTACTGGCGCACCGTTTCCAGTAGACGGTAGCGTGCCTGCCCGGCATGTGACTCGACCATGACGAGGGATTTGTCTGCGAGGCTACCCAGGAGGTCCAACACCGCATCGGGCGCCAGCCTTTGATCTACGCACACGAATTCGGCGGCTTCGAGACCGAATCCGCCCACGAACACCGACAATCGCTCGAACAGGAGGCGTTCCCATTCGTTGAGCAGCCGGTAGCTCCAGTCGATCGTCTCTCTCAGCGTGCGGTGTCGTGGAATCGTGCCGCGCGACCCGGCGGCCAGCACGCCGAAGGCGTTGTCCAGCCGCGCGGCGATCTGCTCCGGTCCCAGCACGCGTACGCGGGCAGCGGCGAGCTCGATCGCGAGCGGCAAGCCGTC
>JBFILW010000211.1:0-4669 GCA_041612005.1 Gemmatimonadota bacterium
GATGCCGAGACGCAGCCGGTTCTCCACTCCTTTGCCCATTCGGGCCACCGTGCCTCGGGCAGTCCGGTCCACCTTCTCCCAAAGGGGGTCCTTTCGAAGGGCCGCTCGCACATCGCTGGACACCAGGTGACGGAGGCTCGCAGCGAGGGAGGTAGGGCGCTTGACGCCACCGCCACCCGCCAGCCGGACCAGCGCGTCCCGCCCGATCCGGCGCACTCTGGTGACCTCGGCCAGCGGTGCGAGCTCGCCAACAAGGTCGGCCCAAGTCAACGGCTCGCCGTCCGTGACGAACATTCGCCGGCCGTCCAGCGCCTCTCCCGTCGCGTCCAGCGCGAGCCTGATGGCGTGGCACAGATTGCGCACGTCCACCAGGTTCACCGGCCCGGCGCCCTCGTCCATGAGCGCGAACGAAGCGCCGCGAAGTGCATCGATGAGACCGACCAGATAGCCCGAGAAGGGACCGGAGATGTTGGGCGGGCACAGGACCACTGAAGGCAGGCCGCGACCGGCTGCGGCCTGCACCAGCTCGTCTTGCTCGACCTTGATTCCCGCGTAGCCTTCCGGATCCCTATCGGATGTCGTTGGCGCGTCCTCGCTCGTGCTGGCCGGGTGCGGGGGATCGCCATACACCATCACGCTACTCAGGTGCACGAACCGCCCGACGTGGGCTGTGCGGCAGGATTCCAGGATATTAGCGAGCCCGTCGATCATCACCGCACGTGACCCTCGCGTACAGTTGACAACCGCCGCCGCACCTTGCAGCACATCGGTCAGCGACGAGCGGTCGGCGACGTCGACCTGCAGCAGCTGTGTGTTCCGGCGCGCGAGCCGCCAGGCGCTGCCCGCGCTGTGAATTACGGGCACGACCTCCATGGCGGGATCGTCACCAAGATGCTCCACCAGCGTCGTCCCCACGAAGCCCGACGCACCGAGCACGACAATCCGCCGCACGCTCATGCGCGTCGGCCTTCCGTTATCCAGGCCAGATCCATCCCGTGCCGATTCTCGTAGAAGCGACGGACCAGCCGCATCAGCTCGAGCCCTTGGCGACCGTCGACCTCCGGAGGACGACGCTCGGCGCAGGCGCGGACGAAGTCTCGCAGCATGCGCTGGTTCGGCGACAAAGATAGGTCGACGGCCGGCACCGCGGCGCTGATTGCGAGCCGCAAGTCCGGTCTGTCACGTGGAATGAGGGTGATCGCTTCATCCAGGCCGTCCTTGATCAGCACAGTTCCCGCCTCGCTCTCGAGCACCAGCCCAGGCGGCAGCGCGACGCATTTCGAGTATCGAAAGTGACCGTCGAGCGGCGCCCATGGACCGTGCACGTAGCGCACTGTGCCCTCGCAGTGCGACTCGGGCCCCCCCAGGGAATCATCCATCAGGGACACCTCGTCGGGAACGCCCCAGATATGGAGCATCAGATCCAGGAAGTGAGTTCCGCTAACGACCAGCACGCCCCCGCCCACGTTCTCCCGCTTGAGGGTGTATGCCGACATCGACGGCCAGCCGCCCGCCGTACCGAACTGCGTGCAGAAACCTGACACGTGGCCGAAGTATTCCTCGCCGAGCAGCTTCCGAAGGAGGTGCGGCACAGCCTGGAATCGCTGGTAGTGTCCGAGCGCTACCTGTGCGCGACCCCGCTCCGCTGCCGCGAGGATGGCCTCGCCTTCCTCGACCGTCGTTGCAAGCGGCTTCTCGATGAAGCACGAGATTCCGGACTCGAGCAGCGGGACTGCGACCTCGCGGTGCGTATGGTTGGGTGTCGCGATGACGGCGCCGTCCACGTGACCGATGACGTCCTCGACGCGGCCAGTCACCATGGGACGGATCGCGTTGCGCGTCGCGATCTCCCGAGCGCGTTCCACAACCGGGTCGACCAGGGCCGAGACCTCCAGCTCCGGCAGCGACAGCGCGGTCGGGAGGTGGGATTCGCGGGTGATCAGGCCGGCGCCGACCAGCGCGAGCCGGAAGCGGTCGGCGCACTTGGAACTCGCGATTGCGGTCATCGACGTGTCGTGCGGACTGAGTATCGAGATGAAGGGTGCGGGCGGAGAGCCCGGGAGGAGAGCGTCCCGTCCCAGAAGCGGCTCAGTATGCCGTCCCAGCCAGCGCCACGGCAAGCCCGCGTGAGAGCACGCGATGGCCCGCACACAGCCGATAGCTGCTTCGCGTCATCGCGCACGCCGCCAGTGTCCGTTCTTCGCAAGAATCGCTCCCGGCAACTACATATAGCCGAGCATGCGCGCCAGCTCTGGAGGTGTTTTCGCGCGTGTCTCGATCATGGCGTGTCGTCAGAAAGCCGGAAACATCCGGTGTGGCGCGCGAATCGCGGAGGCAACGACGAAGCTAGAGGTAGCCCAGCTCGCGGGAGAGCTCGGTCGCCTTGGGGTTCGACATGAACTCCTCGAGCCGCGACGCGTGCTCCGGCTGCTCCCACTTGCGCAGGGAGCCGGCATCGATTGCCCTCGCATTGCCACCCCATGCCAGGTGCTCCCGGACGTTCGTGTGCTTGTGGAACTCGAGCATCCGGGCGTCGTAGGGTTCCTCGAGGAAGTCGCACAGCCTCCGTATCGCTTCCTCCGGCCCGGTCACGAGATCCTCGAACCGGACCGACAACACGTTCGTCATCGCTCGGGCGCGCAGTCCGGATTCCACGTCGCGAATCCACCGGGACAACGGCACCCAGTACTCCCCGGGGCGTTGCGGATGTCGCGACGTGATCACGTCCCGGCCGTCACGGAAGATGTTCACCATCTTCACCCGACCGCGAAAGAATCGATCGATCTCGGATGCGTGGTGGACGTTTCCTGGGGTCTTCTCCGCGAAGCGCGTCTTGCCCACGGGGATTCTCTGCCGACGCCGGCTCTCGTTCTCGAAGAACAGGGCGGAGAACAGCTTCTCGGGCCGATGAGACGGATGGAAGGCCGTGGTCTCGTGGTCGATGGCATGGATGTGAGGATGACTGCCCAAGATCGACACCAGCAAGGTGGTCCCCGAGCGGGGCGGCCCGCCCACGATGACCGGCACTCCGGGAAACCTGCTTCGGATCCAGCCTCGGATCATCCGGTCCGTAACCGGCCACAACACCCTGGGAATCGATCGCTGACCGAGGCGCGGCGATGGCCGAGGAGTCGAATGTGATTCGCGCCCTTCGTCCACCTTGCCTTTCCTCCGGAGTGTGCATCCGCCGGCAGTCCGTGCGGCGCCGCCGCCGGCCGTCCCTGTTCCTCGAAGGCGCGAATGATACTCGACCCGGATTCCCGATGCAGTGTGACGCCAGTCACAGGCTCGGGTATCGAGAGCAGCATGGTCGGATTGCCCCACGAGCGCTCTGCCGGCAGAATGCCGTGACCCCCGCAACCCGCGGCGGGGACCTTTGCCCTGCGACGTCAAACCCGACGCGGCAGCGGCGAGGGCGGTGCATCGAACCGGGCTGACCATGGGGCTCTCTCCTTGAGCACGACTTACCGCCGAATCTCCAAGATCCCGAACTATGTTCGTCGATTCGGGGCCTGGCCGGGTCTCCGACTGCTCATGCAGATCGAGCGATCGCTGCCACGGACCTCCGCCGAGACGCGCCGGTATCGCGTCCCGGGTCTGGCATCTCCGGTGACCCTGCGCGAGTGCGTGGGAGACCATGCCATTTTTTGGCAGTGCATCGTGTCGGCACAGTACGACTTCCAGCGCTTCCCGCAATCGAGACGGCTCCTCGAGACCTATGAGCGAATCGCCCGCACCGGAAAGGCTCCGCTGATCATCGACTGCGGCGGCAACATCGGCTTGGCAACAACGTGGTTCGCGCAGACCCTGCCCGACGCGCGGATCTGCGCTGTCGAGCCCGATCCGGCAAACTTCGAGATGATGGTCAGGAACACTGCGTGCTTCGGCGATCGGGTGATCGCGGTCCACGGCGGGGTGTGGCCGGAGAGTGGGCACCTGAAGATCATCAATCCGGACTCCGGCCCCTCGTCGCGCCAGGTGTCCGTGGACGACGCCCCGTCCCAGAACTCGGTGCGAGCCTATACCATCCAGGAACTGTGCGATCTCTGCGAAGCGCCTTTTCCCCTCATCGTGAAGATTGATATCGAGGGGGCACAGGGCCCTTTGTTCGAGCGCAACACGGACTGGGTCCGCAGTACGCACCTCATCACGCTCGAGCTGGACGACTGGAAGTTCCCGTGGCAAGGCACGAGCCGGCCGTTCTTCGCCTGCCTGAGCGCGCTCCCCTTCGACTACCTGCTCGGCGGCGAGAGCATCTTCTGCTTCCGGGACGTGGATGCCGAGACCGCCGCGGCGTCGCTCATCGAGGAGACGACCCAGGGCTGAGGAGGGACCGACCCGTCTTCAGGCCCGCAGCCGCTCCTTTTCCGGGTCGGTTGTCAAGACGCGGAGGGTGTGGCAGCCGACGAAGTCGTCCTTTTTCAGAACCACGAATCGCTCGAGACCGGATGCGAGCGCCGCGTACACGATCGACAGCTTGGGCACCGACGGCCGGGACGCGCGTCGGCTTCGCCCGCTGACCGAAGCCCCGGCGCGGCGTGGCCGGGGGCTTCGCCGGCCGCCGGCGTCCGCCCGCTCGGTCACCGCGCGGCGGAGCGCAGCTTCCAGTCCAGCCACCCGTCGATGCGCGTCCCGAGGTAGTAGGCGGAGCGCCACGGCGCGCGGACCA
>JBFILW010000212.1:0-4664 GCA_041612005.1 Gemmatimonadota bacterium
AGATCGTGATCATGACCGACGCCGACGTCGACGGCGCCCACATCCGCACCCTGCTCCTCACGTTTTTCTTCCGCCAGATGCGGGAGCTGATCGAGGAAGGGTACATCTACATTGCACAGCCGCCCCTGTTCAGGGTGCACCGCGGCAAGACCGAGTTCTACTGCTACACGGACACCGAGCGGGACGAGATCATCTCGCGTATGAACGGCGATAAGAAGAAGGGCAACGTCTCCGTCCAGCGCTACAAGGGTCTCGGTGAGATGAACCCCGATCAGCTCTGGGAAACCACGATGAACCCCCAGAACCGAACCCTGCTTCGCGTCACGATCGAAGAGGCGACGGAGGCGCACCAGTTGTTCGAGAGGCTGATGGGCGGGGATGTGGAGCCACGGCGGGAATTTATCGAGCAGAACGCCAAGTACGTGCGAAATCTGGACGTCTAGTGTCGGAGACGAAACGGCTGACAGTTCCGGCTGCCGAGGAGATCCTCGGCGGCTACTTCCCTGTCCTCGACCACGGCTTCGTGTCGCTGGTCGACTACATGGGCAGCGACGAGAGCATCGAGCACGCGGCGCGGGTCAGCTACGGGTATGGGACCCGCAAGCGGAGCATGACGAGGGGACTCGTTCGGTATCTGCGGCGGCACCGGCACACCACACCGAGCGAAATGGTCGAGCTCAAGTTCCACTGCGCGATGCCGATGTTTGTGGCGCGCCAGTGGATTCGGCACCGCACGGCGTCGGTGAATGAGTATAGTGGGCGTTATAGTCTCATGCCGCTACTCTTCTATACACCGGATGCCACGAACTTCGCGCTTCAGAGCGCGAGTAACCGGCAGGGAAGAGAGGCAGGCGGCACCTCACCGGAGCTCTACCGCGAGACGATCGAGCGCTGGGAGCGGACGCGCGCTGCGGCTGCCGGTGATTATCGGTGGCTGGTCGGCGAGGAAGTCGCCCGGGAGCTGGCCCGCATCGACCTGCCGCTCTCCACGTACACGCAGTGGTACTGGAAGATCGACCTCCACAATCTGTTCCACTTCCTGACCCTGCGCGTCGACCCGCACGCCCAATGGGAGATTCAGCAGTACGGCAACGTGATGGCGGGTATCCTCAAGCGCGTGGCACCGCTGAGCTACGAAGCGTGGATCGACTACGAAGTGTGCGGGAGGCACATGAGCCGTGGCGAGCTGAACGCGCTGCGGGCGTTGACGGATGTGGGCCCGGAAGGTGTGGCACCGCGGGCAGACGCCGGGCACATGTCGCTCGACGACTTGAAGGCGCTCGGTCTCTCGCCGCGAGAGTCACGCGAGCTGCTCGAGAAGCTGGCACCGGCCGAAATGCCGGACTTCGAGCTGGACCTCACCAGGATGCAATCTCCGGAGAAGTTCGAGGCACGAATGCGGGAGGCGGTGCCGGGTGAATTCGAGTAGCGGCTGCTCGCCACTGCTGAGGGTGAGTTGCGCCTTTCTTCTGAGTCTGTTGGCAGCGACCGCGTGCACCAGTAGCCGAACCGACGGCGCGGACGGCGATGCGGACTCCGCTCCTCTCTCGGGCGACGATCCGACGGCGGACGCGGGCGCGCACTTGCCGATCGCGACGATCCCCATCGACGATTCGAGCGGGCTTCAGCGGTATACGGATCGGACGATGGACTTGAACTCGCTACAGGTACCGAAGACAGGCCGGGACTCGGCCAGCGTTGCCCTCAAGAGTGCAGACGCCAGGCGCGCCGGTCCCGCGTCGATCGCGAGCGACGCGACGATCATCGATCGGGCAGCCGTGGTCGGCGGACCGATGCTGCCTCTTCGCGGCGGCAGGAGCGGATGGGTGTGCGTGCCCGACGATCCGGTCACCCCCGTGGACGATCCCGTATGTCTCAACAGCGTGGCCCAGCGCTGGGCCAGCGGCGTCTACATGGGGAAGGAATCGTTTCCTCACGAGGGGCTCGGAGTCGGTTACAAGCTCCGGGGCGGCGCATTGGCCAGCAATACGGATCCGTTTCTGATTCGCCCACTCGCGGGCGATTCCTGGATCATCGAGCCGCCACACGTCATCCTGGTATTCCAGGACACGACCGGGTTGGGCGCTCTGCCCGACGATCCCGGTCAGGGTGGACCGTGGGTGAGCTGGCGCGGCACGCCATACGCTCACGTAAAGGTGCCGATCGCCCCCTGAGGAGGCCCTGCGCCCGGTTTTTCGCGGAACAATGGCGGACGCGCAGGGTTGCAGAGAGTACCCGCGAATGTTCATCGGGCCGAGCTCGAAGAGACAACACATCCGCCCCGCTTTGGAGTACGAATGCAGTTCGCAGTGCGCCAGCTTCTGGCGCCATTCGGTATCGTCACTGGTCTGATCGTGGCTCCCGCCCTTGCTGGCGCCGCATCGCCCGAGGCTCTTGCATCCGCAACGCAGCAGACCGAGGTCGCGGCGAAGGTTTCTGCCGGCGAATCGAGCCAGGAGCAGACAGCTCCTCTGCCCGCCATAGCCAAAATGGCGCCGCCAAGCGCCGGCACGCACTCGAGTGGGCCGTTCCCGCTCCACTGGGAGCACCTCCGTTTTCTCCGGGGCTCTGGCGGTGTGATCACGGTGTGGGCGGCGATCAATGTGGATGCCGGCCGCTGCCAGCCGAAGCTGACGTCCGCTGGCTGGCTCTATTCACTCTCGATGCGATACGACCTTTTCGATCTGAATGGCGAACGCATTGCCACAGCGATGGACTCGCTCCGCTACGCGCATCCTACTCGACTAAAGAGCGACCAGGGCTTCGGCCTTCAGGTGCCGGTGGCCGTGCCACCCGGCACGTATCGGTTCAGGATCGAGGTCCTCGACCGCAATCGCGAACCTGCTGCATCCAGTGTGAAGGAAGGCGAGCTCATCGTGCCGAGCTACGAATCTCTCGGGCCGGTGGTGAGCGATCTGGCCGTCGCCTCCGATACGCCAGGTATCTGGCAGCCGCTCCCCGGCATCAGGCTGAAACTGAACGCCGCCCACGTCGTCCAGGTCGATGCGAGCCCGTACATCTACTTTGAAGCCTACGGCCTCACACCGGGCGCCCGGTACCGGGTGGAGCTGCAAATGGAGAGCGCCGAGGACCAGTCATTCCTCGACCGGCGACTGCAGGGTGCCCGTCGCCCGTTTCAGCTGCAGTACAGTGGGACCGTGCCGACCGATCCAGAATCCCCGGTGCGCGGGGCGCAGCACTTGAGGCTTGGTAGCAATACGCAGCCCGGGCTCTATCAGGTGACCGTCAAGGTCACGGATCTCGCGACTGGCGAGACCAGCCTTCCTCAGCGCACCAACCTCAGGGTCCGCACTCGGCCCTTCCGGTCAACCGAGCCGTCGGTGCGCCTCGGAACCGGCGCCGGCTGATGAGTCGGGCAGGACCGATCCGGTGGATGGCGGCGGTCGCAGGATTGCTTGCCGCCCAACTTCCGCTGGCTGACTTGAATGCACAGGCCCTGCCCGGTCAGACCTATGCGGATCTCACCGCTTCGGGTCACCAGAAACTGGCCAACAAGCTGTCGAAGACTCTGGAGGTGCGCTCGAACCCGGATTCGGGCGATGTTCAGTCGCTACTCGCACGCTGGGACCGGGAGACAGGTGGTCCGGCCAGCGGCTACGATTACCTGGCAGTGACTCGCCTGTGGCTGAAAGCGGGCCAAGCCGCCGAAGCGGAGCTGGCCCTGCGCCACGCCGAGGATGAGGGAGCACCCGCCGGTCTGCTGCTTCTGGATCAGGCCCGGCTCGGGTTCATGGTCCACGAGCCTGTGATTGCCGCCGCGGCGTACTGGAAGGGTTGCCTGGATGCGAACCAGCCGAGCACGGTCGAATACTGGCTCGACATCGAAGCGTTGGCTACGCCGCCGGAGAACGAATACTGGGACCGTCTTCTGACTCTTCCGCCCGGTGAGCGTGACCTGTGCGGAGCGCTCGACAGGTTCTGGAATGAACGGGCGGCGGCGTCTCTGGTCGCGCGCGATACACGCCTCGCGCAGCACTACTCTCGCCTCAGGGTCGCCCGCCGCACCTTCCTGAGGAGATCCGGCAAAAAGGGGCCGACCTTCTCGACCCGGCTGGGTCGACCGGCGAAAACGATCTTCGACGATCGCGGACTCATCTACCTTCGCATGGGCGAACCCGACCGTCGCACGAGCTTCGGCGGAGCGGTCGGCATCGACGCCCATGTCGTGAGCGCCGAGTGCTATCAGCCCAATGAGAGCTGGGCCTACTACTATCCGGATGGCACACGGATGTACCACTTCTCCACCTTCGGGGGCACGGACGACTGGTGGTTGCTGGAGAACCTCGGAGATGTCTATGCGTGCGGGAACCCGGATGCCTCGACTGTCGGGGGCGGGGTCGCCGTGCTCACCCCGATCAACTCCAGCCGGAGCTTCGTCTCAGGTCGGTATGCGTATCTCGTGCTCAAAGACCTCTACATCTCCCGAGGCGGGCTCGATCCCCGCTACGAGCAGATCGCTTACATGATGCGATACGACGGCGGCCTCGGCGGCTCGGGACTCGCCACCGGCGGCCAGTCGGCACTGGCGGTGGAGCGTGAGTTGTCCGAGGAACAGGCCTGGCTGTGGGCGGACGCGAGCTTTGCGGTCGATTCAGTGCCGGAGCGTCCAAATATCGACCCGCAGTTGAGGATGCTGGTCGAGG
>JBFILW010000213.1:0-4624 GCA_041612005.1 Gemmatimonadota bacterium
GTGGGCCCGCGCCCAACAAGTCACCGTGTTGCTGCTCCCGAGGGACGGTGCCTCGGACGCGGTGAGCGCCCTGCTCCCCGAACTGTTCACCCTGCTCAAGCAGCAGTACGACGACTGGATCGTCGAGCGCATGTACACCAGCGGCCTCAACGAAGCTCTGACCGATAGTCTCGCCCGTGACGGCTTCACACTGCAGATTCCCAACGTCTATCTTCACACGCGCACCGACTCGATCTTCCGCTTCGGAAACCCCTACCGTCAGGGCGACAGCGATCTGCTCCGTTCGTTGCTGGTGACCTGGCGCAGCGGCGCGACGGGAGCCACGCCAGAGACGCTGCGAGCCTGGCGGGCAGCGGTCGGCGGCAGTCAATACTCGCCAAGCCAGACGGTGCTGGACGACGGAATCCGTGCCGACTCGGTCGCTGTGGGCGACCTCGCCGGGATCGAGTTGCGCGGCGTGTGGCAGGACAGCGCCGACTTTCCAGCGGCCGGTCCGTTCATCGCCCGGGCCATCGCCTGTCCCTCCCAGAACCGCACCTATTATATGGACGCCTGGCTGTTCGCTCCGGCGACCGACAAGTACCCGTACATCCGCCAGCTGGAGATCCTGCTCGACTCGTTTCGCTGCGCAGCCTCCGGCGGGCCCGTCTCGAGCGGTGCGTCGGCGGCCGCGTCGGGCCGATAGCCGAAATGTCTTTCGTCCATCTTCACACCCATAGCGAATACTCCTTGCTGGACGGCGCGAACAAGCTGGACGCGCTGGTCGACCGCGCCGCCGAGCTCAAGATGCCGGCCCTCGCCCTCACCGATCACGGCAACCTGCACGGTGCCTGGCGCTTCCATGAGATCGCCCGCGCCCGGGGGGTCAAGCCGATCATTGGCTGCGAGGCGTACGTCGCGTTCGGCGACCGCAGATCGAAGGAGAAGCCGGCGAACGCGCCGGCCGAGTACTCGCACCTGGTTCTGTTGGCCCGCGACCTGGAGGGCTACCGGAACCTGGTGAAGCTCGTCTCGATCGGACATGTCGAGGGCTTCTATCGGCGCCCACGCATCGACCGCGCGGCGCTCGAAGAGTACGCCCGCGGACTGGTCTGCCTTTCGGCCTGTATGTCGGGCGAGCTGGCGCTCTATCTGTTGCAGGACCAGTACGAGAAAGCTCGCAGCGCGGCCGAGTGGCACGCCCGTCTGTTCGGCGAGGGTCACTACTGGCTCGAGTTGCAGAATCATGGCATCCCCGACGAAGAAAAGGTGCGCCAAGGTGTCAGCGAGCTGGCGGCAGAGCTGGGGCTGCCGCTGGTGGCGACGAACGACGCTCACTACCTGAACCGCGATGACGCGGACGCCCACGATATCTTGCTCTGCATCGGAACCGGTAAGGACCGGGACGATCCGAAACGGCTACGCTTCGACGGCCAGGAGAGCTACTTCAAGTCTGCGGAGGAGATGCGCGAAGCTTTCCCGGATCAGCTCGACGCGCTGGCCAACACGCTGTCGGTCGCCGAGCTCTGCAACGTGGAGTTCGAGTCAAAGGTCTTCCTCCCCGAGTTCCCGCGGCCCGAGGGCTACGAATCGGAGGATCGGCTGCTGCGCGAGCTGGCCGAAGACGGAGCGCGGGAGCGTTACGGCGATCCGCTGCCGTTGGAAGTTCGCGAGCGGCTCGACTACGAGCTTGATGCGATCACCCGAACCGGATACGGCGGCTACTTTCTCATCGTCTGGGATTTCATCCGTGCGGCTCGCGAAGCGGGCATCCCGGTCGGCCCGGGCCGCGGATCGGCCGCTGGGTCGCTCGTCGCCTACGCTCTGCGCATTACGGATATCGATCCGCTGCGCTTCGGTCTGCTGTTCGAGCGCTTCCTCAACCCCGAGCGCGTGTCTCCGCCCGACATCGACGTGGATTTCTGCTACGAGCGGCGGGGTGAAGTCATCGACTACGTGCGGTCGAAGTACGGCGCCGACTCGGTTGGGCAGATCGTGACCTTCGGGACGATGCAAGCCCGGGCCGTGGTCCGCGATGTGGGCCGCACTCTGGGCTTCACGCCGGCGGAGACAGACCGGGTCGCCAAGCTCATCCCGAGCGCTCCCGGCTATTCGATCGGGGTGCGCGAGGCGGTGGAGCGCGTCGAGGAATTGAAGACGCTCTACAAAGAGGAGCCGCGCTACAAGGAGCTGCTCGACTACGCCGCCACGCTGGAGGGTTTGGCCCGCCACACCTCGGTCCACGCGGCCGGGGTCGTCATCGCACCCGGGCCCCTGGCCGACTACGTGCCGGTGATGACCGCGACCACCCGTGGTGGCGGCAGCCAGAGCGAGAACGGCGACCTGGTGATCACCCAGTACGACATGCTGAGTCTGGAAAAGGCCGGGATGCTGAAGTTCGACTTCCTCGGTCTGCGCACGCTCACCGTGATCGAAGACGCCATGACATCGATTCGCGAGCGTCATGGAGTCGAAATCGACTGGGACGAGTTGGGCCTGGAAGACCCCGAGGTGTACGGAATGCTGGCCGCCGGGGCGACGAGCGGCGTCTTTCAATTCGAGTCGAGCCTGGCCACCGACAAGCTGCGAGCCATGCGCTGCGACCGTTTTGACGACTTGATCGCGGTGAACGCGCTCATTCGTCCCGGACCGATCGACTCGGGGATGACCGACGTCTACATCCGGCGCAAACGCGGCGGCGAATCGGTCAGCTACCCGCACGACAGCCTGTCGACGGTACTCGAGACGACCTACGGTGTCATCACCTATCAGGAGCAGGTGATGCAGGTCGCCGCCAAGATGGCCGGCTTCAGCCTCGCCGAGGCCGACGTACTGCGCAAAGCGGTCGGTAAGAAGGACCCGATCCTCATCCGTCAGGAGCTCGACCGCTTCATCGAGCGCACGCAGGACCGCGATGTCCGCCGACGCGAGGCCGAGCACGTCGCGTCACTCCTGGAGACGTTCGGCCGCTACGGCTTCCCCAAGGCGCATTCGACGGCCTACGCCGTGATTTCCTACCGCACCGCGTGGCTCAAGCGGCACTACGCGCCCGAGTTTATGGGGGCGCTGCTCACATCGGAGATCGGCAACACGGATCGCGTGGTCGGCTATATCAATGAATGCCGGGCGCTGGGCCTGGAAGTGTTGCCGCCGCATGTCAACGAATCCGGCTACAAGTTCACCGTGGTGAGCGACCAGAGCATCCGATTCGGGTTGGGAGCGATCCGCGGCGTGGGCCGCTCCGCCATCGACTCGATCATCCAGGCGCGACAGCAGGACGGAGCGTTCACCTCCCTCTTCGACTTCTGCAGCCGGGTGGACCAGAGGCTAAACAACAAGCGGGTGATCGAGGCGTTGATCGGCGCCGGCGCGTTGGACGGCCTCGGCTCGCGCGCCGCACTGGCCGAGGGGTTGGAGGCGACGCTGCGCGAGGCGCAGCTCCAACAGCGCGAGCGCGAGCTGGGTCAGGTCAGCCTGTTCGGCGACGATCTGTATGCTGCGGGCGACGCACAGGAGGGAGGCGGCGCGCCGGCACTGCCGGACGTGGCGGAGTGGTCCGAAGCGGAAAAGTTGGCGCGCGAAAAGGAGCTGGTCGGATTTTTTGTGTCGGGCCACCCTCTCGACTCGCACCGCGACCTGGTGGCGCTGTACAGCGGGCGCGCCAACACGAGCAATCTGAGGGAGCGGCGCGACCGCAAGATCGAAGTTGCCTGCGTGGTCACCGAGATCACGCGTCGCATCTCGCGCAAGGACGGTTCGGAGTGGGCGCGCCTAGTGCTCGAGGACTATCACGGCACGGCCGTCGCCCTGGCGTTCCGCGAATCGTGGTCGAAGCATCGCGATGCGTTGGAGCCCGGACGACCCTTGCTCGTGCGTGGCACCGTATCGGGTCGGGAACGCGACGAGGCGGATCCGCCGATCTTCATCGATGAGATCGTCCCGCTCGACAGCGTCTACGCCAGCGGCCGCGTCGCCGTCCGCCTCGAACTCAGCCACGCCACCGAGTTGGACGACGACCGGCTACGACAGGCCATCCGCATCGTCCGGGCGCACCCCGGGCCCGCAGCCCTGGAGGTCATGTTGGGCAACGGCGGCGACGAGCCGTCGCGCCTCCGTTCGCGAGCCTTTTCGCTGACGCCCGAGCCCGAGACGTTAGACAAGTTGCGGGCGGTCTTGGGTGTAGATCGGGTGCGGCTGGTCGAGGTCTCCGGCCAGACGTGATCACGCTCACTTGCCCAAGTCAACCCCAAGCCTCTATTCATTCTGACACGTTCGGCTATGTTATTCCGTTCTGCTGCGCTCGGCGTGGCTCAGGCGATGAACGGCGAAAATGGCGACGCATCAGGATATAGAACGCTCGATCGAGCAGACGATGGCACAGATCGGCTTGCTGAAAGAGCTGGCCGGCGCAAGGGGGCTCGACGTGGAAGCTGAGCTGAAGAAACTCGAAGCACGGCTGGACGAGCTTCGCTCCGAGACGATGAAGTCGCTCACCCCGATGGAGCGCGTCCAGATCGCGCGGCACCCTCAGCGGCCACACGCCCTAGACATGATCGAGCGCGTGTTCACCGACTTCGTCGAGCTTCACGGCGATCGCGGTTTCCGCGACGACCCGGCGGTGGTCGGAGGCTGGGCCCGCCTGAAC
>JBFILW010000214.1:0-4624 GCA_041612005.1 Gemmatimonadota bacterium
CCAACAGACCGCGACGGGTTCGTGGCCAGGTTCTCTCCGGCTGGCGAGCTCCTGGGCGCCTTTTCGACCCCGGCTCCGGCGCAACCGGCGTTCGCCCGCAACGGAGACGTCTTCCTGGGCGGCGCGATGGGCGGTCAGCTCGAGCAGCGCTACGGTCGGGCCGACTTCGATGGCGATGGGAGGGCGGACATCGAGCTGAAGGGGGGCGGGCCGACGAGTGCCTGGGTGGCGCGCTACTCGGCGGAGGGCGAGCTGCGCTGGGTCCGGTCCTACACCCTCGAAATGCCGGCGGACATCGCCGTGCAGGGTCGCCACATCGTTCTGTCGGGGAACTACAAGGGCGTGCGCGACCTGGACGAGGACGGCGAGGCCGAGCGAGTGGACCGCACCGTGGACCCGTCGCTAGAGACGGATCTGGCAATCCTCATCCTGTCGGCCGAGGACGGCCGGCCCGAGCGCGTGTGGACGGCGCCCGGTCCCGGGAACGACTGGGCAAACGCGGTGGCGTTCCTGCCCAATGAGCCCGCGCTCGTCGTGACAGGCGCGATCCAGCTCACCGCG
Source organism: Gemmatimonadota bacterium (assembly GCA_041612005.1). Lineage (GTDB taxonomy): Bacteria > Gemmatimonadota > Gemmatimonadetes > Palauibacterales > Palauibacteraceae > JBFILW01. Next base: position 562 of record JBFILW010000214.1, read on the forward strand.
GACTTCACCGGCGACGGCGAGGCCGGAGAGGGCTGGGCCCTGTGCGAGCATCTCGGGGACATCTTCTTCGCCCAGTACCGGCTGGGTGAGTTCCGCGCCGAGGAGCGTGTCGAGGAGCCGCGAAGGGAACGCCGCGAAGAGGAGCGCCGCGAAGAGGAGCGCCGCGAAGAGGAGCGCCGAGAGGAGGGCGGCGAGTAGCCCGCCATCCCGTACCTGCACCCGGCGACCCTATCTTCACCTGTGTCGCGCGCCCATCTTATGCACGTGACTACAGGAACTCCCGAGCCGCGATCGGACGACGAGGCCCACGCGGCCGTCCTAATCGGCGGTATCCAGCTGATCCTCGCACAGAAGCGGACGGCTCTGTCTGTCATGCGCACCGGGATCGCGGTTCTGGCCTTGCCGCTTGCCGTTTTCAGCTTGCTCATCGCGACTTCCCGGTACTACAGTGCACCCGACGTGATTCATCTGCTGCTGGCTGTCGTGCCACTCTGCCTCGGACTGCTGGTGCTCGGGACATATCTGGTCATCCGCTCGCTCCGGCGCATACGTAAGTGCGACGCGGAGATCCGCCAGCTTAGGCGAGGGCATCCGATCCTCGCCGACTTCCTCGACTGAGCAGGCAATCCGGGTGCATGCTGCCGCCCATTGACAGCCGGCCGGCCCCGATTACTCTAGATGCTGGGTCTGACCGCACGGTCTGTGGTTCGACAGTCCGAATGCCGAAGGAGGGTGAGATGACTCGTCGAAGTGCATCGATCGTGGCTGTTACGGCTACGATAGTCTGTTTTTTTGGTACCCAGGCCTGCAGCCAGGCTGGGGGCGAGAGCTTCAGTGATATGACTTTGGGTGCCGAGGCCAAGCTCGGCGACGGAACGGCTTCCAGCTTTGCCCGGTTCGATCGCGAGGGAACACCGCTCGCGATCGGGGTCGTCTTTACCGCCGAGGCGCTGGCAAACCTGCCGATGGAGCGCTCCGACGAGCACCACTGTTTCGACATCGACGGGGATGGCGCCATCGAGCCGGACCCGGAGTGCTTGCCCACACACGAGCGGGTGATTCCGCTGCCGGCCGAGGCGAGCCGTCGCGCTGACATCCCGTTCAAGTGGGTGCTGCTCAACTGGAACCCCGCAGGTCATATCCCCCCGGGGATCTACGACGTACCCCACTTCGACATCCACTTCTACATCGAGTCGATCGAGAACACGTTCGCGCTCACGCCGGGTCCGTGCGGACTCGAGAACCTGCGCTGTGACCAGTTCGAGCGAGCGATGCGCCCCGTTCCCGTGAACTACACACATCCCGACTTCCAGAACGTCGAGGCAGCCGTTCCGGCGATGGGGAACCACCTGATCGACCTGACAGAACATGAGTTCCACGGCAGCCCGTTCGACCGGTCCTGGATATACGGCACGTACGATGGGCGCATCACTTTCTACGAAGAGATGGTGACCCGAGACTATCTGGCCGGCCGGCCAGACACCTGTTTCGACATCAAGCTGCCGGAGGCCTTCGAGGTTGCGGGGTACTACCCCACGCAGTCCTGCTACCGGTTCGATCCGGAGGCTAAAACGCAGGCCGTGACGATGGAGGGGTTCATCTACCGCGAGGCCTCGCCTCCGGTACCGATGGCCGAGTAGTCGGCCCATAACGAGAGACAATCGAACAGAAGCGCCGTGCCGGTCACAACTGGCACGGCGCTCTATTACCGTGGATCTTCCAGTCGACCGGCATGCCATGTCGGGAGCCTCTTGTAGGGGATCCAGGCGTGCTTCATCTTCGACGGGTTTCGCGGAGACAAGAGACAAGACCAGCCCACCGAGGAGCAGGCTGAAATGCTAAGAGTGCTTCTGTACCTGGCGACGAACGTCGCCGTGCTCATGATGGCGGGCGTCGCCATGGCGGTGCTCACCGCGCTCGGCGTCATCCCCCAGGACGCACCGTATGTCCAACTGCTCATCTGGTGCGCGCTGTTCGGGTTCGGCGGATCGATCTTCTCCCTTGCGATCTCCAAGGCGGTCGCGAAGCGGTCGACCCGTGCCCGCGTCATCGAGACGCCGTCGAACGAGCTGGAAACCTGGTTGCTCGACACGGTTAAGCAGCAAGCGGAAAAGGCGGGCATCGGGATGCCTGAGGTCGCGGTCTTCCCGTCAGCTGACCCGAACGCGTTCGCGACCGGCATGTTCCGCAACAAGGCTCTTGTGGCCGTGAGCGCCGGCCTCCTGCAGACGATGAATCGTGATCAGGTCGAGGCAGTGCTCGGCCACGAGATCACGCACGTCGCGAACGGGGACATGGTCACGCTCACTCTGATTCAGGGGGTGCTCAACACGTTCGTGATATTCCTCTCCCGGGTCATCGCAAGCCAGTTCGGGCGGGCACAGCTCCTGATCTATTTCGCTCTCCAGATGGCTTTCGGCGTCCTGGCGAGCATCGTCGTGGCCTGGTTTTCCCGGCAGCGGGAATTCAGGGCCGACGCCGGTGGCGCGCGCCTGGAGGGCGTTCCGGCCATGGTCTCGGCTCTCGACAGGCTACGTGCGCTCAGCAGCCAGCGCTCCGGGCTGCCGGACAACCTGACCGCTCTCGGTATCCACGGCGGCGGGCTGGGCCGGCTCCTCAGCACTCACCCGCCGCTCGGGGAGCGAATCGCGCGCCTGGAGGGGCATCCCCAGCGGTGAAGAGGGGGACGGCGCCAAGACTGTTTCGGCGCCTAACAACCTGTCGTGCAATGAGTTAGGCGATCTCACCCCGATCTGGCTGCCCCCGACGGGGGTAGCCCATGGCCGCGATTCGACCATCACCGTACCGGGACGTGGCGCGTATCCGCCCCCGGTCGTCCTCTATGCGGTCGCATCGCCCGTATGAACGGGCGCCCCGGCCGAAGGAGGAGGGTATTGGGTTGGGTCTGTTCATCGTGGTCGTGATACTCGCCGCCGTCTCGTTTTGGGCGGGGTTCCGCGCGGCGCCCCACCCGTGGCAGTACAAGTCTCAAGCTGGGTTCGTCGTGTTCGTCGGCTTGGCCGTATTCACCGGCTACTTTGGCTGGCGCGAGCACCGGACCGTCGGCGAGCTGGCTCGCCTCATCGATCCCGTGCCCGAGATCACGGACGTCATGTACGTGCCGACTCCGGCCGAGATTCAGGCGATCGCCCGAGCGGTGGCCGTGGTCCCGGGAAGAGGCGCGTACGGACTTGGCAGCACGCCGGAACAGCGTCGTCATCTGGCCGAGGAGGTAAAAGCGCTCGAGCAGCGCTACTGGACGCTGGAAACGAAGCTGAGTCCCGACCAGATTGCTGAGTTCTACCGCGATCCGCGGCATCTGAACGGCTGGAGCCTGACGATCGATGAGCTACCGTGGTTGGGCTTCGAGCGTCAACCCGAATCGCTCACGATCTTCGTGGCGGACGACTGGAAATCGCCGCACACCGAGGTCTGGTACATCTACGCCCCCGGCTTCTGATCCGAGTCGACGCATGCCTTACCATATTCAGGGCGTGAGCACGAGCACGACCGGCTTCGTGGGCCCAACCCTCACCGGGCCGGAGGACGGCGACATCGAGCCCCTCACCATCTTCGAGGATTTCGAACGCCTGTACGGCGGCCTCGATCCGCTCCCCGTCGATGACGCCCCGGCGCCCAACTACATGGCTCACGCCGCGCGAGCCTTCTTCGCCAACGGCGGCAGGCGCTTGTACGTGGCGCGGATCCCAGTGGGAGCTGATGCCGATGCCTTCGCAGGACGCGAAGATCCGGATTCCGCAGTCAGGACGGGCCTTCGCGCCTTCGAGGACATCGACGAGATCTCGATCGTGGCGGCACCGGGATCGACGGCCAGCGCCCACGGGTCGGGCGCCCGTGCCCGCGCGGTCGCGGGGCACCTGATCGAGCACTGCGAGACGATGCAGTACCGCGTCGCCGTTCTGGACTCGCCCGAGGGCCACGGCTTGGAAGAAATCCGCGCGTACCGGGCGAGCCTCGACTCGAAACACGCGGCACTCTACTACCCGTGGATCCACGTCATCGACCCGTTGTCCAATTCGGAGATCGCTCTTCCGCCAAGCGG
>JBFILW010000215.1:0-4603 GCA_041612005.1 Gemmatimonadota bacterium
AGCAGCGTACGTCGTCGGCCTCGATCTCGAGGTTGGGGAGGGCGGTGGCGTGGCTGTCCTCGCTGAGGAGCAGGTTGCGGTTCGTCTGATAGGCGTCTGTGAGCTGCGCGCCCGGGTCGACCCGGATCAAACCGCGGAACACGCTGTCGGCGGACTCGGTGAGGGCGCCCTTGTACAGCAGGTCGCTGTGGGCGTGCGGCGCGGCGTGGTGCTGCAGGGTCTGGTAGTCGAAGTGCTGGTGCCGATCTCCGAACCAGAGCGCCAGCATCTCGCTATCGCTCTCCTCACCTTCCAGGTGACTCGTGACGTCGGAGCGCGACAGGTCGCCGCCCAGCGTCACGTTGACGCCGGCGAGGCGGGTTCCCCGCTGCGACGTCGCGTGCTGCATGCTGAAGTGCTTCACGCCGCGACCGTATCTCTGGACCGCCAAATAGCGGACCGTGGCCCGGTCCTGACCGAATATCTCCACGCCACCGAGGCTGAGCGACGGCGCATCGAGATCAGGCGAAATGAACTCGTCGATCACAGTGACCTCCGAGCCCGGCTCGGCGATGATCAGTGCATGCGTCGAGGCCAGCTCCCCCGAGCGGTCGATGTAATGGAAATTATGAATGGCGCCCGGCAGGCTCAGTCCCTTCGGCACGTACACCACGTAGCCGCCCGTGAGCATCGCGACGTGGAGACTCCACAGCTTCTGCTCCATCTCGGCGATGTCGCTCTGGAACAGGTGCCGTTGAATGAGATCTGGGTGCTCACGGGCAACGTCCACGATGGGGGCGTACACGAGGCCGCTGTCTTCCAGCTCCGGGTCGAGCCGGCGATAGGCGATCGCACCGTTCAGCTCGACCATGATCCCGCTCCGGTGCTGATCGCGCGCGATCACCTCGTAGATGGCCTCCGGAAGATCCTCGACGGACTCGATGACGGGATCGCCGGCGGCCAGCGGCACGAACTGCCCGGGGTTGAGGTCGGAGAGGTCTGTGTAGCGCCACTCCTCGCTCTTGCGGGTCGGCATCGGCAGCGACGCGTAGCGCTCCCATGCCTCGCGTCGCAACGCGGTGATGAACGCCGGCTCGTCCGTCCACACGGGCAGATCGGTTGCTGCCGTCACTGGCCGCGGCTCCTCATCGGGCGCGGTTGTGGCTTCCAAGCCGGCGCCTGTCGCGGCGGCGGCTGTCTCTATAGGTGACAACTTCGTGCTCCTTGATTGCGATGCGTATCGTTCGGGTGGCGGCCGCTATCCGACGCTGCCTTCCATCTCCATCTCGATCAGCCGGTTCAGCTCGATCGCGTACTCGAGCGGCAGCTCCTTGGCGATGGGCTCGATGAAGCCTCGCACCACCATGGCCATCGCCTCCTCTTCTGAGATGCCCCGGCTCATGAGGTAGAAGAGCTGCTCCTCGCCGACCTTCGAGACCGTAGCCTCATGACCGATCGTCGAGCGGTTCTCATCGATCTCGATGTACGGGTAGGTGTCGGTGCGCGCTGCCTCGTCCAGCAGGAGGGCGTCGCATTCGACGTTCGACTTCGATCCCACCGCGCCATCGTACACCTTGCACATGCCCCTGTACGACGAGCGTCCCGTGCCCTTCGAGATCGACTTGGAGGTGATCTGCGACGTCGTGTTGGGCGCCGCGTGGATCACCTTGCCGCCCGTGTCCTGGTGCTGACCCTCGGAGGCGTAGGCAATCGAGAGGATCGAGCCGTGCGCGCCTTCGCCGACCAGGAAGCAGGACGGGTATTTCATCGTCAGCTTCGAGCCCAGGTTGCCGTCCAGCCACTCCATGGTCGCGGCCTCGTGCACCATCGCCCGCTGCGTGACGAGATTGTACATGTTGTTCGACCAGTTCTGGATCGTCGTGTACCGAAAGCGCGCTTTCTTCTTGACTATGATCTCGATCACACCCGAGTGGAACGAGTCGCTGGAGTAGGTCGGCGCCGTGCACCCTTCGATGTAGTGCGCCTGCGACCCCTCATCCACGATGATCAGCGTGCGCTCGAACTGCCCCATCTTCTCCGTGTTGACCCGGAAGTAGGCCTGGAGCGGGATCTCCACCTCGACGCCCTTCGGGATGTAGACGAAGGATCCCCCTGACCATACCGCCGAGTTGAGCGCTGCGAACTTGTTGTCGTGCGTAGGAATGACCGTGCCGAAGTGCTCCCGGAACAGCTCGGGGTGGTTGCGCAGCCCATCCTCGATCGAATCGAAAATGACGCCCTGCTCCGCCCACTGCTCCTTGAGCGAGTGGTATACCATCTCCGACTCGTACTGCGCTCCGACGCCAGCCAGCGCCTTCCGTTCCGCCTCGGGGATGCCGAGCTTCTCGAACGTGTCCTTGATCTCCTGCGGGACATCGTCCCAGGAGCGCTCCATCTTCTCCTGCGGCTTGAGATAGAAGTAGATCTCGTCCAGCGTCTCCTCGAGCTGGGAGAGATCCCCCCCCCATTTCGGCATCGGCTTGGAGTAGTACACTTCCAGTGCCTTGAGGCGAAACTCCAGCATCCACTCGGGCTCATCCTTGTGGGCCGAGATCTGCCGGACGATCTTCTCGCTGAGACCCGGCTGCGCCTTGAAGACGGGCTTATCCTCGGTGATAAAGCCATACTTGTATTCGTCGAGACCGAGCTCGGCTACGGTCGGGTCGTGTGGCATTCAGATCACTCCTTGTGTGTGGCGGCTGGCTGTTCTGCGGCCGGTCAGACCGATACCGCTGCAGCGTCTTCGCGCAGCCACTCGTATCCCGCGTCTTCCAGCTTCTGGGCCAGGTCGGGTCCACCGGACTCGACCACACGCCCCTTCATGATCACGTGCACAAAATCCGGGCGAATGTAATCGAGGATCCGCTTGTAGTGCGTGATGAGCAACACGCCGAGTTGCTTGTCGTGAGCGGTTAGTGTGTTCACGCCGTGCGACACGATCTTGAGCGCATCGATGTCAAGGCCGCTGTCCGTCTCATCGAGAACGGCGAGCCGCGGCTCCAGCATGGCCAGCTGCAGGATCTCGTTGCGCTTCTTTTCTCCGCCGCTGAAGCCTTCGTTGACGAACCGTGACGCGAAGCTCTCGTCCACCTCCAGGAGTGCCAGCTTCTCCAGCAGCTGCTCGTGAAACTCGAACACGTCGACCTCCTCGCCTTCCGGACGCCGCGCGTTGACCGCGGTGCGGAGGAAGTTGGAAATCGAAACGCCCGGGATCTCGCTCGGGTACTGGAAGGCCATGAAGATCCCGGCCCGGCTGCGCTCGTCGGGGTCCAGCTCCGCGATGTTCTGTCCCTCGAACAGAACCTCGCCCCCCGTCACCTCATAGCCCGGATGTCCGGCCACGATCTTGGCCAGGGTGCTCTTCCCGGAGCCATTGGGCCCCATGAGTGCGTGCACCGTGCCATGGTCGACGGCGAGGTCCACCCCCTTCAGAATCTCAATCTCCTCGCCCGCCACCCTGGCATGCAGGTCCCGAAGCTCCAGCAGATGCTTCGCCATAAAGCGCTTGCGCTCCTATCAGATACGGGACACCGGGGCGTCCCTCTCAATAACCGTTATTGGTCTCGATCCACGAAAATAGTGCGGTTGAGACTCGTTTTCAAGTAGCATAAACGCCCGTATCATAGCAGGTTCCATGCCGATGAACGCGGCATTCTTCAACCAGCACGGCGGACCGGGCGAGATTCGGGTGGGCGACGTGTCGTCTCCGTCCCGTGGGCCTGGAGATGTCGTCGTCGGGGTCGAAGCCGCCGCCCTCAATCATCTGGATCTCCATGTTCTGCGTGGAATCCCCGGACTCAGCCTCGAGCTCCCGCACGTAGGCGGTTCCGATATCGCCGGCGTCGTCGTGGAAGTCGGGGCGGACGAGGATGAGTGGGCGCCCGGTGACAGGGTGGTGATCGATCCGGGTGTTTCGTGCCAGGAGTGCGCGATTTGTGCCTCCGACCAGGCTCCTCTCTGCCCCCGCTATGGGATCATCGGCGAACACCGGTGGGGCGGGTTCGCCGAGAGAGTGGTCGTGCCGGCTCGCAACCTCTACCGGCTGCCTGACGACTACCCGTTCGAGACTGCCGCCGCGGCGCCCCTCGTCTTCCAGACGGCATGGCGGGCCCTGATGAGCCGGGCCCGACTCGAGCCGGGTGAGGCAGTTCTCGTCACCGGCGCGTCCGGCGGCGTATCGACGGCCGCGATCCAGATCGCCCGACTGGCCGGAGCAACCGTGCTGGCCGTGACCAGCGGCGCGGAGAACGTGGAGCGTGTTCGCGAGCTCGGCGCCAACCACGTCATCGACCGAACCGAGGAGGATTTCGCGGTCGCCGTGCGGAGGATCACCGAGAAGCGTGGCGTCGATGTCGTGCTGGACAGCGTTGGCGAAGCGATGTGGGAGGGGTGCGTGCGGTCGCTTGCCTCCGATGGCCGCCTCGTCACGTACGGCGGCACGAGCGGCCCCATCGTGACGCTGGACGTACGACGCCTGTTCTGGAAGCAGCTGCACATCATCGGCTCCACGATGGCGAGCCGGAGCGAGTTTCGCGCCGTGATGGACCTCGTGTTCGCCGGCCGCCTGATGCCGGTGGTCGATCGGGTCATGCCCCTCGACGCAGCCCGCAAGGCGTACGAGCGA
>JBFILW010000216.1:0-4601 GCA_041612005.1 Gemmatimonadota bacterium
CGTACCCCGGGGCATGGTCATGATAAGCCGGTCTCCGGCGCGGGTGGCCGCGACATAGAGGAGCCGCGCTTCCTCCGCCTTCTCTTGTAGTGCTGCCCGGTATCGCGAGCCCGGCGCCATCGCCACCTCGAGCTCTGGTGCGTCGAGCGCACCGATCGTCTCGTCGAGTAACGCGGCCAGCTCCTCTTCCTCCTCGATTCGCTCGAGGACTCCGTGAATGAGAGTGCCACGGACGACGGCGGGCACGTCCCCGGATTCCTTGGGAACGAAACGGCCCGGAGGGATCAGTCCATGCCGGTACTTGAGCCTCCAGTCTCTCTCGTTTCGCGCCCGCGTCATGAGCTCGGTCGCGGAGGTCACGAACCTGAGCGGCGGCTCGTCGATCGGCGTCACCAGCGCTTGCGGCGGCGACTCCTCAATGTGATCCATCCACCCGAGAGACACTTCCCCGGGCACATTCTCGTCGGTCACGGACGGCAGCTCTTCCCTCACTGTTACGGCGTCTAGAGCCAACCCGGCTTCGATCCATTGGCCGTAGCTCCGATTCGTACCCCGGGGCATGGTCATGATAAGCCGGTCTCCGGCGCGGGTGGCCGCGACATAGAGGAGCCGCGCTTCCTCCGCCTTCTCTTGTAGTGCTGCCCGCCGGTAGAGCCATTCGGCACGCCGTCCACGCTCGTCTTTCTTCGGGCACAGGATCGGTCCGAGCTCTTCATCGGTCCACAGGCTGTTGGCCAGGAACCGCCAGTAGGAGAACTGCGCACCGAGATCGATCAGGACCACGACCGGCCACTCCAGGCCCTTGGCTCGATGGATCGTGCTCATGGTCACGACATCATCTTCCTTGCTGAACAGCGGCGCCTGCGGCATGCCATTGTCCTGGAAGAACCAGTTGTCCCAGATCTCGAGGAAGGTGCCGAGCGGCAGCTGACGGTATGCCTCCAGCATCCTGAGGAAACGCTGCACATTGGCCAACGCTTCTTCCTTGCGTTCCAGGAGCAGCAGGTGCAGACGGTACCCGGTGCGTTCCAACACTTCGTCCAGTAGCTCGTCAAGAGGCACGCGCGAGGAGAGCGTGACTGCGGCTCGCAGCGCATCGAGCCCCCGGCCCAAAGCCTCTTTCTCGATCTCGACGATTCGCGGGTCCTCGGGTGGCTCGAACCACTTGCCGTTCTCGAGGTAATCCCGTGCCTGACGGAGCAGAGACTCTCCACGACCGTCCGCCCTGAGGCGTGCGATCACTTCGTCGCGGAGGCCGACGAACGGTGACCTCAGAAATGCCAGAGCCCGCAGATCGTCGCGGTGGTTCTCGATCAGACGCAGCACGGTCAGCAGGTCCAGCACCTCCTGCCGATCGCTAAAGCCGCTGCCCGCGGCCTGGTAATACGGAATCCCGTGACGGCGGAGCGCCTCTTCGTACTGCTCGATTCCCGTCCGGTTGCGGTAGAGGACGGCGATGTCGCGATAGCGACACGGTCGCTCCTCCTTGGTCGTCGGGTCCTGAACGCGTCCGGACCGGACCAGCTGGCGGATGCGACGCGCCACATGCTCGCCCTCCATCTGGCGTGTGTCATACACGTCGTCTCCGTCGCTCACCAGCCACTCGACTCCTGACATCGCCCAGTCCCCACGTGACGGAACCAGTGGGCTGAAGCTCACGCGGCTGGCAGGAAACTCACGCTCCATGTCCCTGCCAACCTCGTTCATGGCCCGTTCGCTGACCGCGTTGACGGCTTCGATGATCGAAGGCGCGCTGCGGAAGTTGTGGCTCAACTCGATCGGCTCACTTCCGTTGCTCAAGGCCTCGGCCACCTCGTTCCACACCGAGATATGGGCTCCGCGGAAGCGGTAGATGCTCTGCTTGGGATCGCCGACGAGCAGAAGCTGCGGCCCCGGATCGCAGTGGGCGATGGCGAACGCGATGTCCCGCTGGGCCGCATCGGTGTCCTGGAACTCATCGATGATGAGAATGCGGAGGCGATCTCTGATCCCGGCCAGCGTCACCGCGTTGTCCGGATCGGTAAGCAACGCTCGCGCGTCGAGGATGAGAGCATCGAAGTCGCGGAAGTTCTCGGAGCGCTGCCAGCGCTGCCAGCGCTTGAGGGCAGTATCGGCAAGACTGAACACCGCACCGGCGCGCTGGGCCGCCGCCTCATCGTTTCCGAGCGTCCACTCGCCGCCGGCCAGCTCACGCAGTCGATCGAGGTCGAGCCCGTCCTCGCCGAACCAACCCGCGTGCCGGTCGGGATACCAGCGAAGATCGCGCATCGCGATTCGCACGTAGTCCACTGCGCCCTTGGTGAACTGGTAGCCGTGCAACTTGAAGGAGCGGACGAGATCCTCGGCACCCGGGTCGGCGGCCTCCAAGGCCTCGAAGATCACTTGCCGAATGAGCTCATCCTGCTCGACCTGCGCTTCGCGCTCGTCCAGGACCCGAAACGTGGGATCGATCGAAAGGCGCAACGCATTCTCCCGGAGGAGATCACCACAGAATCCGTGGATCGTTCCGATTGCGGCCCGGTCCAGGTCCCAGCGAAGATGTCGAGCGCTCGGATCGTCCTCGATCGCCGTCCGCAGCTTCCGCTTCAGGTCGTAGGCGGCTTTCTCCGTAAACGTGATGGCGGCGATGTCTTCGATGCCGCACGGATTCGGGCAGCGTCGGATCGGATTTCCAGAATCCCGCTCCACACCCACGTCGAAGCCGAGCAACCAGAGGATCTTGCCGACGATCGTCGTCGTCTTGCCGGCGCCGGCGCTGGCCACGAGAAGCGTATCGGCACTGGCCGTGATGGCGTCGGCCTGCTCAGCCGTCCACTGGAACTCAACCATCGAAACGGCTTCCGCTGCGGTAGCGGGCGTCGGTGCGCCGCACATCGCGACCGGCTTCCCAACGCTCCCATCCGGTGGCCGCCGAGTGCACGGCTTCGAACAAGCCCTGATGGACTCGCTCGGGGATGCTGAACGCGATGCGCAGGGCCCGCTCGAAGCGCGCGTCTCCCCACTGGAGGACGGATTCCGCCGACCTTCGGCGGATCGACCGATATCCGCCGCTGGCCACGTTTACGGCCTCCGATGTAGCGACAGCCTGCATATAAAGGGGTGTCTGAAGCACCGATCCGTCATCGTATCCCTTCGCGGGCGGCGCACCCCCGCTCTTGTAGTCAATGATGTGGTAGCGGGCCCCGTTGGCCACCTTGTCCACCCGATCGATCCGCCCCGTGAGTCGGAGCGTCCGCCTCACCCCGGTCAGGTCCTCTCCCTCGATCGTCACGATCCGGTCGCTGCCGTAACCGAACCCATACTCGAGCCACTCCGGCACCTGGTCGTCCCGGTGCATGAGCTTGAGCTCCCAGGTCAGGTAGTCGAGCACGGCCTCCCGCACCGACTCGCGTGCCTGAGCCCAGAGCGGCGGAAGCCCGAGCCAAGTGTCTCGCTTCTCCCACTCTTCCAGGACCTGAAGAGCGATCTCCTCGTACATGGCCTGGGCTGCCGAATCCAGCCGAGCCGGTAGCGCGTCTCCGCAGCGGCGATAGAAGCGTTCGAGGACCTCGTGAGCGATCGACCCCCAGGTGGTCGGGTCGGTCTCATCGCTCGCCTCGTCCTCCTCGGAGATCTTGAGCACCTTGCGGACGAAAAAGAAAAACGGGCACTTGGCGTACTGCTCGAGAGTTCCGGGCGACCACTGGTAGTCGGGTCCGTATCGCCACTGGAGGTTGCGGAGGAGGACCGGGTCGCGGAGGTGGCCATTCCACGGATTGGCCACCGGTGGAGCGGCGGTACCCAGCTCCGGATGCTCGTTGCGGAGTCTCTCCGCCGTCGCGCCCACGATCGCGTGCCGCAGTCGTTCCGGGTCGATGGTCGGGATCGCAATCTCGGTTGTTCCCATATCGCGAAGCTTCGTCTTCAGGACCGAAGCCGAATGCCTGCGCGCCTCGACTTCGCTGACGGGTCCGCCGATCGGTACGTGGCTGCGTGGCAGTTCCGTCGACTCGTCATGCGTGGGCACCATCAGGGACGGTAGGAGCGGCGTGCCGTTGGGGTCAGTCGTCCGGTAGGTCAGGGTGAGCCAGGGAGCGGCGGCTACTGCGTTCCACAACGTCCGCTCGCGGCGCATGGCTTCATCGCGATGTGACACGGGGAGACCCGCTTCGCGAAGCACCACCCGCTCGTCATCCGCCAGAACTCCGCCGCTGGCCGATGTCTTCGGAAACTCCCCGTCGTTGGCGTGCACGATGAACGTGTGTCGAAAAGGAGTCAGGGCGGCTTCGTGCGCCTCCAGGATCTGAACGCCCTTCTGCATCGGAGTCGAGATGGCAAGCTCCGACGTCTCGAGCAGGCGTCGCAGCGTCCCATACCATTCGCCGATCGGGAGCAACCGTTCCGTGTCGGCTTCGTCGCTCCATTCGAGAAGCACCGCATCAAGGCGCTGAACCGCGCGCTGGTCGAGCCGCACGACGTCCCAGCGCTGCTCGATCGGGCGGCAGATTCTGGCGCGAAAGTCAAGGAAGCGTCCACTGACGATGCGCGACGTAAGCTCGACCCACTCACGCTCGGTACGGGGTCTGGCCAGGTCGTGCACAGTCTTCCGGAATTCGCGCAGC
>JBFILW010000217.1:0-4582 GCA_041612005.1 Gemmatimonadota bacterium
AGCGTGGCCGATCAACCCTTCGGTCTGGTGTTCGGCATCGTAGACCGTTTGGAAGACGATAACTACGGCCTTCGCATCGTCCGCACGGGAATCAACGGCGAGGGACGCGACACCCTGCTCGGTCCCAACCACGGTCCTACGGCGCTCCGCGGTCTGGCGACGCCGATCGGGGACGTCTTCGTAGCGCCCTCGCGCGCCGGGTTCTGGGTCTGGGCCCGGTCCGTTCCGGATACCGTGTTCGAGATCGCACCGTTCGAACGCGGCAGACGTGTGATCCTGGAGCCAGAACACCGCGAGGTCACCGGTCTGATGAATGACCGGCAGAAGGGCATTCTCTGGGCGATGGTCTCCGACACGGCAGGCATTGCGTTCCAGGCGTACGATCACGCGCAACCGGGCCCGGATGGGCGCGCTCCGTTTGTGGCCACGCGCCGGGTGCCGGCAACTGTGCTCCCCTTTGACGCCAACGATGGGATCCTGGTCGCCTGGGCCAAGACCATGGGCGGAGAGTACCTCACTCGCGCCTATGACATGAAGGTCGATTCGATCCCCGTCCGCGGCGCGCCCGAAGCAGCCGGGGCGGATGGCCAGCCTACCGGTGACTGGAGCCGGCCGGGCGGCGGCTAGGTCATGCGGCGCGCTTCGATTCCGGCTGGCAAAGCCGCATCCGTCTGTGCGGCCTTCCTTGTCGCGGCTTGCGGCGGTGAAGCCGGTCCCGAGGCCGGTAGCTCGGTACGGGACAGCAGCGGAATCACGATCATCGAGAGCCGGGCCGCGAGCTGGGGACGGGGCGAAGAGTGGCGGGTCACTCCCGAGCCGAGTCTGGTGATCGGCGTGCTGGAGGGCGATTCGGAGTACCAGCTGTACGATGTGGTCGGCGCCGTTCGCCTCGAGGATGGCCGGATCGTGCTCGCCAACGCCGGCACGCACGAACTCCGCTTCTACGACGCAACGGGCGCCTTCCTGATGGCCGTTGGCGGCGAGGGCGACGGCCCGGGCGAGTTCCGGGACATCGGTTGGCTGGAAGCGTTGGGTGGAGACACCCTGGCCACGTACGATTACCGGGCCCACCGGATATCGCTATTCGACACGGAGGGCACGTTCCTCTCGGCAGCCGTTCCGCAGCCACCGGAGGGTGAGGCAAATCCCCTGTTCGTCGGATATTTGTCCGACGGGTCCCTGCTCGCCGTGTCTCTCATCGCCGTCTCGCCTGCGACCGAATCGGGGATGCACCGTAACGCGCAGCTCCTGATTCGGTATCGACCGGACGGCACCTTCATCGACAGCGTGGGACGGTTCCCGGGTCGCGAGACCTACGTGAAAGTGGACGAGGGCCGCGTGACCGCCAGCGCTCTCCCACTTGGGCGCCAGGGCGCGTACGCCGCATCCGACGAGGGGATCTACGTGGGTGGGGCCGATCGGTCCGAGTTCGGCCTGTTCGGGATTGACGGCAGACTGCTCCGCGTGGTCCGCTGGGACCAGCCGCCTGTGAAGGTCACGCCAGGGATGATCGACGAGATCAAGCGCAGACGCTCCGAGCGCTGGATAGAAGCGAACCTCGACGCCGCGTTTCGGGCTCAGCTGGCGGCCATGCAGGAGGAGATGCCGTGGCCCGATCGGCTCCCTGCCTACTCGCGCTTCATCGTGGATGCCGACAAGAATCTGTGGGTCGAGCACTTCTCGACCCCGATGGAAACGACCAGCATGTGGCGCGTCTTCGATCCCGCGGGGATTCTGCTCGGTGAAGTGGAAGTCCCCGCCGGTGTCCGGATCTTCCAGATCGGGTCCGACTTCATTCTCGGGGTTGGGCGCGATGAGATGGACGTGGAGCAGGTGCGGGTGTATGGGCTGAAGAAGGGTGCACGTGCACCTTAGGCCGGCTTGCCATCGTTGATCTCCCGGCGGTCGTGAACAGGTCGATCGCGCCGAATGGGAGTCGCGGAGGACTCCGCCGGGGGGTGAGTGATCGCGGCTGACGCCGACCGGCCGACGGTCTTGATGCATCATGTAAGATTCGACGCCCGTCCGGCATCTTGTAGGTGATCGAACGACACTCCTCCGGGCAACATTTCTCTCGGCTTCGGATACGTTCCGGTTTCGTCGAAAGGAAGCTGCATGCGACGATTCTTTCCGGCCCTTTGTGCCCTTCTCCTCGCGGGCTGTGCGTCGTCTTCCGAGGTCAAACATGCGTCGAGCGATGTGGGCCTCGCTCTGGCGGCGCTCGACGAGGCCGAGGAAAACTTCCGCGACGTCTTTCTCCGCGAGCTCGACGCGACGCAGGAGCTCGTCGCGCGCGCGATCGTCGCCGATGCGGTGGTCCGGGTGGTGGAGGGCCTCTCGGCCGAGGAGATCGATGGCAACCTGATCGTCATCTCGACGGCGATTCAGAGCGAGCGGTTGGCCTACAAGGACCTGACCGCGGCCGTGATGCGGGCCCGTCCGAAGGCGGCGGAAACACCCGCGGATGTCGTGGGCCGTGTGCTGGCCGTGAAGGCCGGAGACCTGCGGGCAACGGCCGACACTCTCGAGGCGTTGGGGAGCTCCCAAACCGCGACGGCGCTCCGAATCCGTGCCGATGAGCTGGCCAGCGGCGCCGCCGGGATCCCCCAGTTCGGCGACATGGAGACCCTCGTCATCCTCTCGGTCGTTAAGGCCGTCGTGCGCCAGGGCAGCAAGAATCTCGGCGCCTACCTGGACCTGATGCGGCTCGTCCACGCGCAAGTCCACGAGTGGATCACGACGGACGTGACCATTCGGGGTGACCGCGTGGCCGCCCTGATCGACGAGCACTCGGCAACGCTGGGCCTGGCCGGCCCCACGGGTTCCGATGCGGGAGGAGCCCCATGATCCGGCTCCAGACGCAACCCGGTGCGGCCACGACCCGGTGTGCCGCGCTCGCGCTGCTTGCGCTCATGGTCGCCGGCTGCGCCAGCGGTGGATCGGTCCGTGAGCTGGGCGACAGCGAGAAGGAGATGTTCGCGGCTTTGTCGGACACGCTGAAGGCGAACGAGAAGGACGTTCGCGACGTGGCCGAGCAGCTTGGCGACCTGGGCGCCGACTACACGCGGATGGAGTTCGATCTCGAGCGGGCTCTCACCAAGGCCAAGCTTCTGGAAGCGATGCAGGCTCCCTGGGCCACGCCGCGTCAAGAGTTCGCGGTCACGCAGCGCGCCGTCGTGCTCTACCATTTCTACGAGCTGGAGCTGGCCGAGGAGAAGGTGCTGGAGGCGCGGATTCGCGAGCGTCAGGCGCGCACGGGCGAGATTCTGACGTCCTACCGGAGGCTGAACGCGCTCGTGAAGGACGCGGCCAGGAACCTGGAGATCGTTCTGGAGCACCTCAACCAGCCGACCGACGCCCGGATCAGCGCCTTCACCGCCACCTTCCTGGCCGAGGTCGCGGCGTTTCGAGCGGAGCTCCGCGAGTCGGACAACCCGCGTCTCCGTGAGTTGGCCGACGACGTCGAGCGCTACGAGGAGGCGGCCCGCAAAACCACCGAGGACGCAGAAAAGGCACTGGAGGCGATCCTCAAGCTGAGTGAGTAGCCATGGGTGACAACGACAAGCCGGGGCTCATCGACCAGGTTATGAGCATCGGAGAAGACGCCGCCAGCCTGGTGGACGTCCTAACCACGAAAGCCGCCGACAACGCCGACCTGACGCCCGGGGAGCTGGCTGCGATCGACAAGCTGGTCAAGCAGTCGGAGGCGGCGCTCAGCGAGGCCAGCCAGCTGGCCAAGAAACAGCGCCGCGAGCAGATCAAAGAGCTGAAGAAGATGGTAAAGCAGCTCGAGTCGGCGCTCGCCACGCCCGGTCTTCCCCTCACCGCCCGGACCGAGCTTCAGGCTCTCAAGCGCAGAAAGCGAGCGCAGCTGGTCGGGCTCCTCGCGCGTGAATCGATGGACTTCGGCGGCATCCTCAGCGTGACCCAGGTCGAGCGCATCGAGAACGTGCTGAAGCGGGCTAAGAAGGAGGTCGCACAGAAGAAGAAGGCGGCGGCCTTCCTGGGGATCGTCATGGAGGTGGCGGACATCAGCCTTTCGATCGTTGGAAAAGTCGTCACCGTATAGAGGAATCATGCCTGACTTCGGAGCCCTCAACTTCGTGAACGTCGGTCCCAACGGGACGTTTCGCAGGAGCGGCGACCTGGAGACCAAACCGGCGGATATCGACGCTCTTTTCACGCACCTGCGTGACACGAACGCGGACAAGCTGACGGTTCATTTCCACGGGGGACTGATCAAGGAGTCGGCGGGGGGCGCCATCGCGCGGAAAATGTGGGAGCTGTTCAAGGACGACGCCCACCCGGTGACGTTCGTGTGGGAAACGGGCCTCATCGAGACGGTGACGAGGAACCTCGAGTCTCTTTACGGCACGAAGCTGTACCAGAAGGTCGTGAAATACGTGATCCGCCACGCCGGCAAGCGACTCGGTGGAAGCGTCGGGGCCCGGGGTCCCGGCGAGCCAATGAGCATGAACGAGATTCAGGCGGAGCTGAGGGCAGTGAAGCCCTTCGACCAGTACGACGAGGGCGCGCGCGGCGCCGCCGAGCTACTGGACGAGGCGGAGATCGATGCGGCGGA
>JBFILW010000218.1:0-4524 GCA_041612005.1 Gemmatimonadota bacterium
ACCCTGGCCCTGTACCACAACTCTTTCGAGGACCTGGAGCGGAACATAGAACGGCTGGGCGCCTTGAGCGGGCACTCGTCGGAGGCAGCGGAGACGGTCGCCCGCATCCGCTCCGAGCTGGCCTTCGTGGCCGGGCTCACCCACGAGTTGCCTCGAGTTTCCGTGTACTACGACCTGTGGGCTAACCCGCCGATCACGATCGGCGCTGGCAGCTACCTGGACTCGCTGGTGAAGGTGGCCGGCGGCTCCAACGTGTTCGGCGACCTGCCGGAGCCCTCTCCCCAGGTGAGCCTCGAGGCAATCGTGGTGCGCGACCCGGCGCTCGTCTTGGTGCCGGTCGAGACTGGATCGATCCGGGACACGCCCGCTGAACGACAGGGTTGGGCCGTCATTCCGGCCATCCGTGACCACCGGGTGCAAAATGTGGAGGCGGACCTTCTGCACCGCCTGGGTCCCAGGATCGGAGAAGCGGCCGTCGCTCTCGCGATCGCGATCCATCCGGAGCTCGCCGGACTTTTGGCGCAGCGGTCTCCGAGCCCGGAGCGGTAGGTGGGCGATCGCGCTGTAGCGACCCTCCGACTGGTGGTGCTGTTGATCCTGTTCGTGGCCAGCATCGCTGCCGGTGTCATGCTGGGGCCAGCCGGGATCGAGCCTGCGGAAGTAATCAGAGCGCTGCGGCCGGACGCCGAGCCATCGGTCGCGCGGACGATCGTCATCTCGGTACGGCTTCCCCGGGTCGTCGCCGCGGCCCTGATCGGCGGAAGCCTCGCGGTCTCGGGCGCGCTCCTGCAGGCGCTTCTCCGAAACCCGCTGGCCGAGCCCTATCTGCTGGGCGTCTCATCAGGTGCGGCCTTCGGCGTGGTGGCTGTGCTCACACTCGGGACGCTCGCCTTCGCGCCGCTCGCATTGCCGGTGGCGGCATTGCTCGGCGCCCTGCTGGCCATCGCGATCGTCTTTCGAGCGGCTCGGGTGGTCGACCGGCTCGACACCCGGATTCTCATTCTGGCCGGTGTCGTGGTCGGGGCGTTCTTCAGCGCCTGTGTAATGCTGCTTCTCTCGTTCGCTGAAGCGACGACGCTTCGCTCGGCCGTGTTTTGGACAATGGGCAGCCTCTCACAGATCGCATGGTCGGGAGTGGCCATCCTCGCGGCATATGCGCTTCCAGCCTGCGGTGTCGCGTTTCTGATCGGGCGGCACCTCAACGCGTTGTCGATGGGCGAAGAGACCGCGGCCTACCTGGGCACGGAGGTCGAGACGGTCAAACGCCTGGCCTACTTTCTGGCTTCGTTTCTGGCCGCGGCGACGGTCAGTCTGGCCGGTGTCATCGGGTTCGTCGGTCTCGTCGTGCCGCATTCAGTGCGACTCATATGGGGCTCGGATCATCGGCGGTTGATCCCGCTCAGCTTGGTGGCGGGTGCCACGTTCCTGGTCATCGCGGATACCGCGGCACGTACTCTCGCGCGTCCGCGCGAGATTCCGGTCGGCGTGATCACGGCGCTGGTCGGCGTGCCGCTGTTCCTGGTCTTGCTGCGCAGAAAGTGGGGCGACTGATGTTTGCCCTCGACGATGTGTGGTTTTGTTATCCGGGGCAGGCGACGGCCGTACTGCAGGGAGTCGACATTGATTTCGCACCGCGGGTGCACAGTGCCGTCGTGGGGCCGAACGGAGCGGGCAAGAGCACCCTTCTGCGCCTCATGATGGGTCGCCTGGATCCGGAGCGCGGCGAGGCGAGATTCGATGATCGGTCCCTGGCTCAGTGGTCTCGACGCGAGCTGGCGCGACGTGTGGCCGTCGTCGGCCAGGAGACCGCTCCCGATTTCCCCATCACGGTGAGGGAATTCGTCGAGTTGGGACGTCATCCTTATCTGCCTGCCTGGGCGCCCCTGCGCCCGCGCGACCGTGAGATCGCCGAGGCGGCGCTGGAGCGGTCGGAACTGACCGATCTGACGGCGCGGGACGTATCTCGGCTCTCCGCCGGCGAGCTTCAGCGGGCAAAGATCGCCCGCGCCCTCGCGCAGGAACCGGAGGTGCTCGTCCTCGATGAGCCAACTGCGCACCTGGACCTCGGCCACGAGATGCAGGTGTTCGAGCTTCTTAGTGAACTCATTGCTGAAGACGGTCTTACGGCAATCTCTGTCACCCATAATCTGAACCTCGCCGGGCGCTTCGCCGGCCACGTCGTGCTCCTGGCCGATGGCCTAGTCGCGGCGGCCGGTCCGGGGAGCGCCGTCCTGGTCCCCGATCTCATCGAGGGCGCGTTTGGCTGGCCCGTTCGGGTCCAGGAGGACGATACCGGCCGCCAGGTCATCCCCCGGTGAGAATCGCGCGGCTGTGGTCGATATTGTCGCTGTGGTCGGTCCTGCTGGGGCCGGCTGCTCTGTCCCAGGAAGTGCGGGTCGACTCGAGCCGATCGAAGCCCGCGAGCCTGACAGTCGAGGTTCGCGCCGATCACGGAGAGCGGGTTACGCGTGCTTTGGTGCGGTTGGAGGGGTCGCTGCCGGCGGTCTCCCTTCGGTCGAATGATGCCGGCCGCTATTACGCCACGGGAGTCGCTGCCGGACACTACCGACTCCGGGTCACGGCCCTCGGCTACGAGCCGGCGACGAAGGAGCTGTCGCTGGCCGACGGCGATGCGAAATTCCACCGTGTTGTGCTCGAGGCCGCGCCTCTCGAGTTGCCGCGCCTGCTGGCCCTGGGCAGCCCGGAGCCCGATGTGTCGGTGTCCGGCCATGCCGTGAGCCGAATCGACTTCACCGAACAGGCTGTAGCCTACAGCACGATCGCAGAATGGCTGGCGCTGCAGCCGGGCGTCACAACGCGCCAGTTCGGCCCCGGCGGTCGTCAGGTGGTCGGAGTGCGCGGGAGTCGGGCCGAAGCCGTGCTCGTGCTCCTGGACGGTGTCCCGATCAACGACCCTCTGACCGGGGCAGCCGACCTGTCCTCGATTCCCGTCGCCAGCCTGCAATCGGCGTCTCTGGTCCGCGGTACCGCGTCAGCCCGCTACGGGCCCGGAGCGACGTCCGGCGTCCTGCTTCTGCGATCGCGGCAGCCGAGCGGCCCCGAGTGGAACGCGGCCCTGGAAGCCGGCTCGTTCGGGTATCGGGCGGCGGATGTATTCCTGGCCACCGCGGGCGCCGTCGGACAGGCCGCCCTGTTCATTCGCAGGGAGAGCGCCGAGAACGATTTCCGGTTCGCGAACCGAACCGTGCCGGGCGGGGCGGAGGAGCGGAGGCGGAACACCGACATGTCCGGGTGGCACTCCACCCTCAGCCTTCAGGCGGGGGCGCTGCCGCTCAGTGGCCAGCTACGGTTCGACGAACGTGAGCGAGGCGTGCCGGGCCGAATCGGCACGAGCTTTTTCAACGGGGCGCGCTGGACAGATCGGCGCTTTCAGGCAGCGGCACAGTTCGGCTTCCAGCGCAGCGGCACGCTCACCGGCGGCCTGCGATTGCAGCGGCTGGGATACGATCCAGCGGACGGCCGAGCGGCCTCCATCAGCCGACTCTCGACCATCGATCTGGCGGGCGCACTGCCTCCCCTGGAACCGATCGGCGTGAAGTTTCTCGGCCGTGCGGAGAGGGAGACGGTCAGCGGCACGGAGATCGCCGGCAGTCCCGAGCGCTGGACAGCCGGGCTGGCTGCCACACGACCGTTCGGGTCGGAACGCGTTGCCGCGCAACCGAGCCTCGGGTTCGACGTGGCGCCAGGGACGACGGCGTGGAGCCCGGAACTGGCGGTCACGGTCAGGCCGGAAACGAGTCTCACCGCATGGGCCCGGATCGGCCGCGGGTTTCGTCTGCCGACGTTCGCGGATCTCTACTTCGCGTCCGCCTACCGCGTTGAGCCGAACCCGGGCCTAACGGCTGAAACCGTGGCATTCGACGGCGAGCTGGGGGGACGCTGGGGCGGCGGCCCGGAGGAGCCGCTGGAAATACAGATGGTCGCGTTTCGTCGCCTGACCGAGGCCCCGATCGTGTGGCTTGCCAGCGCGGCCGCGGTCTGGAGCCCCCAGAATCTCGACCGGCTGGAAGCCTACGGGATGGAGCTGTCCGCCTATGTGAGCTCGCCCGATCGGGCGTGGCGCCTAGGCGGCCAGGCGACTTACACGGACAGCCGCCTCGGGTTCGGCGACAACCGCAACCCGCTTCCATACGAGCCGACGTGGGCCGGCTCGGCGCTACTCGAACGGACGGCACGCAGCTGGGCCGCTCGAGTCGAGGTGCTGTACACCGGCTCGCGCACTACAAGTATCGCCGCGACCCGGCGGCTTCCGGGTTATACGCGTCTCGACCTCAGCGGCCGCACTCTGGTTGGAATCGGGGCCGTAACGCTGTCTCTGCAGGCAAGGATCATGAACCTGCTGAATCGACGCTACGAACACATTGAACTCTTCCCGGAACCCGGCCGCAGCGTCGAGATCCGGATCGAAGGGTTTTGACACCCTGAACGAAGACGGAGGGGAACGATTGTGCTAATTCAAACGACACGAGTGCGGGTGGCTGTATTGGCGCTGTTAGGTCTGAG
>JBFILW010000219.1:0-4449 GCA_041612005.1 Gemmatimonadota bacterium
CCGTGTGCGGCGAATCCGTGTGCGGCGAATCCGTGTGCGGCGAATCCGTGTGCGGCGAATCCGTGTGCGGCGAATCCGTGTGCGGCGAATCCGTGTGCGGCGAACCCTTGCGGCGGCTGATCGGGATTCGAAGGTAATGTGACTTGAGTTTGCTCGAGCCGCGGGCCCGGCCTTTCCCGGTCGGGCCCTTCTTGTTTCTGCTGCTGATCACGGCGGGCTGCTCCGACAGAGGCGTGGGCGGTGACGCGAGCGACGGAGCGGCGATGTCCGCCGCACGTGTCTCGCCGCCGGATCAGCGCGTGTTCAGCGAGCTTGGCGATTTTCTGAACCGCTACTGGCTGCGGCCGGTGCCGGCACAGGGCGCGGCGCCGGAGGGGTTCGACAGCCTGGCAGCTTCTCTACATCCGGAGACGTGCGGCCTGTGTCACCAGGCGCAGTACGAGGACTGGCAGACGACCGTTCACTCGCGCGCTTACTCGCCAGGGCTGTCCGGGCAACTGGTCAACTGGGTAGACACCGATCCCGCCACCGTCCAGTCGTGCCAGGTGTGCCACACGCCGCTTTCCGAACAGATCGCGCAGCTTCGTGGAACGGACGGAGAGTTCGTCCCCAACCCGGATTTCGATCCGAGCCTGCGGAACCAGGGTCTGGTATGCGCCGCATGCCACGTTCGCGGCAATCGCCGCTATGGCCCGCCGCGGCGTGACGGGTCCCTCGAACCCTCGCCCCCGCAGGGGATCCACGGAGGCGTGACCGCACGCACGACCTATTTCGAAGACTCGCGCTTCTGTGCCCCCTGCCATCAGTTCGCCGCCCCCGCCCCCAACGGCAAGTCGCTCCAGAACACGCATGAGGAGTGGGAGCAGACGCGGTACGCCGCCGAAGGCGTGTCCTGCCAGGGCTGCCATATGCCCGATCGGCGCCATCTCTGGCGCGGAATCCACGACCCGGAGATGGTCGCCGCGGGGGTGACGATCGAGTGGTTCCGGGACGGCGCCGGAGAGGCCGGAACGGCCGTGGAGTTGCGAATCACCAACTCCGGGACCGGGCACCATTTCCCGACTTACGTGACTCCCGAGATCGTTGTGGAACTGTGGCTGGAGGACGAATCCGGTGCGCAGCTCGCCGACAGCGACACAACATCGATCATCGGCCGCCGCGTGAAGTTCGAGGCGGGGCAGTGGGTCGAAGTCGCCGACACGCGCATACCGGCCGACAGCAGCCACTCGGTGACGACGAGAACGGCCGGATCAGCGGCGCGTGCCCAGGCCCGGGTGACCGTATACCCGGACGAGTTCTACCGGGAAACGTTCGAGGGGATGCTCAACTGGAGTCTGAGCGATACATCGCGGGAGTTGATCGCCCAGGCGCACGAGGAGGCCGCGGGCAGCCCGTTCGTGATTCTTGAACAGGCCTTCGACCTTCGGTCAGGACGGATCCTCGAGGAAGAGATGAGTCCAGCGACGGTCGACTAGTCCGACGCCGTGGTGGGTGTAACCGCAGCGTTCGATGTTGGCGCGGTGTCCCGGGCTTCCCAGCCATAGCGACAACACGCCGCTGGCGCCGCCCCCGGTGAGCGCGATGTTCTCGCCGGCGGCGCGGTACGAGATTCCCGCCGCAGCCAGTCGATCGAACGGTGACTCACCGTCCGGGTTGGTGTGGCTGAAGTAGTCGCGCGCGACCATGTCGGCGCTGTGATCCTCAGCTACCTGTCCGGCTCCCGCGTGCCACGTGAGGATCCCGCAGCCGACCGACTGCCGGTGGTCGTTCACCAGGTTCACGAACTCCTGCACCTCCGCGTCCAGGGACGGTGGCGCTGGAGACCCTGGAGGCGGGTTCTGCGTGTCGGGACCGGCCGGCGTCGGCGCGTCGCTGGCGCAGGCTAGCATCACCGCGCACGCGGCGATGACGAACGACCTCGCGAACGCCATGCCTAGCAGTTCCCCACAAGCTTGGAGATCTGGTAGGGATCGACGCCTCCCGGTGTTTCGGTGCCCTCGATTCTCTCGAGCTCGAGCCGCGCCGCTTCCGGATCGATTGTGAGAAGCGACAGGGCGAGTAGCGCCCCGATTGGGTGCATGCACTGATCGTGGACGAGTCCATGCAAAGTGTAGCCATCAACTTCGATCTCCTCGATCTTGCCCGTCACCCACCAGCGCAGGAATGCTCCGCGCAGAGCCGGTGCGCTGTCGAGCAAGCGGGCTGCGATCGCCTCGGCGTGCTCGGGGCTGAACTCGTACTCCGATATCAGCCATTCGAGGATCTCGATCCTGCGATAGGCCTTGGAAGCGCTGTGCAGCTCGCGGAATGCCGCGATCTGCCGAGCCACTCGATCATTGTCGCCGCGCCGTATCGACGGCGTTTCCCTGCGCGCGAAGCGCGGCGTTTTCCGAAGTATCATGGTACCTCTGATGTATATGAAGCCGGCTCGTCACCTTGCGGGACGACCACCGGCCACGATGACTGCCTGACTTGCTCACCTCGATCACACCCGAATCGGGGCCCGATCGGACCCCCTCTCTAAGAGCAAATTCCATACCCCGTATCCACTGCCACTCTGACCGCCAGCTAATGCGCTGGGAAGGGCGGGTTTACTCGCTTAGCAGGACGTGTGTCCAGTACGGTCCGTACCGCCCGACGCCATGCCGCAGAAAGGCACAATTTTGGATGTTCACGCGGTGCGAGGGACTGGCCAGCCAGAGCTGAAGCACTACCTGACCACCCTCCGCCGTCTGCGCGAGATTCTCGCCCGCCATACTGAACGAAAGCCCCGCGTGGCGCAGCCGGTCAGTGTAAGAGTCGCCGTCCGGGTTCACGTGGGCGACGTAGCGGCGCTCCGCCATGTCCTCGCTGTGTGCCTGAGCGACGTTTTGAGCCCGCAGGTCCACGACCAGCCGCGGACAGTCGATCGACTCGCGGTAGTCGTTCACCAGGTCGATGAAGATCCTCACCTCGGGGTCGGCACCCCCCGCGGCGAGCGCGCGCGGCGTTGAGCGGGATGCGGATTCGCCCCCGGCGGCTGGAGCCAGCAGCGTGGCTAAGAGGATCGCGACGAGCGTGCGGGTCATGACTCCAAGTTACTCCGCGAACTCGACCCGGGGCTCGCCCGGGATGAGTCCCGCCTCTGCGCCCCGGCGCAGAAACAACCGCACCGCTTCGCGCCCATCGGGTCCGTAGTCGAGTGTGCGCTGGTTCACGTACATCCCCACGAACTCATCGGCCAGCCGCGGGTCCATGCCGCGAGCGAACTCCATGGCGTAGGCGAGCGCCGCCTCCCGGTTGTCGAGCGAGTACCGAATGCTCTCACGCAGCAGGCGTGACGCCTGAGCGATCACCGCATTGCCAAGGTCCCTCCGAATCACGTTGCCCCCGAGTGGGAGAGGCAGGCCGGTCTCGCCGTACCACCACTCACCGAGATCCAGGCACAGATGGAGGCCCTCCTCCTCGTAGGTGAGCTGTCCCTCGTGGATGATGACGCCGGCATCGACCTCGCCGCGCGCGACCAGCGTCTGAATCTCATCAAATGGCGCGACAACGGTGTCCGCGGAAGGCTCCCACAGCTTGAGGGCCAGATAGGCCGAGGTCAGCAGGCCAGGGACCGCGATCCGAGCGCCCCGGAGCTCCGCGTCGGCCATCGGCTCTCGCGTTACCAGACGCGGCCCGTAGCGCTCTCCCATGCTGGCGCCGTGCGGAAGCAGCAGGTAGCGGTCCGTGATGTAAGCGTACGCGTGGATCGACACGGCGCTGATCTCCAGCTCGCCGCGCATCGCCCGCTCGTTGAGCGTCTGGATGTCCTGCAGCTCGTGCTCGAACCGGAGCTCGCCCGTATCGATCAGGTTTCGGGCCAGAGCGTAGAACATGAAAGCGTCGTCGGAGTCCGGACTGTGGGCGACGTGCAGCGTGCGAACCGCGGTACCCTCGCTCGTCGTCACGACCTGTTTTCCACCGGGATCAGAGACCGAAAGACGAGTCCGGTCGGCATCTTCGGTGCGAAATACGTGGACTTCGGGGGCAGTCGGACCCCTGCCTGCACCGCCTTCCATACATCGTCGACGCTGACCGCCGGCAGCAGAAATGCCGCGCCTGCAGCGCCGACAGCGCCAGCCGCGTCCTTCGCATCCCGGTGATAGGAGAGGGCTCCTCGTCGGGCCAACTCCTCGGGACTGCTGTCCAGCGTGTCGCCAAAGACCAGCCGGTCGAGCACCGCCGCCGAAATCAGCTGCTCAGGACCGGACAGTCCGCTGTTCTCGAGAGCCTCCGCCCGGGGAGACAGCACGAGCGCCTCCGGGTCCTGAGCGTTCACAAGGCCGATTCGCAGGCCGGGCTCCGATGACAGCGTCTCGGCCAGGGCGTTCGGCTCCGCGCCACCGTTGGAAGCCGCCGCGACGGCCTCGAAGCGCGACTTGAGCGCATCGCGCCATCCGCCGCTCGGTGCGGCCATGTCGAGCG
>JBFILW010000220.1:0-4409 GCA_041612005.1 Gemmatimonadota bacterium
CGGCGTTGTCGGCGATCGGGCCGTAGGCGTCAACGGACATGGTCACCCCAACCGTGGCCAGCATGCCGACCGCGGAAATTCCGATTCCGTACAATCCGGCGAACTTGAAGGCTAGGAAAATTGCGATCGAGATGAAAATGAGCGGCAGTGCCGTCGACTCCATTCCCACAGCCAGCCCGGTAATGATGTTGGTTGCGGCGCCAGTCTCGGATGCTTGCGCGATCTTCTTGACCGGTCGCCCTGCCGTGTAATACTCCGTCGCCAGTCCAATGAGAATGCCGACCACCGAGCCACTCAACATGGCCCAGAACGGACCCGCAGCCGGGTTGAGCAGGGACCAGAACGTGCCGCTTGAGCCGGCAAACACATTCAGGTTGACCGTGATGAAGTAGGCTCCGATCCAAAACAGGATGGCTGCGATGAAGGTGGTATTCCGGAGGGCCGCGGCCGGGTTCATCCGTTCGAGGACACGGACCGAGAGCACGCCGATGGTACTGGCGATGAGGCCGACCATCGCGTACAGCACGGGCAGGGCGATCGCGTCCAGCCTGCTGGCTGACAGGATAAACGGGCTGGTCGCTCCGATCACGATCGTGGCGACGATGGAGCCGACGTAAGACTCGAAGATGTCGGCGCCCATGCCCGCGACGTCTCCGACATTGTCTCCAACGTTGTCGGCGATGGTCGCGGGATTTCGCGGATCGTCTTCCGGGATCCCGGCTTCAACCTTGCCGACGAGGTCGGCGCCCACGTCGGCGGCTTTTGTATAGATACCGCCCCCGACGCGCGCGAACAGCGCGATCGAGGAGGCACCCATCGCGAAGCCGCTGACGATCTCACCGAACTCTCGGTATTGGAGATCGGACATCAACCCGGCGGCTACCTCGGGCAGGAAGATCTTGATCACCGCGCCGAGACCGACCAAGCCGAGACTGCCGACTGCGAGACCCATGACGGCGCCGCCACTGAATGCGACCCTCAGGGCTTTGCCCTGGCCATCGGACCGCGCCGCCTCTGTCGTCCGCACGTTCGCGCGGGTCGCCGCCTGCATGCCGAAAAAGCCCGCGAAAATCGAGCACACCGCGCCGAACGCGTAGGCAGCCGCGGTTCTGGGGCCAATCAGCAAGTACAGCGTCGCGGCCACGACGATGATGAACGGAATGAGAACCGAATACTCGCGCCGCAAGAACGCCATCGCGCCACTTTGGATCGCCTCGGCGAGCTCCTGCATGACCTCGTTGCCGGCGGGCTGGCTCCTTACGTATGCGTACAGGGCCCACGCGAACATCAGACCGATGAGCCCGAGACCCAGTGCACCCCAGTAGATGTATTGCTCCACTTAACCCTCTCTCTTTCCTCGTCGGTTGAAACGATCCATGGCGGCCGTGATTCCGTCGGCCACCCAGCACTCGATCCCTTTCACCATCTCGGTGAAAGCGCTGACCACGGCTTCCTCATCCACCGGCCGCAAGGGCGCCAGCACCCATTCGGCCAGGTCGATTCTCGAGTCGTGCGGTTGGCCCACTCCTATCCGCAGCCTTCCGTACTCGGGGGAACCGAGCGACTGCTCGATCGAGTCGAGCCCGTTGTGTCCGCCGGACGAACCCCGGCCACGAAAGCGAAACTCGCCGGGCGCCAGCCACACATCGTCGACGAGCACCAGCAGGTCCCGAACCGGATCTGGACCGTCCTCCCGGCTCAGGTTATCCAGCACCTGTCCGCTGCGGTTGACGTACGTCAGAGGCTTTAGGATCCTCACCGTCTCGGGGCCCCTGCGGCCCAGAGTCTCCACCGCCAAGGGCCGGGAGCGCCACGGCGGCAGCGACCATACGGTGCGCAGGCGGTCGGCGAGCCACCAGCCGGCGTTGTGCCGGGTGTCCCGGTAGCGGTCGCCAGGGTTGCCGAGCGCGAGGACCGTCTTCAAGCCACGAGGCGCCGCTTTACTCGGCTCCCTCCTCCTCTTCGTCGCTCTCCTCGTCCGGCCCCTTACCAATGACCTCGGGCTCCATCTCCTCCAGCTCGGCCAGCTCTTCCTCTTCTTCCGTCACCTGGATCACCGTCGGTGGGACCACCGTGCAGATCGTGAGTTCGGGGTCCTCGAGCGGCACAACACTGCCCGTGTCCAGGTCGGAGATGTGGAGCACGTCTCCGATGTCGAG
Organism: Gemmatimonadota bacterium; assembly: GCA_041612005.1. Taxonomy (GTDB): domain Bacteria; phylum Gemmatimonadota; class Gemmatimonadetes; order Palauibacterales; family Palauibacteraceae; genus JBFILW01. The sequence continues at coordinate 2,160 of JBFILW010000220.1, forward strand.
ATCCGTTACGTCGTGGACGAAAACCTCCGGAATGTCGCTGGGCAGGCACTGAACCTCGATCTCGTAACGGCTCTGCTGAAGAATGCCTCCAGAGTTGCGGACGCCGAATGGGATGCCCTCGAGGCGCAGGGGCACGTTCACCCGGATCTCCTCGTCCGCCTGAATCTGGAAGAAGTCCACGTGCAGGATATCCGCTCTCCAAGGATGCCGTTGCACCTCCCGAATCAGGACCTTCTGTGCGCTGCCGGAGCCGATCTTGAGATCGACCAGCGTATTCTCGACGCTGATTCTCCCCAGCAGATTCGAGAGCTCTCTCGCGGGCACCATCAGCGATCGGCAGGTCTCTCCGTGACCGTACATGACCGCCGGAATCATCCCGTCCCCGCGAAGCCGGCGCACGCCGTTCCTGCCGTGCACGTCGCGGTCTCTGGCCTCCAGTGTCACTTGCTTATCCATGTCCGATTCCCTGCTCAGTTCTTGTCATCATGGGCCGGCGCTCAGTCAAACAGCGAGCTGACGGACCTGTTGTAATGCGTATTCTCGATCGCCTGCGCCAAGAGGCCGGATACCGAGAGCAATTTGAGATTCGGGAGCGACGCGCGCTTCTCCTCCGGCAACGCAATCGTGTCGGTCACCGCGATCTCGGTCACGTCGGCATCCCGGAGACGCTCGACGGCCGGACCCGAAAGCAACGCGTGTGTCGCCGCCACGTAGATCTCGTTCGCACCCTTATCCCGCAACGCACGGATCGCGTTCACCATTGTGCCGGCTGTGTCGATCACGTCGTCGGGAATCAGGCAGCGTTGTCCGTCGACATCCCCCACCACGTTGAGCACCTCGGATTTGTTCGGGCCGGTCCGGCGCTTGTCGATGATCGCCAGATCCGCCCCGAGCCGCTTGGCGAACCCACGTGCCATCTTCGCACCGCCCACATCCGTGGCGACCACCACGAGATCGCCGCCCACCAGTGACTGATAGTGATCCATGAAGATCGGAGCGGCGTACAAGTGGTCCACCGGGATGTCGAAGAACCCCTGCAGCTGGTGCTGGTGAAAATCGATCGACAGCACGCGGTCGGCGCCCGCCGCCGTGGTTATGTTCGCCATCAACTTGGCCGCGATCGAAACCCGCGGCTGGTCCTTACGATCCTGCCTCGCGTAGCCGTAGTATGGGATCACCGCCGTAACCCGGGCAGCCGACGCCCGCTTGGCCGCGTCGATCAGGATCAGCAACTCCAAGATGTTGGCGGCCGGCGGGTTCGTCGACTGGACGATGAACACGTCGCGACCGCGAACGTTCTCGTTAATCCTGACGAAGATCTCGCCGTCCTCGAACCGCTTGATCGTCACGTCGCACAGCGGCTTGGCCAGGCGTTGCGCGATGCGCTCCGCCAGCCGCGGGTTGGCCGTGCCCGCCAGCAGCATCATCGGGCTCCAGGCGGCCGACAGCTCCGTCATCGTCTCAGTAGCAGGTCGCTGGAGAATGTCGCTTGTCGTCGAAGATGCTCAGGCATCGGCTTCCTCCTCGCTCCTTGTCTCCGCTCGCTAGGACCCATGCGCACGACCCGTTTTGGTTCGTCGGCGACCTGCCAAGTCCGGGGAGCGAGTACTCGGAAAATTCAAAGCCGAGCAACTTACCCGCCTCCCGCGGAGCCGTCAACGAAAACCGGAGACCTCGTCAGCGGACCGGATCGGCGCTCTCAAGCGGACTTGGCCTCCGCCGTGTAGAGGAGCTGGGTCGGATAGGCGAACTCGATCCCCTCCGCCTCGAATCGCGCCATGATCGCCTCGTTGATCGCCTGCTGCGTGTCCATGTAGAGCGCGTACGCGGGCTCGGTCATGTAGTACACGGTCTCGAAGATCAGCGCGAAATCGCCGAACTCCTTGAAGTGGGCGCGATCGAAGCGCGTCTGGTCTTGCGCCTCGACGATCGCCCGGAGCATGTCGGGCACCTTCGCCACCAGCTCGCGTGGCGTTTCGTACAGGATGCCGATCCGGAAGGAGCCGCGGCGCTCGTACATGCGCCCGAAGTTCTGCAGGCGGCTCTTGAGGAGGTCGTTGTTCGAAAATACCAACTGCTCCCCGCTGAGGCTTCGGACCCGCGTCGTCTTCAGTCCGACCTGCTCCACGTTGCCACCGTAGTCGTCCACCTTGATGTAGTCTCCGACCATGAACGGCTTGTCGATCATGATCGAGAGCGAGGCGAACAGGTCTCCGAGGATGTTCTGGACGGCCAGGGCGACAGCGATGC
>JBFILW010000221.1:0-4403 GCA_041612005.1 Gemmatimonadota bacterium
CGACAACCTGCTTCTATCCGGGCTTCTGGCTCTGGACAGAGTACGCATCCCGCTCGAGTCACGCGACAAGCCGGGCCTCATCAACGAGCTGGCCCAGCTCGTGGCCGCGGTCAGCGGCGTGCCCGAGGAAGCCCCGGCCATACAACAGGCGGTCGAGGAGCGCGAGGCCGTCCTCAGCACCGGGATCGGCGGCGGCGTCGCGATCCCGCACGGAAAGACGGGCGTCGTCGGTGGCCTCGTGATGGTTGCGGGCGTGACTCCAGAGCCGGTCGACTTCGACTCGCTGGATGGGGAGCCGGTGAGGATTCTCCTCATGCTGGTCGGACCGGAGTCGGCGGCGGGCCCGCATGTGAAGGCCCTCAGCCGCATCAGCCGGCTGCTGCGACACGATGCGGTCAAGGAGGCACTCGTTGAAGCGGAGACGGCCGAGGAATTCCTCGCTGTCGTACGCGCCGCGGAGACTCCTTGAGAGGGCTGATCCGAGCCTGGTGGCCGCCGACCGCGTGGGCGTTCTTCATTTTCGTGGTGACGACATGGCGGGTACCGTACAGGCTGGTTCGCACTGACCTGCCGCTCGACAAGCTGGTGCACTTCTCGCTCTATGCCGGGCTCGGCTATCTGGTCACCCGGGCGCTGAGGGTTTCCGGACACGCGACCGTGCGCGCGGCCGCCTTCGGCCTCCTCGGCACTCTATCGTTCGCCGCCCTCGACGAGCTCCACCAGGTGTGGGTCCCGACCCGGGTGCCCATGCTCAACGACTGGGTGGCGGATGCGCTCGGCCTGATGATCGGAACCGGAGTGGGCGTCGCCGTGATGCTGGCCTCCGAGGCCTCGACGGGCCCGCACGATTCGTCGATGCGAGCGCCATGAACGAAGCGTCGTCCGGGGCGCCGCGCCCCACCGCGTACCGCGATGCCATGTGCGGCGCCGTTCCCGAAGAATGGGTCGGCCGAGAGATCCGACTCTCCGGCTGGGCTCATCGGCGGCGCGATCTGGGCGCCGTCGTCTTTATCGAGCTCCGAGACCGTTCCGGGATCATGCAGCTGGCGTTCAACCCCGACTGGACCCCGGCCGATGTCCTCGATGCGGCGGCGGGACTCAAAGCCGAGGACGTGATCACTGTCGAGGGCACGCTTGCCGAGCGCCCCGCGGATGCAGTCAACCCGGACGTGCCGACCGGGCGCCTCGAGCTTCGAGTGACCGCCATGCGCCGGCTGTCCGAATCGGACACTCTGCCGATCCTCGTGGCCGCGCCGCCCGACGACGAATTGCCGGACGAGGAGCTCCGGCTCCGCTACCGGTATCTGGATCTCCGGCGTCCTGAGTTCATGCGGAACTTCGAGGTCCGCCACCGGGCCATCGCCGCCGCGCGCTCGAGCCTATCGGCCGACGGCTTTCTCGAGATCGAGACCCCCCTTCTCACACGACCGACACCTGAGGGCGCGCGGGATTACGTGGTGCCGAGCAGGGTTCACGAAGGCGAATTCTACGCGTTGCCGCAGTCTCCGCAGCTCTACAAACAGATCCTGATGGTGTCCGGCTTCGACCGGTACTTCCAGATCGCCCGGTGTCTGCGCGACGAGGATCTGCGAGCGGATCGTCAGCCCGAGTTCACCCAGGTCGATGCGGAGATGTCGTTCGTGGACGAGAACGACGTGTTCGATGTCTGCGAGCGGATGCTGGCCGCGATGTGGTGGGAAGGTATCGGAGCGGACGTGTCCGTTCCTTTCCCTCGACTCACCCATTCCGAGGCGATGGAGCGCTTCGGAACGGACAAGCCAGACCTTCGCATAGCGTGGGAGCTGGTCGATTTGACGGACTCCCTGCGCGGCATCGGCTTCACGATCTTCGAGAAGGTTACCGCCGAGGGCGGCCGCATCCGGGGCTTCGTCGTCCCGGGGGGTGGCACGATCTCCCGCTCGAGGCTCGAGGCGCTCAACGGCCTCGCCCAGAAGCAGGGCGCGGCGGGTATGCTGTGGGTCAAGCGCGGTGCCGAAGGCTGGTCGGGCGGTCCGGCCCGGTTCCTGAAAGGAGCCGCCGGAGATCAGCTCGCGCGGGAGCGGGGGATCAATGAGGGCGACCTGCTGGTGCTCGTCGCCGGAGCCGATGCGGAAACCTCTCCCGCCCTCGACGTGCTGAGGAGAACGATCGCGACCGAGGTCGAGGCGGTGGACGAGACCGCCAACGGCTGGTTGTGGGTGACCGACTTCCCGCTCTTCGAGGCGGATGCCGTCACGGGCGCTGCGACAGCGAGCCATCACCCGTTTACCATGCCGTCGACGGCGAGCGCTACGGAGCTGCTCGAGGACCCGTTCTCCGTGCGGGCACGTGCGTACGATGTGGTGTACAACGGGTGGGAGATCTGCAGCGGCAGCATCCGGTGCCATGATCCGGCGCTGCAGGAGGCGATTCTGCAGGTGCTCGGCTTCTCGCGGGAGGAGACGCGAGACCGGTTCGGGTTCCTGCTCGAGGCCTTTCGCTACGGCGTGCCGCCGCACGGAGGATTCGCGGTCGGAGTGGACCGGGCCGTGACCCTGATGGTAGGCGCCGCGTCACTCCGCGAAGTAATTGCCTTCCCGAAGACGACGGCGGCGCGGGGCCTGATGGAGGATGCGCCCACACAGCTCGGCGAAAGCGAGCTTGACGCGTTCGGATTACGGCGCCGATCATCCTAGCAGGTCACGGACAGACCCCCGAACCGGCGCGGCGACGCGTCAGACGTAAGAAGGAGGCCCGTCTTGGGCAACGCTTCAGTCGACACACCGGTCATCCAGCGTCGTCTGGAGGCGGAGGGAGCCGACCAGCTCATGCTGGCCGGCGTCAATGACGCCTATCTGAGCGCGCTGGCGCGACTCGGGAACGTCCGGGTGGTTCTGCGCGGCGAATACCTGGTGTTGTCGGGTCCGGCGGCCGCGGTCGAGGCGTCGGTGCCGATCGCCCGGCAAATGATCCGGCGCGCCCGCCTCCGAAAGGCGTTCGACGCGGGCGACATCGAGCGTTTCTTCGCGGAGACCGCGGAATCGGCCGCCGGTGGCATACCGGTCCCAGACGCGGGCGAGGACTCGATCATCCTTCCCGGCGTCCACAAGGTCATACTCCCCAAGTCGGACGGACAGCGGGACTACGTGCGTGCGATCCGCGACAACGACATCGCAGTCGGAATCGGGCCGGCTGGAACCGGCAAGACGTACCTTGCCGTGGCCATGGCAGTCGACGCCCTGTACCGGAAGCGCGTCCGCCGGATCATCCTGACGCGCCCGGCTGTCGAGGCCGGCGAAGCGCTCGGATTCCTGCCGGGAGACATTCGCGAGAAGGTCGATCCTTACCTGCGCCCTCTCTACGACGCGCTGGAAGACATGATGCCGATGGACCGCGTTCACCGGGCGATCCAGGACCACACGATCGAGGTGGCTCCGCTCGCCTACATGCGTGGACGCACGCTGTCCGATGCGTTCCTCATCCTCGACGAGGCGCAGAACGCGACGACGGCGCAGATGAAGATGTTTCTCACGCGCCTGGGCCTGAACTCCAAGACGGTGATTACCGGCGATAAGACGCAGATTGATCTGCCCCGGGACGACGACTCGGGTCTGCTCGAGATCGAGCACATCCTGCGCGGGGTCGAAGGGATCGCGTTCTCGTACCTGGATAAGGCGGATGTCGTCAGGCACCGGCTGGTGAAGGACATCATCCACGCCTACGCGCTCGACAAGAAGAAGCAGAAGGATCGATGAACGCGGTGCGGATGCCCAGCGGCTGGCGCGACACGTGGCGCGAGTTGGGACGCGATCCCGGCTCGAGCCGTCAGCGGATCCTCATCCATCATGGCTTCCGCGCCCTCGTCGTGCTCGCCATTGCGATCGGCGTCCCGCTCATGTTCCCGCGCACGCCGTTGCCCGATTTCGTGTCGCTCGAAGAGGGCGCTGTAGCGGATGAGGATGTGATCGCCAGCCTCTCGTTTGCGGTCATCAAGTCGAGCGCGCAGCTGGAGGCGGAGAGGCGGGACGCCGAGCAGAGTGTGACGCCCGTCTTCGTGCTCGAGGCACACGCCGCGGACACATCGATCAATCGCGTGCGCGCCCTCTTCGCACGGCTTGACTCGGCCTTCGCGGAACCAGACCTGGCGCCCGAAGAAGCGATCAGTCGGACGATGGACGAGTTCGGACTCGAGGCGACACCGGAACAGGTCGGGTATCTGCAAAGTGATTCCCGCAGGAGAGGGTTGCAGAACGCCCTCGAAGAGTCGTTTCGAACTCTGCTCACGAAGGGGGTGGCGGAAGGAACCGATCTCGGCGAGCTGACCAGCGCTCAGGTGGTCGTGACAGACGCCGACGGACAGCGCTTCCTGATGTCACGCGACTCGCTAGTTACCCAGGGCCGGTTTTACGCCCAGGCCAGCCGCC
>JBFILW010000222.1:0-4352 GCA_041612005.1 Gemmatimonadota bacterium
CTACAGAAAGCTCGTGCGGGGCGGTGCGGATTACCCGGCCGCCGAGCGCGGCCTCGTGTCATCGCTCAGTGTGGTCGGACGGTACGACGATGCGGAACAGGCCGCCCGGGCCGCCATCGATGCTCACCCCGGGTCGCCCGAGATGTGGAACGGCCTCGGCGAAGTGCTGGTCCGGCGCGGCCGGCTGGATGAGGCCCGCGGCGCGTTCGGGCGCGCCATCGCCGGGCGGGCGTCGGACGGACTCGAGGCCGAGCTCAACCTGGCCATCCTCCGTTACCGGAGCGGTGAGCGAGCCGCCGCGCTGGCCGCCTTCGACGGCTTCATCGACGTCTACAACAGCGGCGCAGCGCGCACGGCCAGCGAGCTGGGCGCCGTGGCGACGGCGGTCACGTACCTGGGCAGCGCAGACCCGGACTTGTTTCGGGACGCGTTGCGCGCCTGGGAGGAGGCGATCGCCGCCGATCCGACTGACCCCGAGCCCCGCGTGCGGCTCGGAGAGCTTTTCCTGGCCAGATTCAACAGCAAGGATGCCGACGAGCTCTTCCGCGAGGCGCTCGAGATCAACCCGTCTCACCCCGGGGCTCTGCTCGGGCAGGCGGGTCGGGCCTATTTCGATGGCTCGGGCGAGGCGTTCGTACTCACTCGCCGAAGCCTGGATGTAAATCCGAATCTGGTCGAAGCGCGCGTGCTGGCGGCACGGCTGTACCTGGACAACGAAGCGTACGAGCCCGCTGCAGCGCAGGCCGACAGTGCCCTGAACATCAACCCGGCAGCGTTAGAAGCGATCGCGATCCTGGCCGCGACCCGCCTGCTGCAGGGTGAGGAGCGCGAGTTCGAGGCGCTTCGCCGGCGGGCTTTCGCCATCGACTCCCTGTATGCCGACTTTTTTACCACCGCCGCCGAGGTGGCGGTGCGCAACAGGCTGTACGCGGAGGCGGTCGAGCTCGCGGGCAGGGCGGTTGAGGTCGATCCGCGTTCGTGGCGGGCGCTGGCCGTACTGGGCACGAACCAGCTCCGGGTCGGGGCAATGACCGAGGGTCGCGCCAATCTGGAGCGGGCGTTCAGCGGCGACCCGTACAACCTGTGGGTCAAGAACACCCTCGATCTGCTGGACGTACTGGACGAATATCCGGTGACCGCGAGTGAACGGTTTCGCTTTCACATCGACGGCCGGGAATCGGCCCTTCTCACGCTCTATCTGAGCGAGCTGGCGGAGGAGGCCTACGACCGGCTCGCAGAGCGCTACGGCTACCGCCCGCTCACGCCGGTGAGGTTGGAAGTCTTTGCCCGGCACGCCGACTTTTCCGTCCGCACGATGGGACTGGCCGGCCTCGCCGCCCTCGGCGTCGCGTTCGGCAACGTCCTGGCCATGGACTCACCGTCTGCCCGCGACCCGGGAGACTTCAGCTGGGGATCTACGTTCTGGCACGAGCTTTCGCACACGGTGACGCTCGGCATCACACGACACCGCGTGCCGCGCTGGTTCACGGAGGGACTGGCCGTCTACGACGAAACGCAAGCCCGGCCCGGCTGGGGCTATGAGCTGCAACCGCAGTTTCTCATGGTCTACAAGGCGGGCGGCCTGTTGCCAATCGCGGAGCTCAACGCGGGGTTCGTCCGGCCCACGTACCCCGAGCAGGTGATCTTCTCCTACTACCAGGCTTCTCTCATCTGCGAGATGATCGATGACGAGGAGGGGTGGCCGGCAATCCTCGCGATGCTGGAGGGATACCGGGATGGTCTGGACACGCCGGATGTCCTGCGTCGAGTTCTCGGTCAGAGCCCCGAGACATTCGACGAGCGATTCGCTGCCTACATCCAGCGCAGATTCGCCACCGCGCTGGCCGCTCTGCCGAAGGCGATCGGTGAGCCCGGGGCGGATCCGCCACCCCCGACCGGCGCAGCGGCCGAGCCGGGTGACTTTCGCGCTCAGCTCATGACCGGACGCACACTGTTCGAAGCAGGCCGCTACGAGGAGGCAGTGGAGTTCCTGGACCGCGCCAAGCGTCTGTTCCCGGAGTACGCGGGGGGAGGCTCGCCTTACTGGTTCCTCGCCCAGAGCTACAAGAAAATGGAACGTCCCCGACTCGCGATCGAGGAGCTGAGAGAGCTCACGATGAGGAACGCCGGTCACTACGAGGCGAACCTCGAGCTCGCCCTGCTGCTCGAGGGTGCCGGCGACCTGGCCGGGAGCGCCGCCGCGCTGGAGCAGGTCATGTACATCTATCCGTTCGAGCCGTCACTGCATGAGAGGCTGGCCGGCATGTACGCCCGCCTGGGTGACCGCGAGCGGGCGGTGCGCGAGCGCCGGGCCGTCCTCGCGCTTCGTCCCGTGGATCGTGCCGAAGCGCTCTACCAGCTGGCGCTGGCCCACTACGATGCAGGCCAGCTGCGGGACGCGCGCCGCGTGTTGCTGAGAGCCCTGGAGGACGCGCCGCACTTCGAGAAGGCGCAAGACCTCCTGCTGGAGGTTCGAGACGCATCGCGTGGCGCGGATGTGCCGGAGAGTGGGACATGACCCGGCTTCTGCTGTTCGCCCTCGGCGTCGCGCTGCTGCTGGTCGACGCGCACCCGCTGGCGGCCCAGGGGCGACGCGGATCGAGGTCCGCCGGCGATGACCAGTTCGCCCGCTTCAACACCGACTACGATGGCCGCTTCACGTTCGTGAGGCTCCGCTTCACGCCGCTGGTCGACCGATTCGGCAGTGGACGCGACCTCAAGTGGGACCACGACTATCCGACGGCAGAGCGCAATTTCGTCAAGATCCTCGACGAGGTTACCGAGCTGGATCCCTACATGGAAGGCGGAAACATCCTCGCGATGGACGATCCGGAACTCTTCAAGTACCCGGTCGCCTACATGTCCGAACCGGGCTTCTGGACGATGACGGACACGGAGAGAGACAACCTGCGCACATACCTGCTCAAGGGCGGTTTCCTCATCTTCGACGACTTCGCGACCTGGCACTGGAGCAACTTCGAGATTCAGCTCCAGGCGCTGCTTCCCGGCGCCGTGCTGGTGCGGCTGGACACCACCCACCCGATCTTCGATGCCTTCTTCCGCATCGAGTCGCTGGATTTCATTCATCCGAATCAGGGAGTGCCAGCCGAGTTCTACGGGGTGTTCGAGGACAACGATCCGAATAAGCGATTGGTGCTGATCGCGAATTATAACAATGACATCGGTGATTACTGGGAGTGGTCCGACTCCGGCTACATTCCGATCGAGATATCGAACCAGGCCTACAAGCTGGGCGTGAACTACGTCATCTACGCCATGACGCACTGAAAAGGGGGAGTGGTGCAGGAACCCACGCTGAAGAAAACCGAACAGGGCGACAGCCCACTCGATACAAGCGACGCCGCATCCGGAGCGGGCCGGGCCGACATCACCTCGCTGGACGACGTAGCCATGGCCGGACGCCTACAGGCGGCGCGCGACCAGATCGTCAGCGAGCTGCGGCGGATCATCGTCGGCCAGGACGAGGTGATCGAGCAGCTTCTTATCTCGCTCTTCGTGGGAGGAAACAGTCTCATCGTGGGCGTGCCCGGCCTTGCCAAAACGCTGCTCGTCCAGACGCTCGCCGAAGTGTTGGACCTCGAGTTCTCGCGCATTCAGTTCACGCCCGACCTCATGCCTTCGGACATCACGGGGACGGACATCATCCAGGAGAACCCCGAGACCGGCAAACGAGGGCTCACGTTCATGCCCGGGCCGATCTTCGCCAACATCGTGCTGGCTGACGAGATCAACCGGACGCCACCCAAGACTCAAGCGGCGCTGCTGGAGGCGATGCAGGAGCACCGGGTGACCGTGCAGGGAACCACGTACCGGCTCGAGGAGCCGTTCTTCGTCCTCGCCACGCAGAACCCGATCGAGCTGGACGGGACCTATCCGCTCCCGGAAGCACAGCTCGACCGCTTCATGTTCGAGATCGTGATCGATTATCTGCCTGAGGAGGAAGAGCTGGCGGTCGTGAAGTCGACGACCGCCGTGCAGGACCTCGCGTTTGAGAATGCGGTCACGGGCGAAGACATCCTCGCCTTCCAGCAGCTGGTGCGGCGGGTGCCCCTCTCCGAGCCGGTAGCCCGCTACGCAGTCGCCCTGGCCCGCGCCAGCCGCCCCGGCCGTGGCTCGGCGCCCGAGGCGGTGGAGAAATACGTGGCATTTGGCGCCAGCATCCGGGCAGCACAGCATCTGGTGCTGGGCGGAAAGGCGCGGGCGCTGATCCACGGGCGCCATCATGTGGACTTCGAGGACATCCGCTCTCTGGCCCACCCGGTATTCCGTCACCGCATCCTGACCAACTTCCACGCCGAGTCGGAGCGAGTCACGCCCGATGATATCGTGGA
>JBFILW010000223.1:0-4313 GCA_041612005.1 Gemmatimonadota bacterium
CGAGGTGATAGAGGATCAAGTGGTAGTCGACGACGTAGATCTCGTCTCCAGCTTGGATGTCGTGCCGTATTGCCTCTCCGACTCGCGCCGGTTCGTCGTTTGGCCATGGGGCTCCGCCTCGCAGGCGGGCATCGATGGCTCTGGTGCCCTTCCAAAGGGCCTCACCGGCCAGGCCGATTGCCTGGGCGAAAACGAGTGCGATCAACCCCCAACGGGCGAGGCGGAGCGTGCCACCGCGGGCCGGCCAACTCAACGCCCGCGGCAGGATCACAAGCACCAGCCACGCACTCAGGATGCACGCGGCAGGCAGCGGCTGCAGGAAGTAGTGCGGGAAAAAGAGCCTCGTGGAGGCGGCTCCGATCAGGCCGGCCACCCACCACAAGAACAGCAGCAGGACGACTGCCCTGAGTGGATTCGGCCCCCGTCCTCGCAAGACGTAGATCGGTGTCAGCAACGCCGCGACCCACAGAACACTCTGACTCGCCGCCTGACCGATCATGGCGTCCGCCCACAGCGTCGGCGCGATCCCGGCCAGCTTTCCGTAAGCGATGTTGGCGGTGATGTTCGAGTTCAGCCACGTCTCCCACATTCCCCTCGACCAGAACACGGCCACGACCAGTGCGGTGGGCGCGACAACCGCGCCTCCGTACAGAAGAGTCCGGGCGAGACTTCTTCCCGAGATCGCGCGCCACGGTGAAGCCGTGCCCCTAAGGCCCTCCAAGGCGAGGATTGCCAGGCCCAGCAAGATCGTCTCCCAGACAACCAGATACTTCACCTGCAGCGCCACACCCATGAGGAGTCCGACCCCGATCACCGGTAACGCGCTGCGGTCGCCTCGCCGCTCTGGTCCGCGGCCGCCCCATTCCGTCCCCATATCAAGGATCAGCCGCACGACGATCAGGAAGGCGCCACAAACCAGAGGCGTGAAAAAGTGTTCGGTATTTGCCGCGAGGCCCCAGTTTGTCGTCGAGTACACAGCGAACAGCGACCCCGCGACGAGGCCGGGTGCCAGCCTGCCGATCGGCCCTGATCGGCCTGACGAGTCGGGCGCCGCGGAAACTTCGCCCACAGTGCGAGACGCGAGAAGATCCGTGATCGCTTTGACGAGAAAGGCCGAGATCGCGACAGCTACGATCGTCGCGACCCGCATGGCGACGATCCGATCACCAAGCAGGGTTTGGAATAACGCGAAGATCAGGAAAACGCCGACCGGTTTATGCTCGAAGACTGTCTCGTAGGGCATGAAACCCGCTCGCAGGTCTTTGGCGATGAGGAAGTAGAGACTCTCATCCCAGTCCACGACCGAGGCGGGAAACGCTTGCGTCCGGAGCGCGAGCGAGAGAACGAGGAAAAAGCCGAACGCGAGGAGATCGTTCCGCGCGTCAGAGCCCTTCCACCATGTTTCGTGGTCTGTCACGGCTTGGCCAACCGGATGTCCCGGATCTTGGCGGCGAGCTCAGCGGCGAGAATCCGATTGGCTTCCGGGGTCAGGTGGACGTACGAAGCCATGAGATCGCGTCGCGTGTCGAGCGCTCCGATGCCGTCCACGAACGGTACCGAGTTCGCTTCGCTCCAGCTTTTCAGCTCATCCATGAGGCTGGCATGGGTCAGGAACTCGATCTCGCGCAGGTTGAGCTTGCGGTCCGAGTTTAGCTTCTCTTTCAACTCCCGCACGCTCTCCTCGTAGGTCACTCCGGCCACGGGCCGCGGATGGTCGGAATAGTGAGCCTGCTGACTGATGACGATGAAGGTCGCGCCGGCTCCCTCCACAGCCGCCCGCATCGCCGCCACGTTATCGATGAACTCGTCCGCCTTTCCGTCGGAGAAGCGCCGCAGTTGCTCTGCATCGTAGAGGCCACGCTGGGGCAGGAGGTTCCGGACGAGCGCAGCCGTGATGATCTTGTCCGAGAGACGCGTCAGAACGCGGCGCGAGAAGCCCAATCCGCGGTCAAGCAGCGAAGACGCGCCTGCTTCGTCAGCCACAAGCCTGTACTCGCTCGGCCGATCCCGAAAGCGGGCCGCTGGCTTCGCGTCGTTCATCCCCGCGTACAGCGTAACGACGTCCGGTGCGAGGAGAAGCGCCTCGGCCTCGAGAAGCGCGAGTATCTGCCCCGACCATAGATGCGGGATGCCCAGGTTGATCACTTCGAAGCCCGGCGCGGCGGCGCCGGAGCTGTCAGAGCTGTGATTGAGAAGGTTCTGCAGAACGACCGGGTACGTCTCGTCGTCGCGCGATCGGTAGCCGAATGTGGAAGACGCCCCCAGTGTGACGATGCGCGTAACGCCCGGCGCTTTCGCTTCCGCGAAATCGTCACCTCGGAAGCCGTGGTTGTTGATTCGGACCTCGAAAGACTCGCCCTCGACTGTATAGTCGAGCCGCGTCTGGCCCGGGTCATATTTCCGGTAGTTCGCGACCTCGACCTCGGGAACGTGGACGGTATGCGACTCCTGATTGAGCCGGGCGCCGGCCCGCGCGGGATCGAACGAGAGGAGTTGGGCCGGACCGCAGCAGAACCGCGTTCCATAGAGCAGGACGTCGGAGCCGACCCGTGCGGCGAACACGCCACGCAAACCCAGCTCGACGATCAGGAACGCGACGAGGAGACCAAGCAGGAGCAGAGACAGGCGATTGAAGAGCAGCGCCCGAAGCACACGGCCGCCCCGCGATACCCCCGACTCCACTGTCATGGCGCACTCCCGATGTGGCTGCTCCTGTCGACGACGCTTCGGCCCAGACTCGGCCCTCCCGGCCCTCCGAGCAATTGCAATGCCAGTCTCGAGCCAGCCGTTTCGTCTTTCGGTCCCGACGGAACGTGGTAAGTTGCGGGGCTTGCTGCTAGTAGCCCCTTGGAGAACTCATGACACGCGTCCCTGGTCGAGTGTAACGTGCAGACTGCCCTCCGCACCCACAGTTTCACCGAATCGGTGATCCGCGAGATGACCCGCGTCGCCAACGAGCACGACGCGATCAACCTCTCGCAGGGCTTTCCGAATTTTCCGGCACCCGACGTCGTGAAGGAGGCCGCGATCGAGGCGATCCGTTCCGATGTCAATCAGTACGCCATAACCTGGGGAGCCAAACGGCTGCGCGACGCGATCGCCGCCAAATACGCTCGTTGGTACGGGATGGAGGTGGAGCCCGAACGGGAGATCGTCGTCACCTGCGGGGCGACCGAAGCGATCGTCTCGACACTTCTGGCGATCGTCGACCCGGGCGACGAAGTGATCATTTTCGAGCCGTACTACGAGAACTACTGGCCCGATACGATTCTCTGCGGTGCCAAGCCAGTGTTCGTGCAGATGGATCTGACGGGTGAGATCGACCTCGACCGGCTCGCCGCGGCCTTCTCCTCGCGCACCCGAGCCATCATCGTGAACACACCGAACAACCCGACGGGTCGTGTGCTCCACCGAACCGAGCTGGAGGGGATCGCCGAGCTGTGCCAGCGGCATGACGCCTACGCGGTCACCGACGAGATCTACGAGCACATTCTGTACGAGGGAAAGCACGTGCCGATCGCGACGCTGGACGGGATGCGCGAGCGCACGATCACGGTGAGCGGCGCCTCGAAGACCTTCAGCATCACCGGCTGGAGGATTGGAACGGTCGTGGCACCGGCCGCGGTCACCGGTGCCATCCGGAAGGTCCACGACTTCCTCACGGTCGGGGCGCCCGCGCCTCTGCAGGAGGGTCTGGCGGCTGGAATGGAGGCGCTCGGGCAGGACTACTACGACAAGTTGACCGCCGACTACCGGGCGCGCCGCGAGGTCATGGTGGACGGCCTGCAGGCAGCCGGATTCGGGTGCGAGCCGCCGGAGGGCGCGTACTACGTGATGGCGGACTTTTCGGCTCTCAGCGACCTGCCCGACGACGAATTCGCCGTCTGGATGACACGGAACATCGGAGTGACGCCAGTCCCGGGCTCGAGTTTCTACCGGAACCCAGAGGATGGACGGACCGTGGTCCGGTTCGCCTTCTGCAAGACCCGGAAGCTCCTGCTGGAAGCCGTGCAGCGACTGTCGGCGTTCGCCTAGTCGCCGCCTTCAGTTCTCGGTGGATGCTCCGGCCAGGCAGGCGGCCGCGTGATCGCCCGCCGCCCGACAGACGTCCTCGACGTCTGCGCGATTCACCGTAACCAGGCCAATCCTCGATCCCAGGGTCCGGAAACACAGCTCACGCGAGCCGGCGGGCACCGCCGTGCAGAATTCCATCGCCCGCCCGGCGTCGAACTCGGTGTCCATGAAGTACTCCACGGCGCCACGGAAGCAGTCGTCGACGTGTTCGGACTCGCCCTGTTTGCATGCGCCGATCA
>JBFILW010000224.1:0-4280 GCA_041612005.1 Gemmatimonadota bacterium
CGCTCACCGCGACTCCCGTGCTTGTCTGTCTGTCTCTGTTGTCGCCGAAACTCATCCTGGTCCTCCACTCAGACGTCATACTTCCATCGGTTCGAAGCGTACTACGCCGTCGTTGCTCGCTTTGTTTCCTCCGAGAAGGTCCGTTAGATAGGCGCAGCGTCACAGCCTGTCAAGTGAGCAGGGCGCGGACCATGAACCAGATGAGCGGCAGCGAGGACAGTACGGCGGCCAGCGCGGTCAGCTTCGTGAGCCCACCCGCGTCCGCCTCATGTCGGCATACGAGCGCGCCGAACAGCGCCATCAGGGCGCTCAAGAACACCGGAACGAGCAGGAGGGGAGCCGCCGCCCATCGACCCCACCCCTCGTATCGCTCGACGTACGCGAACCCGGCCAGCAGCGCTGCCAGCGGCAGCCACGACAGCCAACGGTACAGCCGACTTCCTCTCGTCACCACCGGCACGGCCATCAGGCGTCGCGCGTCCCGGAGCCGGCGCCCGCCGGGACGGTGCAGCTCTCAACCGACAGGAGCTCCGCGGCGGCATCGGGAAAGAACCTCTGCCGCCAGCGGATCGCGACGTTCACGAGTCCGATCAGCACCGGAACCTCCACGAGCGGTCCGATCACACCCGCGAACGCGGCGCCGTGGGCGATGCCGAACGTGCCAACCGCGACCGCGATCGCGAGCTCGAAGTTGTTCGAGGCCGCCGTGAAGGAGAGTGTCGCGGTCCTTGGATAGTCCGCCCCGGCCCGCCGGCTCATGAAAAACGTGACAGTGAACATGAGCGGAAAGTAAATCAGGAGCGGCAGGGCGACACGCGCGACGTCGAACGGCTGCTCGACGATCGCCCGGCCCTGGATCGAAAACATCACCACGATCGTGAACAGCAGAGCGATCAGCGTGATTGGACTGATCCTCGGCACGAACCGCTCGTGATACCACGTCTTTCCGCGCGCTCGGACAAGAATGAAGCGCGTCAACATCCCGGCCGCGAACGGAATCCCCAGGTAGATGAGAACACTCTTCGCAATCTGCCCCATGGTGACATCGACCGTCGAGCCCTCGAGGCCCAGCCAGCCCGGCAACAGGGTAATGAAGAACCACGCATAGAGCGCGTAGAACAGGACCTGAAAGACGGAGTTGAACGCCACGAGGCCGGCGGCGTACTCCGTATCTCCCTCCGCGAGGTCGTTCCACACGACGACCATCGCGATGCAGCGGGCGAGGCCGATGAGGATCACGCCCACCATCAGCTCGGGGTGGTTCCTCAGGAACAGGACGGCGAGGCCGAACATCAGAAACGGCCCGATGACCCAGTTCTGCACCAGAGACAGGCTCAGTACCTTCGCGTCCCGGAACACGTCCCCGAGCTCCTCGTACCGGACTTTCGCCAGGGGCGGGTACATCATGAGGATGAGCCCGAGCGCGATAGGGATCGAGGTCGTACCGACTTGGGTCGATCGACGCACGGACTCGACCAGGCCCGGCCACAGGTACCCGATCGCCACGCCGACGCCCATGGCCAGGAAGATCCACAGGGTCAGGTAGTGGTCGAGAAACGAGAGCCGGCCGCCGACCCCACCCTCCGAGTGCCTCGTCAAAGCGACTCGAACCGCCCCTGGAAGAAGCGCAGCTTGTCCGGCTCGTACACGAATCGGAGGCCGCTGATCTCCTCCCGACGCTCGTACAAGCGAGCGATTCCCTCCGCGACGGCCCGCATGTGGTCGTTCGTGTACACCCGGCGCGGGATCGTCAGCCGCACGAGCTCGAGCGGCGGCCGGTAGTTCTCGCCGGTCTCGGGATTCCGTCCTTTGGAGACGTTGCCGCGCTCCATGGCGCGCACGCCGGTCTCCACGAAGATCTCGGCGGCCAGGCGCTGGGCCGGGTACTCGTCCTGGTCGATATGCGGCAAAAAGCGCTTGGCGTCGATGAAGATGGCGTGACTCCCCGGTGGCGTGACGATCGGCACGCCCGCATCCATGAGCAACCGGCCCAAAAGCTGGGTCTGACTCACTCGGGACCGGATGTACCGGTCGTCCAGCATCTCCTCGACCCCGCGGGTGATCGCGGCCAGGTCGCCGGTGGACAGGCCTCCATCCGTGACGTTTCCTTCGTAGATGCGGAGAAGTTCTTCCGATTTCCTCGTCCATTCTTCGTTCTCGCGGAAGGCGAGAACGCCACCGATGTTGATCAGGAAGTCCTTCTTTCCACTCACCGTGCACCCATCTCCGTACAACATCATCTCTCGGAGGATGTCCTTGATCGGAGTGTCGTGGTAGCGTTCGTCACGGCACTGGATCATGTAGGCGTTCTCGACCACGCGCGTCGCATCGAAGAACACGGGGATGCCGGCCTTCCCGCAGAACGCGTAGACCCCCTTCATGTTGTCCATGCTCACCGGCTGACCGCCGGCCATGTTCACCGAGTGCTCGAACGACACGTACGCGATCTTGTCGGCTCCGTGCTCGTCCACCAATGCCGCGAGCTTGCCCAGGTCGATGTTGCCCTTCCACGGGAACTCGCTTTCCGGATCGTGCGCCTCATCCACGATCACGTCCACGAAGATCCCGCCCGCCAGCTCCTGGTGCAGCTTGGTGGTGGTGAAGTACATGTTGCCGGGCACGTACTGCCTCGGCTCGATCATCACCTCGCTGAGAATCTGCTCCGCCGCCCGCCCCTGGTGGGTGGGAATGATGTGCTCGTAGCCGAAGATGTCGCTGAGGGCGAAGACCAGGCGGTGGTACTCGTCGCTCGTGGTCGAGCTCGCCCGGGCTGCCTCGAAGGCCGCCCACTGGTCCACGCTCATGGCGGAAGTGCCCGAGTCCGTCAACAAGTCAATCGTCACGTCGGCCGAGCGCATCAGAAAGGTGTTGTAGCCTGCCGCCCGCACCGCTTTCTCCCGCCGCTTCCTGGACAGTGATCCGACGTGCTCGATCGTGTGGATCTGGTACGGGAACGTATCGAACTCGTACGGCTCGAGATCCGGAAAAACCCAGTGGTACTTGAGTTGGTCGCGCCACGCCCCCTCCGTCGTCAACTTGAGCGACAGCAGCTCGTCCCGCTGATCGAGGAGGCTGATAATTGCGTCGGCGACCTGGTCCAGGTGCTCGTTGGTCATCGCCAGGCGCGGGATCTGAACCGGGACCAGCCGGTCCCTCTCCGTCAGGTGTGGGGCGACGGCCCGCACGCCCGACAGCAGGTAGAGCGCGGCCGAGAACGTGTCCTGGGCGCATTCGTCCAGGCTGGAGAGGAACTGGTCGGCTCGGACGTACGCCCCATCGCAGCCGCGCTCGAGCGGCACGCCGGCGTCCCGGAGCCGCTGCGTGAAGCGCTCGGTCTGCATCATCACCCAGTCCACCTCGTCCTCGTCGCACATCTCGCGCAGCCCGCGCGCGAAGGCCTCCATCGTCCGGCCGGCCATGCCGCCGTAGGTGTGGAGCCCCTCGTACACGACGACCTCGTTCATGAACTTCTCGTGGTCGCCCGGATTGTCGGTGGTGAGGATGCCTCCGGTCGTACACTTCGGGTCCTGGGCGCCGTCCACCTGAAGGATGTGGCTCGTCTTCACGATGTGGCGGACGATCTCCGCAATCGACCGGTCGCCCTGCCCCGGCTCGTGCTGCTGGATGTACCAGGCGTTCTCGATCGCCCGGGAGCCGTCGATCACTAACCGAACCCCGAATCGGTCGGCCAGTGCGCGCACTTCGCGCAGGTTGTGAAGGCTGAACGGGTGCTGACCGTCGGCGAAGGCCTGCATGTCGATCAGCGCCACGCCGTCCACATCCAGAAGTGCCTCCAGCTTTCTGAGGTTTATGTCGCCGGTGAACACAGCGTCGGCCTGGCTGCGGACGTCCTTGACCAACACCTCGCGCGGCGTCAGGACGTCGATGCGCTCGCGGGCGTTGCTCGGGATGACCGAGCCCGGCGGGATCAGCGTGGCGACAATCAGCTTGATGCAGCCGAGGTCGTTGTGCGTCGGGCACACGTACCAGTGCCCCAGCACACTGCGCACTGCCTCCTCGAGCGCCTCGAAGTTGCGGCTGCCGGCGTACGCCTCATCTCCGACGAGCTGGCCGGCCAGCTGCACCTGGCTCGAGGCGCTGGTGCCCGGCGAGCACATGTCGAAGCTGACCTGGGTCGGGGTGAGGTGGAACACATTAAAGTCGGCATCCGCCAGGAACTTCTTGCGCTCCTCGATCGTGGGAAACGTCAGGTGCCGCACGGTCTTGATCTTGTGCGGCTCGCAGATCGGTCTTGTATGACTCATGGCGTTGGCGGTCGA
>JBFILW010000225.1:0-4266 GCA_041612005.1 Gemmatimonadota bacterium
CCACAGCAAGCTGCCGCCGTGCTCTCATCGCAGGTCTGAAAATCAGCCAGGAGCGCTCCACACGACAGCTTGAACTGGGGCGGCAGGAATCGAACCTGCGAAATCCCGGGTAACAGCCGGGTGCCTCTGCCAACGTCGGCCACGCCCCACTACGATGGGTCTGCCCGCCTCTGAAGGGCGGACAGACTACAGGCGATTACCCGGTTTGGAAAGGTCTGTTCGGGTGCCCAGCCCCAACGTCAGCCACCCCGCTCGAAGGTGTTGCAGGCGTCGACGCTCCCCGTTTCCAGTCCGACCCGCAGCCAGCGCGCGCGCTGCTCCGAGGTACCATGGGTGAACGACTCGGGATGGACGGCGCGTCCCGCTTGACGCTGCAACCGATCGTCGCCGATCGCGCGAGCGGCGTTCATACCCTCCTCCACATCACCTGACTCGAGCAGCGGATCGCCGGGAATCTGTCGGTTCGCGTGGTGGGCCCAGACTCCGGCGTAGCAGTCGGCCTGCAGCTCCTGAAGCACCGAGAGCGCGTTCGCCTCCCGCTTGCCGGCGCCGCGCTGTGCGGCCCGCACCTGATCGGATGTCCCGGTGAGATTCTGGACGTGATGCCCGATCTCGTGCCCGATCACGTACGCCTGAGCGAAATCGCCCGCACCGCCCATGCGGGCGAGCTCTCGGAAGAAGCCGAGGTCGATGTAGACCTTTGCGTCGAGGGGACAATAGAAGGGCCCGGTGGCGGCGCTGTTCATCCCGCACGCCGACCGCACGACATCGTCATACAGAACCAGGTTCGGCCGCTGATAACGGGCTCCGCTTTGCGCGAAGATCGTATCCCACACGTCTTCGGTGCTGCCCAGCATCACGGAGATGAACTCTCCGGCCTCGTCGGGCGGAGCGCCCATCTGGCCCGTTGCGGGTGGCGCCGCGCCTGGCGATGTGCCACCTCCTCCCTGCAACAGCGCCAGCGGATCGCCGCCGAGCAGAAGGACCACCACGACGATGACGATGACGATCCCGATCCCGCCTCCCGCCTTCCCGCCGCCTGGCATTCGGCCGATCGGGATGCGCATCGGCATGCGCCTTCGGGGCGGCCCCTGGCCGCGGCGGTCCTCGACGTTGCTGCTTCGTCGTCTCGATTTCCAGCGCATGGTTCAGGTCCTGCTCCGGGTAAAGTGAATATCAGTCCTGGCGGTTCCAGCGTGGGATCTCGTGGATGAACTTTTTCATGCGGCATTTTACTTTGCGGACCATGAAAACGGCCACAGTGAGCGGCGGGCGGTTCTGGAAGGCGTTCGGACCGGGCCTGATGTGGGCCGCGGCGGCGGTCGGGGTCTCTCACTTGGTCCAATCGACCCGGGCGGGCGCCATGGCCGGGTTTGGCCTCGCCGGCGTCATCCTGATCGCTCTCGTCCTCAAGTACCCGTTCTTCGAGTACGGGCCGAGGTATGCCGCCGCGACCGGACTCAGCCTGGTCGAGGGGTACAGCCGCATCGGCCGCTGGGCGCTGTGGCTCTACCTCGTGATCACGCTGAGCACCGCGTTGATCGTTCAGCTCGCCGTCGTCCTGTTCACCGCTTTCGTGGCCAAACTGGCCTTCGGTCTGCCCTGGTCGATCGCCGTCGTCGCCGCGCTCCTGTGTGCGGTGTGCGCGGTGCTGCTCGCGATCGGCCACTTTGGCGTTCTGGACTGGATCATTAAGGTCGTGATGGCCGTGCTGGCCGTATCGACGCTGATTGCGGCCGGCATCACGCTTCCCCGGGCGGACTTCTCCTCTCTCGCCTTGTTGCCCGACCTGGGCGAGGGGAGCGCCGTGAAGTTCGCCTTTCTGCTCGCTCTGGCGGGCTGGATGCCGACGGCCATCGACCTCTCCGTGTGGAGCTCGCTGTGGACTCTGGCCAAGGACAAGCTGGAGGGCGTGCGCTCCGAGATGGACATGGTGCTTCTGGATTTCCGGATCGGGTATGTGGGCACCGGCATCCTGGCGTTCGCGTTTCTCACCCTCGGCGCTACGGTGATGTACGGAGCGGGAGAGGTGTTCAGTCCGCGCGGCACCGAGTTCTCGGGACAGGTGGTCGACCTCTACACGAGCACACTGGGCCGGTGGACGGCGCCGATCGTGTTCACGGCGATCGTCACCACCATGTTCTCGACCTCGCTCACCGTAATCGACGGATTTCCGCGCGCGATCGATCGTGGCTTCCGGACCGCCTTCGTCGACCCGAACGGAACGCCCGGACACGCCGCCACCGGAGGCGCCTACTGGGTCGCGCTGGCCGTGCTGGGCGTTTTGACAGTGCTGGTTCTGGCTGTATTCCCCGGTACCCTGACCACGATGGTGGACTTCGCCACCATCGTTTCCTTCCTGACGGCGCCGGTGCTGGGCTACCTGAATCTGCGCGTGGTGACATCCGAGGACGTTCCGCCCGACCTGCGGCCGGGACGTGGGCTGATCGTGCTGTCGTGGGTGGGGCTGACGGTGCTGGCAGGGTTCGCGCTCGCCTATATCGTGTGGAGGATCGGCTAGGTCCCCTTCCCGAAGAAGGCGGCGTGAAGCTGCTCCTTACCGATCGACCTCGCCAGAACGTCGTACGCCGAGTAGACCGCGAACAGCAGGGATACGCAGATCGCGACCGCGAGAGCCCGGGTCAAATCTGCTTCGCTCCCCACGTGTTCGAGCGCGGCCGATAGCGTCCCCTCGTGCAGCCACGCTTCGATGA
This sequence comes from Gemmatimonadota bacterium, assembly GCA_041612005.1. Lineage (GTDB taxonomy): Bacteria > Gemmatimonadota > Gemmatimonadetes > Palauibacterales > Palauibacteraceae > JBFILW01. The sequence continues at coordinate 2,715 of JBFILW010000225.1, forward strand.
CGCGCTCGCCGAATATGACGATGAATGTGCCCGCGAGGTAAAACGCCGTGCTCCGAAGGACGGTGACCCAGCCCGGTCGCCGCGCGGAGTACTTCATGAACGGGAGGTGGTCCGCGATCAGCACCACTTTGGCCGCGATCAAGGCGCCGAAGGCGGCCTTCCCCGCCACGGCCACATGGATCTCGAAATCGGCCAGAAGGAGCTTCATGACGAGCAGGAGGGTGCCGAAGCCGATGAGGAAATACGTCATCGCGATCAGCAGCGACTTGATCTCCGTCTTCAGAATCTCCCGTATGGACATGTCGCTTATCCGGTCAGGCCTGGGGCCCTGACAGACGGGTCGGATCCGGATTGAGGGGATCGTCCGAACCGGATGTGAGCTGCCGCCGGCTCACCTCGGCTTCGATCCGCTCCGCGAGCCGGTCGAGCAGATCCTGCATTCTGCGCCGCCGCTTCTTCACCTCCGCAACCCAGATCGTGCGCGCCATCGCGTACGCGCCGCCGAACGCGACGACAGGAATCACGAACGCGAGGGCCACCGAACCGAGGACGCCGGCCAACGCTCCGCCGGCGCCCAAGCCAACGCCGCCACCGACGCCGCCCAGCAACCCACCGAACAGGCCGCCCGCGAAGCCAGTCATCCGCTCCTCGATCCGAACGGTCGTCTCGCCGTCCCGGTACGCAACGAGAATCTGCTGTGAAGAGCTGTTGGAGTCGGAACGCGACGTCCAGGTGAGCGTCTTTCCGACCGCGCTCGCCGTGCCCTGCCCGATCGTCGCGGTCTGCATGATCGGCACGAGTTCCTCAAACATTGACTCGGGAACCTCGCCGGGGATGACCCGCTCGAGGACGAAACCGGCCGGCGCTCCGGCCAGCTTGGCCCAGATCTCGGATCCCCCGCCTACCTCCAGCTCGGCCGCCGCGCGACGAAGATAGAGGGGATCGATCCCCGCCTCCTTCGCCACGTCTTCCAGCTCGGAGATCGTGAGCCCTTCGGGATTGGTAGCCGTAGGCTCGGCGCGCTGGATCTCCGTCGCCCGACGGAGGAGCTTGCTGACCTCTTTGTCGCTGTAGCGACGCGGGATGAGCTCGTTTCCTGACATGGCTGCGGAATGTAAGCCGAGAGGGGCAACCCTGGGAGCCGCCCCTCTCGACGCGTCAGCAGCTGAGGAAAAATCGGGGATTCACTCCGGCAGGGCCAACCTCGCTTCGAACTCGGTGAAGCGCGGGTCGTCCCGCGGAGCGATGAGCATCGGATCGATCGTCAGCCACGGCACCCAGGCGTGTGGGTGCTCGTATTCCATCCAGCGGAACGCTTCGTCGTACTCGCCGAGGGCGGTGTTCAGCACGACCAGCCCGATCGCGTTCCAGGAATTGGGTTCCTGGACCTCGAGATCCTCCAGGATCGCCCGCGCATCCTCCGTTCGCCCCGCTTCCGCATACGTCCGACCTAACAGCCAGCGCCAGTGCGGGCTGACCACCGCCATTCTCTCGTGGTATTCGAGCGCCTCCTCGTACCGGCCCTCGAGCAGGTACGAGACACCCATCACCG
>JBFILW010000226.1:0-4209 GCA_041612005.1 Gemmatimonadota bacterium
TCGGCCTAGCAGCGCTGATCAAAGCCGGGCGCGTCTCGAAGATGATTTGCTCGTATCCCCGCTCGGCGCATTCGACTGTATTCCCGGAGCTGTATCGGAGTGGGCGGACGGCGCTCGAGCTCGTGCCGCAAGGCACGCTGGCCGAGCGGATTCGGGCGGGGGGCGCGGGGATTCCGGCCTTCTACACGCCCACCGCCGTGGGCACTCCCCTGGAGGAGGGGCTGGAGCGCCGCACCTTCAATCGCCGCGATTACCTCCTGGTCCATGGCTTGACGGCTGACTTCGCGCTCATCAAGGGACGGTCCGCGGATCGCCATGGCAACGTGGTCTACAACAAGACGGCCCGGAACTTCGGTCCGCTCATGGCCACGGCGGCGAAGACGACCATCGTGCAGGCGGCCTCCGTCGTTCCGGCCGGCGAGCTGGACCCCGAGGTCATCGTGACGCCGGGTATCTTCGTGAACCGTGTGGTCGCGGTGGCCAATCCGGCACACGAGGCGGAACTCGTCGCCGCAGGGGCCTCGTACCCGTGAGCGAGCTGAGCACCAAGGTCGGCCTTTCGAGAGACGAGATGGCGCAGCGCTGCGCGCTCGACATTCGGGACGGCTCATACGTCAACCTCGGTATCGGCATACCCGAGCTGGTCGGCGCGTACGTACCGGAAGGTCGTGAGGTGATCTACCACACCGAGAACGGATTGCTCGGCATGGGTCCTCCGCCGGAACCGGGTGCGGGCGACCCGGAGCTGATCAATGCCGGCAAGCGCCAGGTAACAGCCAACCCCGGGGCGGCGTATTTCAATCACGCGGACAGCTTTGCAATGATCCGCGGCGGGCATCTCGACGTGTGTGTCCTCGGTGCCCTCCAGGTCTCGGCGAAAGGCGACCTGGCGAACTGGTCCACGGGCGCACCGGACGCCGTTCCGGCGGTGGGAGGCGCCATGGACCTGGTCGCCGGCGTGAAGACCGTCTACGTCATCACCCAACACACCACCCGGGACGGTGACGCCAAGCTCGTTGAAGCCTGCACGTTTCCGCTGACCGGACTTGGCGTCGTGGATCGTATCTACACCGACCTCGCGGTGATTGACGTTGTCGAAGAAGGCTTCCAAGTCGTGGAGTTGAGCCCGGGCGTGAGCTTCCAGTATGTGCAGGAGCGAACCGGGGCCGAGCTGTTCCCGGCGGGCGCGCAAACGCACGCCAGGAACCGAAAGCCGTGAGTAGAATCGAAACGGCTTCGGCCAGCGCCGAGTTGTATGCACGGGCGCTCGAGCTATTGCCGGGCGGGGTGAGCCGCAACACCGTCCTGCGCAAGCCTCACCCGCTGTATGCGGACCATGCTTCTGGCTGTCGCGTGACCGATATCGAGGGTATCGAGCGTATCGACTTCGCCAACAACATGGCATCGTTGATCCACGGACACGCGCATCCGGCCGTGGTCGCCGCGGTCACAGAGCAGTTGCAGAAAGGCACCGCGTTTTCGGAGGCCACCGAAATCGAGGTGCGGTACGCCGAGCATCTTCTCGGCCGGAACGCCGGGTTCGAGAAGATCAGGTTCGTGAATTCCGGTACCGAAGCGGTGATGGGTGCGCTCAAGGCTGCGCGCGCGTTCACCGGCCGGCCCAAGATTGCCAAGGTCGAGGGGGCGTACCACGGGCTGTACGACTACGCCGAGGTGAGCCAGACGGCCAACCCCGGGAATTGGGGCGACGTCGACGCTCCGTGTAGTGTGCCGGTGGCCTACGGAACGCCCGCGGGCGCGCTGGCCGACGTTGTGGTGCTTCCCTTCAACGATGTCGACCGGGCCCTGGCTCTTCTCGACCAGCACAAAGGCGAGCTGGCGTGTGTGCTGATGGACCTCATGCCGCACCGTGTCGGGTTGCGTCCGGCCGACCCCACCTTCGTGACGGCGATCCGTGAGTGGACCGAGGCCGACGGTGCGTTGCTAGTGTTGGACGAGGTGATCACGTTCCGCGTCCGGGTGGGGGGTGCGCAGAGCTGGTACCACCTGACCCCCGACCTAACCGTGTTGGGCAAGTTCATCGGCGGCGGGTTTCCCGTGGGCGCCATTGTGGGGAAGGCCGACGTGATGGACGTCATGAATCCGCTCGCCGTCCCCGTGCTGTTCCCCCACTCGGGCACGTTTTCGGCGAACCCCATCACGATGACGGCAGGCCTGACCGCCCTGGAGCTGTTCGACGAGGCGGCAGTGGAGCAGGTGAATGCCCTGGCAAGCCGTGCACGGCAGGGCATCGAGGAAGCCATTCGCCGCACGGGAATACGGGCTTCTGTGACCGGCGGTGGCTCGTTGTTCAGGGTGCACTTCAAGGAATCACCACCGACGAACTACCGCGAGGCGTTTGCCACCCCCGAGGAGGGTCGTCAGCTGTCACAGCTGCTGGATCATCTCTTCGACCAGGGCTTCCTGATGGTCAACACCTGTACGGCGGCGTTATCGACGGTGATGGGCGAGGCGGAGATCGACGCGCTCGTGTCCGCGCTGGAGAGCGGCTTCGGGAAGCTCTGCAACGCCTTCTCCCGCTGAGAGGTGGGGTGGTCCCTCGTCAGCGCCAACCTCTTGACCGCCGTGTTGGTGGTTGCCGCCGCCTGATACCCGCGAGCGTGGCGCTCCGGCGGCCAGCGCGACGCTCCGCCACGTGAGTCTCATCCTTGACACGCCGGCCCGCCCGCCTGCTGAGCACCATCTTAGGTTTCTCGGACACGAATTTCCGATGACTGAGCCTTTCAAGCGCCTCAGAGCAGCACTCGCGGAGCGCTACACCATCGAGCGCGAGCTCGGCGAGTCTCACGTCTCCTCCACTGATTCGCAGTATGCCCCGAATATCGCGGACGTGTCGATCGGACCCGCTGTGCTCGAAATACTCGAGCTTCCGGATGATGACATATTCCAGCGGCGCGAACCAGATCGCGTCGCCGCCGATGGAAGCCGTCTGACGTCGCTCCCACGCCCACTGGTGGAGGGGATCATCGCCGATCAGGTAGAAGTCAGCGCGGAGGCCCGTGTCATGATGAATGACGTTGAAGTGCCCTTGTCGGCGGCGCTGTCGCTCCTGCTCGATCACTTCTATGGGTGGCACGTAGTACTCAGCGGCCGGATAGACCGCCGCGAGCGCGCGACCCTCGCCAGGGGCGAGCCGTACTACCACATCGACATCGTTCGTCATGCGGGGCTCGCCGTACGCGATCGCCGCCACCGCACCGGTGACCATGTACTCGATTCCTGTGCTGTGCAGCGGGTGAAGAAGGAGTCGATGGATGTCAGGCGTCGTCACCCGCGAACGCCTCCCGCACCCGGGCAGTGACCTCGGCCTCGGAGAGTTCAGGATTACGCTGGGCAATCACCGCCGCTCAGAGCTGCCATGCGAACGCGCCAAGCGAGTCGGCGATTCGCAGACGGTCTTCGACGCTCAGGGCGCGGATCGCTTCGACTTGCGCCTTAGCAGCCCGGGGATCCATGGACCGTAATGTGGAACTGCCGGGAATGCGTGGCAAGCGTACGAACGATTCTCGCCGAACGGAGCCCGCTCCTCTCATCGCGCCTCGCATCGCACGGTCCGTGGGCACAACTTAAATCTCGGGCCCCGTGCAGATACCGACGCTGCTCCTAGAGCTTGTCTACGACATCGCGGGAACCGATAGCGTGCGCGAGTTGACCGGGCGCGGGCAAGGCCGTACGACCGAATCGCCGTCACCGCCGCGTGCAACGCGATACCGCCGCCGTTGATCGAGCAGTTGGTAATCGGAGGGAAGGTCATCGGACCGGTGTTTCTGGGTGACGCACAGCGTCTGGTTCTGATCGAGAACACGGCAACGGGTCTGCGCAAGACTACACTCTGCAAAGTGCTGTACGTCTCCCTGCGAGGGAAATACGGCGTGTAAAGATTTCGGGAAACCGCAGTGCGAGTGGTTCGAGTTGCATGGATTGTTCCGGCAATTCGTGCCAGCTGTGGGCCGCATCACAACCTGTAGGTTGAAAGTAGAGGTTCGAGCCCCGACCACAGCGGGGGGATGCCCGGCACGAACTCGTACGGTCACCTGCGGGAAGACGGACTCGTCGTCGCGTTCGCGACGAAGGCCGCCCGCGATGCCATGGGCGACTTTTTGGAGCGTATCCAGGTGGAGATGCGAGGGATTCTCGAGGCCGAGGGGTACGATGCGTCCGCCCTGGCCGCGGCCATGAACTCGCTCA
>JBFILW010000227.1:0-4209 GCA_041612005.1 Gemmatimonadota bacterium
AGCCGGGCAAGTTCGCGGACCTGATCGCCGTGCAGAACAACCCGCTCGACGATATCACGGTCATGGGAGAGGTCTCCTTCGTGATGAAGGATGGCAGGATCTACAAGATGGGCGGCTCGCCGACGGTGGTCGTTCAGCCCAGCCGCTAACGTAGAGTCGGAGGGAAGACCCCACATCGCGTCGGGTCTATTCTCCACTTCCGGGAGCCCGCGGCTCACCGTAGACTTCGTTCCATCCGAATACAACAGAGAGGACCGAGTCGATGAGCTTGCCGATGAACTACCGGACCCGGTACACGTGGTCGGGTGAAGCCGTGATTGGAACGGAGAGCATGGAGGGGCACGCCCCCGTACGCGTCGGCCAGCCGAACGGCAAGGACAATCTCGACCCGGAACATCTCTTCGTGGCGGCGGCGGAGGTCTGCCTCGCCAATACCTTTTTCTTTTTTGCCGACAAGGCGCGGCTCGGCGTGAGGTCATACACCTCCGTCGCCGAGGGCGAGCTCGAGCAGGCACCGGAAGGCGGCTTTCGTTTCAAGCAGATCGTGATCCAACCGCGGATCGAGGTATTGAAGGACGCCGTCGCGCGTGCGGAGCAGTCCATTGACCGGGCCCATCGCTACTGCCTTGTGTCGAGATCGATGTCGTGTACCGTCCGGGTCGAGCACGAAATCGTGGTGGGCGAGTAGGTCTACCACGCCCACCGGCGGCCACTCCCTTCCTCTGCCCGGTATTTGCTAGCTTCCGTCTGGACACACAGAGGGAATGCTACATGGAAAGCAACTCGCCCCGGATCGGAGTCATCGGCCTCGGCAAGATGGGGCTCGGAATAAGCCGCCGCCTTGCAGCACGAGGATACGGTGTGGTCGGATTTGACCGCGATCCGGCCGTGCGCGAAAAGACCGCATCGATGGCCTCAGTTGCCGAGTCCGTGAAAGAGGTCGTTGCGGCCCTCGAGCCGCCCCGGACCGTATGGATGATGGTGCCGGCGGGAGACGCAACGGAGGAGGTCGTCGTCGAGCTCTCTGCACTCCTGACTGAGGGCGACACGCTTGTCGACGGCGGAAACAGCTACTACCGTGATTCCATCCGCCGTGGCGAAATCCTGGCCGATCACGGCGTCGCGTTTCTGGACGTCGGGACCAGCGGAGGCCTGGCGGGCGAGCACCGCGGCTACTGCCTGATGGTAGGTGGCGAAGCGGCTGCCGTGGACCGCTCCGCGAAAATCTTCGAGGCGCTGGCAGCGGACGGCCTCGAGGGATGGAGCCACGTCGGACCTGGCGGAGCCGGCCATTTCGTGAAGATGATTCACAACGGCATAGAATACGGCATGATGCAGGCGCTAGCCGAGGGGTTCGCGCTGCTCGAAGCCCGATCCGACCTGGATCTTGACCTGGCCGGTGTCGCCGAGCTCTGGCGGCACGGCAGCATCGTGAGCTCGACGCTGCTCGATCACGTGTCGTCGGCGTTGAGCGCGGACGCCTCCCTCGCCGGCACGCCGCCGCACGTAGCCGACTCGGGAGAGGGCCGGTGGACCGTGGCCGAGGCGATCGACCTTAATGTACCGGCGCCCGTCATCACGCTTGCGTTGCTGCAGCGATTCCGTTCCCGAATCGATGACTCGTTCGCTGATCGGCTGCTCGCCGCGATGCGCCTCGGGTTTGGCGGTCACCAACCCAGACTGCTGTAGCCCGTGTCCCCCACCCTGCTGATCGGCCTTGTCATTGGGGGAGTCGGCTTCCTCCTCATTCTGATCACGGTGTTCCGTGTACATGCGTTCGTTGCGCTGCTCGCGACCAGCATGCTCGTGGCGATCCTTGGCGGCGTTCCGCTCGCAGACGTCGCCGCCGAAATACAGGACGGCATGGGGAGCACGCTCGGCTACATCGCGATCGTCGTAGGACTTGGCGCCATGTTCGGCGAGATGCTGCAGCGATCCGGTGGAGCCTCGGCCATCGCCCGCCGGCTGCTGGAGCATGCAGGTGAGGAGCGGGCGCCGCTGGCGCTCGGAGTCACCGGCATCATCGTCTCGATACCTGTCTTCTTCGATGTGGCGTTCATTCTGTTGGTGCCCCTCGTCTACAATCTGACTCGCCGCACCGGGCGCCCGATACTCTACTTCGCGATCCCACTCCTCGCGGGCCTCGCCGTGGCGCATGCCTTCATCCCGCCCACGCCGGGGCCCGTGATGGTGGCAGGACTCCTCGGTGCCGACCTGGGGAGGGTGATTCTCTTCGGTGTGATCGCCGGGGTGCCGGCGACTCTCGTCGGGGGCATCCTGTTCGGCCGGTTCATATCGCGGATTGTGGATCGCGGCCTGCCTGAGACGCTTCCGCATGAAGAAGAGACCGAAGAACCCAGGGTCCCCGTCAGCTTCCGCGTTGCGATATGGCTGGTGGTGCTGCCGCTCGCGCTGATACTCGCCGGCACCCTTTCGTCCGTGCTCGAGACCAGCCAGGTTTTTGCTGCCTTGTTCCTGTGGACAGACGGCGTCTGGCCGGTCCGCGTCCTCGGAATTCTGCGGTTTGTCGGACATCCTTTCACGGCGCTCATTGTGACCGTGCTGGCGTCCTTGTACTGGCTCGGTACCCGCTGCGGATTCACTCGATCTGAGGTTCAACAGTTCGCTACGAAGTCTCTCGAGCCGGTGGGCCTCATCATTCTCGTGACCGGCGCCGGGGGCGTCTTCGGAAAGGTCCTGATAGCGGCCGGTGTCGGCGAGGCGCTGGCGGAAACCCTCGCCGGCTCCTCGGCCCCGTTCGTGTTGCTGGCCTTCGTGATCGCGGCGGCCGTGCGTGTCACGCAGGGTAGCGCCACCGTGTCCATGGTGACCGCGGCCAGCCTCCTCGCTCCTCTGGTGCTGGCCGCGGACGCCTCCCAGTCCACGCTCGCACTCATGACTGTCGCGACAGCCGCCGGAGCTACGGTGCTGTCGCACTTCAACGACTCCGGGTTCTGGCTGGTCAGCAGATACCTGGGGCTCAACGAAAGCGAGACGCTGCGCTCGTGGACGGTGATGGTCACACTCGTCGGGCTGACCGGCCTCGTCTGTGCGCTTTTGATTTCGCTGCTGGTGTGAGTCAGTCCCGAAGGCGCTCTGCAACGGCGTCGACGATTTCGCCAACGGACTGTTCGATGTCGACCACGATTGCGTTGGCCGGCTCTTCGAGCGCTTCGAACTGAGAGTCGAGGAGGTCCGCCGGCATGAAGTGGTCCGCGCGAGCGTTCATCCTTGAGAGAATGGTCTGCGGAGAACCCCTCAGATAGACGTAGCGAACGTCCGGCGAACGGTCGCTGAGCAGGTCGCGATACACGCGGCGGAGCGCCGAGCACGCGATCACGGCATTGCGGCCCGACCCGTCATAGCCGCGCATCAAGTCCGCTATCCTCTCGAGCCAGAGCCAGCGGTCGTCGTCATCGAGCGGTTCACCCGCGGCCATCTTCGCGACGTTCTCGGCCGGATGGAGGTCGTCCCCGTCGACGAAGTCGCACGCGAGACGATCGGCGAGCTGCCGACCGATGGTCGACTTCCCGGAGCCGGAGACTCCCATCACGATGATGATCATATCGACCGAGTATTGTCCATAGGTCCCAGATCCCTCGGCTTCGCTCGGGATGACGAAGTCGGAATGCCGGTGCCCATCACCCAAGTCAAACCAACGTCACCCCGAGCCCGTCGAGGGGTCTCTCCGGCACGGATGGGCACTCGCGGAGCGCCGACGTGGCTACCCCATCAGCCACCCACCAGCACACGAACGAAAAGCGCCACACCGTATCCGACGTAGTTCCCTATCGCATATCCAAGCAGACCGAGGATAATACCCGGCAGCACCAGATGACGCCAGCCTTTGGCCTCGGCTACCGGTGGGACCAGGGCGGGTCCGGCCTTTGTCGCCACCGAGGCGATCGTCAGTACGCCGACGTCCATGCGCAGAAGGGTACCCAGGCCGTAGAGCGTAACGAAGTGTGCCGTCATGATCACCACCACGTACACAAAGAGAACCGGCGACAGCACGAGAGCCTGGTAGAAGTTTATCAGGGCCCCCACCGCCGCGAAGAACAGGTAGAAGGCCAGGTCGCCGATGTCCCACGCCCCCTCGAGTCGCCGAACGAAAGGTACCTGCCCGAGGATCAATGCGAACGTGGTCACGATCAGGATTGTCGGGACCGCCGGGAAGTAGGGATCAACGACATGGGTCTTGAGCCAGTC
>JBFILW010000228.1:0-4075 GCA_041612005.1 Gemmatimonadota bacterium
AGCCGGCGATGAGGACGTACTTGTCGCTGAGCGGCAGCCAGCCACTGGGACCGCGACTCGTTGAGCCGGTCGAGCGGGTAGCCGGATCCAGCGGCTCGCGACCCATCTCGGGTCCGGTCCGGGTGTCGCCCTCCACCGAGCGGGCCTCTTCGCCTGTCAGGTCGCGCGTCATCGTGCCCGAGTGGCAACAGTCGAAGATCATCGTGACGTAGTCGGTCTTCGCGGTCAGGCGGAGAAGGAGATCGTGGATTTCATCGTCGTTGATGTCCAGATTCGGCTTGTCCCCCGAGTGATGCGAGTCGTGCGTGACGATTGTCTCGTCTTTGCCATCCGGCTCGTCGTTTTCGAGGTCGGTCATCTGTGAACCATGGCCGGCGTAATGCGTCACTACGATATCGCCCGGCTGAGTCTGCTCGATGAGTGTCTCGAACTCCTTCAGGATTCTCTCCCGCGTCGCCTCGCCGTTGAGGACCATCGTGATGTTTTCGGGCGCGAAGCCGAAGGGATCGAGCAGAACGCTCTCGATCGCTCGCGAGTCATTCTCGCAGCCGTAGAGCCGCCACCGTTCGACGTCGTATTCGTCGATTCCGATCAATAGGGCTCGCTTCGTGGGTTCGGACATGATTGGTACTCCCCTGGGATTAGTTGGAATGGCGCGGGACAGCCACGGGGATGGCGTCAAGCGGCGTAACAAGATGCCGGCTGATCAGCGTGCGGGGCAAGGCGACCGGGTCTCTGCTTCCAGGCTCAGGCCGCTCTCGGGTGGGCTAACTTGCAACGTGTGAATGTTTTCCTGATATTTGTCGGTCAAAGTCCGACGTTTGTCCTACCACAAGGAAGGCCGAGCATGCCGATCGAAGAGATGATTCGCGGGCCCCTGTTCTTTGCCGCTGGCGAAGATGATGAAGGCGGCCGTGGCATGGGTGAAGACGATGAAGGCGGTCGGGGTGAAGACGACGAAGGCGGCCGGGGTGAAGACGACGAAGGCGGCCGGGGTGAAGACGACGCGGGCGGCCGTGGCCTGGGTGAAGACGATGAAGGCGGCCGCGGTGAAGACGACGCAGGTGGCCGGGGGTAATTGATCTGAGCCTAGCCGCGTCCGCATCATGAAACGCGCCGCCCCGGTTCCGGGAGCGGCGCTTCACGTTTGTGATCACTCTGCGATCGGAACCTTCACGATCCACGAACGCCTGAACCGTTCCGAATGACCGGCGATCGCGAAGCGAACGACTACACCCAACGGGTGCGTACCCTGCTCGCCGACCAGTACCGCATCAAGCGCGAGATCGGCCGCGGAGGAATGGCGATCGTGTTCGAGGCGCTCGATGAGCAGCTCGGGCGAGCCGTGGCGATCAAGGTGCTGCGGCCGGAACTCGCGGTCGCAGTCGGTCCGCAGCGTTTCCTGCGCGAGATCGAGATCGCGGCGAAGCTCCATCATCCCCACATCATCCCCCTCCTCAGCTCCGGTCAGATCGAGGATGTCCTCTACTTCACCATGCCATTTGTAGAGGGCGACTCCCTGCACGACCGGCTCGTTCGCGAGAGCCAACTGCCGCTCGGTGATGCGGTACGGATCGCGTCCGAGGTGGGCGGAGCGCTCACCTACGCCCACGAGCACGGAGTCGTGCACCGGGACGTGAAGCCGGGGAACATCCTTTTCTCATCCGGCCACGCCATGGTGGCGGACTTCGGAATCGCATCGGCGATCACGATCGCCGGCGGCGAGCAGCTCACGAGCACCGGCCTCGCGTTGGGGACACCTGCCTACGCCAGCCCGGAGCAGGCAAGTGGCAAGGGGGATATTGACGGTCGAAGCGACGTGTACTCGTTGGGATGCGTGCTGTACGAGATGCTGGCCGGCGAGCCGCCGTTCAGCGGACGCACTGCTCAGGTCGTGCTCGCCCGGCACATGATCGACCCGGCGCCGTCCGTAGAGACCGCCCGCCCCTCGGTGCCACCGCACCTTGCCGCTGCCCTCAACCGCGCGCTGGCTAAGACCCCGGCGGACCGTTTTGGCTCGGCCGCCGAGTTCGTCAAAGCGCTGCACGAGACCGACACGACGCAGGTGTTCTTCGCTCCGCCCAAGGCGCCGCCAGCAAAGAAGCGCACCGCCTTCAAGGTTGTCCTGGCGCTCGCAGCCCTGGTCGCGGCGGTCAGCATTCCCCTCGCCCTTCGGGGGCCCGACGAGGTGCTGGATCCCAACAAGGTGGTCTATTTCGCGCTGACGGAGGAACGGCTGGGGCCGGACGATGCTGGCGCAGGCTACGAGATCGCGCTGGCGATCGAAGGCGCTCTCGCCTACGCGGATCCGCTAGAAATGCTCGACGGCCGTTTGTGGCTAGAGGACTCGGGTGGCGGAGCGGAACTGAGTCCTCGGGCCGATGTCGCCGAGGCGATCAGCCGGCAGCAGGGGGCCCGCTACTTCCTCAGCGGTGCCGTACGCGGCCATCGGGACTCCGACTCGGTGACGGTGACGTTGCGGTTGCACGACCTCTTGACCCGCGCGCCGCCGCTGCAGGCTGTCCGAACGGGCACCATGACCCGCGTGGCGCTCGTCGGGGTCGAAGCGGTCAAGGAGCTGCTTCCGGCGCTGGTCGATCCGGGAAGGCGAATCGATCTCACACCGATCGAAGAGCGGGACGCGGCCGCGGTCGCATTGTGGGTGCAGGGAGAGCGCGAATACCGGCGTTCCCGCTTTGACGAGGCCCGCGACCTCTACGAACGTGCGATCGCCCTGGACTCGGCGCTGGCGCTGGCGGCAATCCAGGGAGCACAGGCGGCGGAGTGGGGTGAGCAGACGGGTGCTGATGTCATGCGGCTTGTCGGAGTGGCGCTGGAGTACGATTCGCTGCTTCCTCCTCGCTATTCGTTCTTCGCCCACGGGCTCGACGCCTACTACCGGGGACAGGCCGACAGCGCCATCGCGCAGCTGAGACAGGCGCTGGCGGTGGCCCCGACGTGGAGCGAGGCTCATTATATGATCGGCGAAGTTCAGTACCACTTGATCCCGTCCGGCATGGTTACGGACTCGGTTGCGGAACAGTTTTTTCTCGCCGCGATCGACGCCGATTCCACGTTCACCCCACCCCTGTTTCATCTGTCCGAAATCGCGCTTCGGCGGGGCGACACAGATCGCGCCGCGGAGCTGATCGAGACGTATCGTCGATTGGGCTCCGACCCCCTGCTCATTCGGATGCGCGAGCTGATGCTGGAATGCTTGCGCAATGGGCCGGAGTCAGTGAAATGGCCGGTCGAGTCACGGGACGACGTGACCGTGACGCGAAGGGCTGCGAGCGCCTTTGTCGGCGGCGCGACGCAGCCGGCGTGCGCCGAAGCCGGCACGAGAGCCTTCATCGGCGTAGAGGGAGCAGGGGGCAGAGGCACTGCGGTGACCCAGCTGCAGGGACTCCTGGTCGCCCAGGGCAGATATGCCGAGGCGATTGCCCTCGTCGACTCCGCAAGAGAGGGGACCAACGGCGACTCTCCGAAGGATTACATCCTGGATGCATTGGCCGGGGCGCCGACAGCGACGAAGGCGGACGAGTACGTTGCGTCTGCGTTAGAGCGCTGGGGGCTCGACTCGCTAACGACCGGGACGCACTGGCTGCTCGGCGTGTGGTACATCGAGCAAGGCGACCTGGACGCGGCGCGCGAGAACTACCGGTATCTGGCCGATAGTGTGCGGATCGAGGGCGGGCGACGTCACGTCCTGCTGGCCGAGTCGCTGGCGGGCCACCTGGCGCTCGCCGATGGTGACACGTCCCGCGCCCTGGACGTGTTCCGGTCACTGAAACCGACGGCCCCCCGGAGAATTCTTTGGTGGCGGCGGGCGGAACCGCTTCCGCTCGAACGACTCCGCCTCGCTGAGTTGATGCTCGCCACCGGTGAATATGAGGAGGCGATCGTGACCGCCTCCGGGTTCGATCACCACGCTCCCGCCGTTTATGTAACCTTCGTTCCCAGGAGCCTGGTCATCCGCCTCGAAGCGGCACGGGCGCTCGGCCGCGATGATCTCGTCGCCCGCTACCGCGAGCGACTGGTGAAGTTGGGGCGGGACGACCTGCTGACTGCCTTC
>JBFILW010000229.1:0-4075 GCA_041612005.1 Gemmatimonadota bacterium
GACCGCTTCGGCAATCTGGTTACCGACATCCCGGCGGACTGGCTCCCTGACGCCCCGGCGGCCACGATCGCGGGGCGGGTGCTGCACGGGCTCGAGCGCAGCTACGCCGCGGTGGCGCCGGGTGTGCTGCTCCTGACTCGGGGTTCGGGGGGAACGCTCGAGATCTCGGCCCGGGGGACGAGCGCGGCCGCGGTGCTCGGCGTCGGCCGCGGTGAGACGGTCGTCGTGACCGCTGGAGAAGGCTAGTAGACCCGCTCGACCTCCACGGACCCGAACTTCGTGTCGATGTGCAGCTCGAGGTGCTCGCTGGCATCGTCCCAGTTCTCCGACTCGTAGCCGCCGTCGATCTTCCGGAATCCGCTTGTCTCGAACGAGGTGAGCACCGTGCTCTTGGTGATCTTCACTCCGATGTCGGCGGGAATCCGCAGGGTGAGCGAGCCGAGAGTCAACTTGACCCGGGCCGTCGCGTCACCCTCCCAGTCGCCTGTGAAGTCGAGCATCACATCGCCCACACCGCCCGCAAAATCGAAGCTGTCAAACCGCGCGTTGCCCAGACGCTCGACCTGGAAATCCGCGGCGCCGACCCGAAGCTCCATGCGCTTCATGCGCACCGGGTTGGGGTCTTCGAACCGTAGCTTGGTCTCCGACGCGCCTGTGTGCAGTTTGAGCTCCGTCAACGGCACGCCTCCCAGATCGAGCCGGCTTTCCGCCGCGCCGACCATGATCTGGAGTGCTGTCGTGGTCTCGGTGCCCAGCTCGAGATCGAGACGGGCCGGGGCACGGTCCAGGTCCTTCCACTCGCTCAGGTTCAGATGGTCGGCGTCGATGCCGACTCTCAGGAAGCCGACGCCGTTTTCCCTGCGCCATTCGCGGAGGGGCTCGAACGATTCGGCGTCGTATACCAGCGCGACGGAGTACAGGTCACCGCTCGAGGCGGGGCGAAGGCTCATTTCGCCGGCCGCGAACTCGACCTCGACGCTTAGCGCGGTCTCATCGCCGACCTGACGGACCGAGCGCAGCTCCATCCACTCCTGCCCCACGACGGGCGAGGCCGCGACAAGACTCAGCGCACCGGCCCACGCTACCGGGCTCAGCCACGACCTAAGCACTGGCGGACTCGCCGCGGGAGTAGTCCGCGTCCGCATCGAAGCGACCGGTCCGAGTTCGCCACACGTAGTCACGACGCGTACCGGCCCGTGAAAGGATGACGGCGCCGAACCCGGTCGACACGGCGAACCAGGTCAATGCCACTCCGGAGAAGACCGCCAGCCCACGAAGGAAGCCGAGCAGACCCCCGAACAGGTGCAGCAGCGCGGCGATCGCGAACAAGCCGAGCAATGCGGCCACTCCACTGAGGACGTAGTAGTAGGAGTTTGAGCGGCGCAGCCAGGCCAGTCCCTCGTACCGCAAATCCGCCAGAGCCTCGCCGGTGGCGTGCGCGACGGCCAGATACCCGACGATGAGCGCGAGTGCCACGCCCAGCAGGTAGAGCGGGATCACGAGCCATGTAATGATCGCGACGGCCAGGATGATCAGGATCGGGAAGAACAGGAACTGCCCCGTGACGCCGACCGCGAAGGAGCGGGCGATGTTTTGCCGTGCGGTGTCGGCGATTACTTCCAGCCTCTCGCGCTGGAAGTAGACTGCGAGCGCGCCGAGAACGCCGAATCCCAGCCAGAAGGTCAGGGTGACGAACAACCATTCCAGAGAGTGTCCAATGTTGTGCCATACTGACCCGAAAAAACCACGTCGCTGCGCTACGGCCGGGGTCCAGACTTCGGGCGTCACCCCCACGTCCACGTCGACGCGTGGTGCCGACCTGGCGGCGACCCCCGGTCCACGGCGCATGAGCGATCGCAGCTCGCCGCTGATGCGGCCGCCGAGTCGCTCGACATCGCCGCCGACCTGGAGCACGTTGCCGTCAACCAAGCCCGAAGGCTCGATGATCAGGTCGCCATCCAGCACCAGCACGTCACCTTCGATCGTGCCCAGGAGCTGCAGGGTGCCGTCGAGCAGGGCCACGTTGCCGGGTACGATCAGATTCGCCGCGATCTGGTAGTCGTCGTGTACGACCAGGGCCAGCTGGTCCGAGTGCGGAACGTCATCGCCCAGGCCGGCGAGCGACCGGTCGAGTCGTTCCAACTGCCGGGTGAGTGATTCGACCGACAAGCCTCCCGGCGCGATCGTCAGCCGTTCACGCGTCTCACGCACAATGTCGGCCGCGGCTCCCTCCGCGGCGGCATCCACCGTCTCTGCGGCGCCCGCTGCACCGTCGCCGAGTAGTTCGTGCACGGAGGCCATGAGGGCCTCGGCCGTCACCTGGTCGGATCCGGAGCTCGACGCTGCGCCGGCCGCGAACTCGCGCAGCGCATCCCGAACAGACTCCGCTTCAAAGGCTGCCTGGCTGCCGAGGAACTCTCGCCAGCTGCGCTCCAACTCACCACCGCTCTCATACTGCCCGATCACTTCGCCGTCGACGCTGAGGACTCCATCCCGAAACTCGATCGTACGGTCGGCGCCGCGCTCCATGTCGAGCGTGAGCGTCGCGCGACTCGTGGAGAGCGTTACAGTGGTCTCTTCTACCTCGGCGTCCTGCGCCAGCGCCGCACCGGGTGCGGCGGCGACCAGAAGTACCGAGAGCGCGGCGGTGACCAGCGGTCCAACCTCGCGTCCTGTGAACGAATCCATGGTGATCATGCGCCTCACGTTCTCCTGCCCCCTACGTGTACTGTGATCGGCGTTCGGACCAGCCGGAGCAACATCAACGATGCAACTACGCCGAGTAGACTGAGCGCGGCCAAGGCAAGAAGCGCCTGAGCAGGCTGAACCTGACCGGCGATCCCGGACAAGGCCGATGGGATTCCCGAATCGACGGCCAGACGGCCGACCGAGACCACCGCGTGCCATGCGAGCTGGCGCGCTTCCTCCCAAACGAAGGCTGCCAGAGCGCGCGGCGTGACCGTCGGATTGCTGAGCAGCAGGTACGCCGCCGCCCAGGTCGTGGCGGCAAGTGTTGCAGCCGCCGCTCCGGTCGCGACCCAATGTGTCCGCACCATCACCCACAGGCTGATGTACCAGGGGCTCGGCAGTCGGACCCGGGCCATCACGCGCTCCGCAAATCGAGCAGCGGGCGCGAAGCTCGGTAGTGCCGCGATCAGCCGATCCAATTCGTCGAGGCCGGTGGGGCCTCGCGTCGGTAGTTTGTCAGAACCCATTTCGTCAGTCTCTTTCGCCTCATTGGCGGGTCGGCCATCTCTACGAGCTCAGCGACCCTCCGGTTTCAGCGTATGTGTGCCCGTCCCCGGGAGTTCACTCGTCATCGGCCATGAGATGTCCCAGCATTCCGCGGAGTTCGTTGCGGGCCCGGTGGATGTAGGTCTTCACAGTGCCGAGAGGGATTTCCATGATCTCTGAAATCTCCTCGTACTGTCGGCCCTCCACGTGCCGGAGGATGACCGCGGTTCGGTACTCCGGGCGGAGCTGCGCGATCGCCTGCTCGATCTCCGACCCCAACAACTGCGCCTCGAACTCCTGGTCTGGCAATTCGTCACCAGATGCCAGGGCCAGGGACGTCGCTTCCTGCTGGGAGGCTGTAATGGCATCCGGCGCGCCGTGAATCGAGATCGTGTCGAGCGCCTTTTTGCGCAGGTAGTCGATGGTCAGGTTGTGCGAGATCTTGAAGATCCAGGAGGAGAACTGATAGCTGGGATCGTATCGTTTCAGGTTGTTGAACGTGCGCACGAACGCTTCCTGCGCAAGGTCCTCGGCCAGCTCACGGTCACGCACCATTCGATAGATGAGCGAGAACACCGGCCGCTCGAAGCGTGATATCAGCTCGCGGGCGGCCTGCTCGTCGCCGCGCTTACAGGCCCGGACGAGCTGTTGGTCGCTTTTCTCCGCGTAGTTGGCTGGCAAGGAGCTGGGACTCCGTGGAGATTCGGTGGCGACCCGTCCGATCGCCGCACGTAGAGTACGATCTCGAGTGAGCGCCGGTTTCGGAGGCCCGTGGCGTGGACCGGGAGCGCCACGACTGCTAAGCTAGACCGCGCCACCGGCCAGCGACAGCGCTCCGATC
>JBFILW010000230.1:0-4032 GCA_041612005.1 Gemmatimonadota bacterium
CCGGCATCGGGCGCGGACACCTGTCCGCTTACGGCAACGGCGTCGTGGCGGAAGCGATCTACAAACGACTCACATCGGTGCCCGAACTGTCGGGGCGCCTGGAGCTTCCCGCGCTCACCAACTGACGGACGTCCGGAAGTATGTCGGGCGGGACGACCGGACAAGCGTCGGAGGGATTATCTTGGCGGGCATGGCGAAGCGGAGAAGGGCTTTGTGGAGCTTCATCGCGGTGGCGATCGCGCTGACCGCTGTGTTCGTGCGTCTCGGCGTATGGCAGCTGGACAGGCTCGCGGAGCGGCGAAGCGTAAACGAAGAGCGGGCGGCGCGGCTGGCCGAGGAGCCTCTGGACCAGCCGCTGGACATTCCGGCCGATCGCGTCTTCTGGCGCCGGGTCGTGCTCACGGGCGTGTACGACTACGACCGTGAGGTCGTGCTGTTCGGCAGAGCCCGGAGAGGCGTGCCGGGCGTCCACGTGGCCACTCCGCTTCGAATGTCCGACACATTGGCCGTCATGGTGCTGCGTGGCTGGCTCCCGGCGGCTGACGGCTTCAGCGCCGGGCTTGCGGCCGGAAGGCCGGAGGGTAAGCGGGCCCGGTGGCTCGAGGAGGTGTCCGTCGAGGGCACCGCATTCCCCTTCCCTCCCGCTGAGTCAACGGGCGCGATCGAGCGCGAGATCGACGGAGCGGAGCATCTGGTGATGCGTCTCATGGAACCGGGGACGATCGATGCGTCGCTCCCGTACTCGATCGTCGGCTGGTACGTGCTGGCGAGGGGCGAGCCGCCTCCCGGCTCCGCCCTCCGGATCGTGCCGTCGCCCGAGCTCGATAACGGGCCGCACATGGCCTACGCGATCCAGTGGTTCGCGTTCGCCGTGATCGCGATCGCGGGTACCCTGGTCTTTGCCCGGAGGCGGCCTTTGTAGAACCTGCTTCGCCCGTGTAACTTACCGCGCATGGGATTCCGAAGGTTCGAGGACAGCCAGGGCTTTTCGTGGGAGATTCGCCCGCGGAGCCGCAGCGAGTGGCATTTCGAGCCGATGCCAGGCAACCCGGAGGGCCGACGGACCGTCCGCCCTCCCACATACGAGGAGGACCCGTTCGAGCTTACCGATCGGGAGCTGCAGCGTCTTCTGAGTGGGGGTCGCCCGGGATCGACGAGCGCACGGCCATCACCGTTCAAGGACTAAACCGTTGCGGAGTAAGGCTCGAAACAGTGAGATTGCCCGGATGCCGAAAGCTCCTGGCCCGGACCGCCCGATCCGACGCATGACCGGCTCTGCGCAGAGCGCTCCCGCCCGTTCGCAGCGCTGGTTCACCCTGTTCGCCGCCGTCACCGCCGTCGCCTGCTCACCCGAAGGACCAGAGCCCGCAGCCGACACGACCGAGGATGTCGGACCAGTCGTGGTCGAGAACTTCCAGCCTGCCTGGACGGCCGCGCAGAGATGGCGGGTCGGAGCTACCCCCAGTCTCGACATCACGACTCTCGCCGGCGACCCCAGCCAACCGCTGGAGTTCGTTCGAGGAGCCGCCCGGCTCAGCGACGGCCGCATCGTTCTCGCCAACGGCGGCACGAACGAGATTCGCACATACGGACCCGACGGTCAGTACATGTTTTCCCGCGGCGGCACCGGCACGGCGCCTGATCAGTTCCGCCAGATCGGCGAGGTGCTCGCGTTCGGCGGCGACACGGTCGCCGTGAATGACTGGGGCTCCGGCCGCGTCGTCATCTTCAAGCCATCGGCCGAGTGGGCTCGTGATTTTTCGCTTCCCGACCTGGGTCCGGCCTACGTACCGCTGTTGCACGGGCGGTTCGCGGACGGGACGATCCTCGTGACGACCGGCGACCGGATCGATCCCCGCAACACGGCGTTCGGTGTGGTCCGAAAACCGGTCCTGTTCATGCGCGCCAGCGCGGAGGGAGCGGTGCTCGACACGATCGATCAGTTCGCGGGAGACGAACTGTTCGTGATCTCCCGGCCCAACAACAGCATTCAGGCTCCGCCGCTTCCATTCGGCCGCACCACCGAAGCAGCGCTCGCGGGTGATCTTGTCCACATCGGGAGCTCGGACAGCTACGAAATCGCCTCCTACACCCCGGACGGGCAGCTCCGGCAGCTGATCCGAAAGGAGCAGCCTCCCGTTCCAGTCACGGTCGAAAGCTTCCGCAAGCTGGCCGATCAGCGGGTTGCGCGGATCGTCGACGAGGCGGTCCGCGCCGAACGCCGACAGGAGCTACTGGACATGCCGATCCCCGAGACGATGCCGGCGTTCGGCCTCATTCTCGGCGATTCGGAGGGGTACTTGTGGGTGCAGGATTATGTCATTCCGGGCGCCGAGGAGGTCGAGTGGAGCGTGTTCGATCGCGACGGCACGCTGTTGGGCGCCGTAAGTATGCCCGCTCGGCTTCGGGTCAAGCAGATTGGGGCCGATTTCGTCCTGGGCGTGGCTGTCGATGAGTTCGGGATCGAGCACGTTCAGCTTTATCCACTTACCCGCAGCTAGCCACCCGGGCCGACCACCAACCCGGGCGCTTCTCACCGCTTCCCGCCGCACCATCCCCCTGTAAACCCGTGTCTTGTGGCCGGGTCGCAGGCGGGTCATTATGGCCGTGCCGCCGCGGTCGCGCCGCGGTCCGAACACTCTACTCCGCATGATTCGAAACGAGGAAGATATGAGCGACAAGCTGATCAGATATGAGACCCGAGACGGCGTCGCCATCATCACGATGGACGACCCGCCGGCCAATACCTATACGCACGAGATGATGCGCGAGATGGACGAAGCCATCATCCAGGCCCGCTTTGACGAAACGGTGCACGTGATCGTGTTGCGTGGCGAGGGGGAGAAGTTCTTCTCCGCCGGCGCCAACATCAGCATGCTCCAGAGCGCCGATCCCTACTTCAAGTACTTCTTCTGCCTCCACGCCAACGAGACTCTGAACCGGTTGGAGCAGACGCCGAAGTTGGTCATCGGAGCGCTCAATGGTCACACGGTCGGCGGCGGACTCGAGATCGCGCTGGCCACCGACATCCGGCTCGCCAAGAAGGGCGGCGGCAAGATCGGACTGCCCGAGGTCAATCTGGGAGTCCTGCCGGGTACCGGCGGCACCCAGCGGCTGGGACGGTTGCTGGGCAAGTCCAAGGCGATCGAGCTGATGGCCGAGGGACGGACGTTCGACTTCGAAGAAGCGCTCGAGCTCGGGCTCATCAACCGCATCATCGACGGAGATGATTTCTTCGACCAGGTAATGGAGTACGCGCGCCAGTTCACACCGCCCAACAAGGCTTCGCGAGCGGTGGGCCGCATCAAGCGCGCAGTGTGCAGCGGCGTCGAGGTTCCGTTCAGCGAGGGCCTGGCGATCGAGCGTGAGCTGCAGCAGCTGCTGTTCCAGGGCGCAGACGCCAAGGAAGGACTCGACGCCTACATCGAGAAGCGCAAGCCCCAGTTCGCGGGGAACTAGAGGATACAATGACGGAAGCGATACTCACGCGGGCGGTCCCGGACGTACTGGCACCGGGCCGTCTGTTCATCGATGGAGAGTGGGCGGACGCCGAGAATGGCGCCACGTTCGAGGTCATCGACCCGGCGCTGGCCGAGGTAGCTACCGAAGTCGCCGCTGCCAGCGTCGCCGACGTGGACCGCGCCGTCAAAGCCGCCCGTGTTGCGTTCGAGGGACCGTGGCGGGAGATATCTCCGCGCAAGCGCGGCCGGCTACTGTGGAAGATGGCCGAGCGGCTCGCGGAGCGGAAAGACGAGGTCGCCCGGGTCGAGACGATCAGCAACGGGAAGCCGCTGTTCGAGAGCGGGATCGACACGGCAATGGCGATCGCGACGCTGGAGTACTACGCCGGCTGGACGACGAAGATCGAGGGGGAGACGATCCCGGTCTCGGTGCCCCATCAATTCAACTACACGCTGCGCGAGCCGGTCGGCGTGGTGGGCGCGATCGTACCGTGGAACTTCCCGCTCAACCTCGCGATGTGGAAGGTGGCCCCGGCGCTGGCCGCCGGTTGCACGGTGGTGCTCAAGCCGG
>JBFILW010000231.1:0-3942 GCA_041612005.1 Gemmatimonadota bacterium
GCGACCGAGATCGGCCGGATCGAGGTTCGCGAGCCTGCCGTAGCCGGGGAGGCGATCGATCGCGAAGTACACGGACCCATTGACCTCGTAGGTATAGCCGTTCGCCTCCAGGGCCTTGACGATCTCGACCATCTGCGGCACGTGCTCGGTCGCGCGCGGATAGTGTTCCACCGGCTCCAGACCCAGTGTCCGGCAGTCCTCGTGGAAGTCCGCGATCACCGGTTCGGTGATCTCGGCAAGTGCGAGGCCGCGCTGGGCGGCCGCTCCGATCGTGCGGTCATCGACATCCGTGAGATTCATCACCTGCTCGACTTCGTAACCGCAAAACTTGAGGTATCGACGGAGCAGGTCTTCCCACACGAAAGTCCTGAAATTCCCGATGTGCGCCCGGTCGTAGACGGTCGGTCCGCACGTATACATGCGGACACGGCCCGGCTCCTGAGGTTGGAACGGCTCGGTGGTGCGGGAAAGTGTGTTGTGGAATCGAAGCGTCATCGCTGTCGGTCAGTTCGGCGCCCCGGCCGGTGAGGCTTCGCCGGCGGGATCCCCAGCGGGCTTCGCCGAGCCCGACTCACTCGACCGGGCGGCCTCAGACGGCTCTGGCCCTGATTGATCGGCCGCCAACGGCTCGCCGCGATATGTCTCATCGTGCCAGCTCCGGTACGCCGCGATGTCCGCCGCGTGCGCATCGGCCCATTCGTCCGCGCACACTCCGAGGCTAGGATCGTCGCTCACGGCGATAAACGCTGGCAGGTGGCCGGCCGCCCGGATGAACGCAAGACGATCGAGCGGTTCGAAAGCGGGGCCACCGAAAAGCATGCGCGCCACGATCCACCCATCCACGAACGAAGAGACCACCCCGACTTCGGCGTCCATCAGAACATCGCACGTCGCGTCAGGATCGCCCGAGCGGACCTCCGCCATGCGGAGCACGGCATAGTTGTAGTAGGCCCGGTCAGCCTCACGGAGGTTGTTGGGTGTCTGAATGACCGCGACCGAGTCGTTGCGGACCTCGATGGCGTTCCAGGGATAGGCATCGGTCGGATTGTCTTCCGGCACGGATGTTCCGACCCCGGTCCTGTACAGCACGGCGGGGTCTTCGACCAGATTCTGGAACAGGGCGCGTGTGGTGTCGAGCATCGTCCGCACCTGATCGCGGTGAAATACGAGCTCTTCACCCGAGGGCGAGTCCAGCTTGTATTGTGCTGCCGCTGATCGGGGGCTGGCGACAAGGCCCCCCGACATCAACAGCCCGGCTGCGATGATCGATCGTGTCAGGTACATGTGGTTGCCGCGTGAGGATTATTGCCAGGGGGATACGGTCGGAGCCGGGGCCGGTATGGCCGGATCAGGCTCGGTGCGCAGTATCGACTTCGGTCGTCTCGCGACGCTCGAGGAGGCCCGCAAAACGAAGAATCTCATCTCCGATATCACCCAGCAGCTCATGTTCGCGAGCCAGAACGGTCTGCGTTACGTCTCTCGCTGACGTATCTCCGGTCCAGCCCTCTTCGAGGATCTCCCATCCGAGCTCATCGGCGATGCGGCTGGCCACGTATGCGCAGCAGAAGATGTCATCGAGGTACCCGTACGGACCCACCTCTTCTTCCGGAATCACGTCGTTCGGGCTTACCAGATAGGCGATCGCGGCATCCACCAGCAGGCGCTGATGCTGAGTGAGCCGGGGATCCTTCATGAGGTGGAACATGAGAATTCCGTACACCGGCGCCAGCAGCACGACGTCGCGCAGGGCACCCGCATATCTGGTGACCTGGTCCTTCAGGCTCTGGATGTAAGCCGACGACATACGATTACCTCCCGGCGTCGAACGCCTGGAGTGACCCTCTCCATCTGCCAGTTGCTGATAAACCGGAGACTACCGATAGGTCCGGCACGCAACCGACTGCCCGGTTCGCGGCAAGGCCCGGCTCAATCTTACTCGACGGTCACGCTCTTGGCGAGGTTCCGCGGCTGATCAACATCGCATCCCCGGAGCACGGCGATCTTGTAGGCCAGAATCTGCAATGGGATGACCGTCAGGATTGGCTGCAGCATCTCGTTCGTGGAAGGGACCGAGATCAAATGGTCCACCTTGCCATTCAGACCGCTGCCTTCCGTTGTGATCGCGATCACGCGACCGCCACGGGTTTTGATCTCCTCGATGTTCGAGACCACCTTCTTGTACACCGAGTCTGTCGGCGCAATGCACACGACCGGCATGTTCTCGTCGATGAGTGCGATCGGACCGTGCTTCATCTCGGCCGCCGGGTAGCCTTCGGCGTGGATGTAGCTGATCTCCTTCAACTTCAGAGCACCCTCCAGGGCTACCGGAAAATTGCAGCCGCGACCCAGGTAGAGGAAGTTCGTATGCTGCCAATACTCCCGCGCGACTTCGTCGATCACCGCCTGTTGCTCGAGGACCGACTCCACCTGGCCGGGTAGTTCCTGGAGCGCGGCTACGAACTTGCGGCCCTCTTCAATCGACATGCGGCGACGCCGGGCCAGCATGAGAGTGATCATGGCCAGGACCGTGAGTTGCGACGTGAATGCCTTGGTTGACGCTACGCCGATCTCGGGGCCCGAGTGCGTATAGACACCACCGTCGGTCTCACGCGCGATCGTAGAGCCCACCACGTTGACAATTCCCATCGCGACCGCACCGCGCCGCTTCGCCTCACGCATCGCCGCCAGGGTGTCCGCGGTCTCTCCCGACTGCGAAATGGCGATGACCAGTGTGTCGTCCGGGATGATCGGGTTGCGGTAGCGGAACTCCGATGCGTACTCCACTTCGACCGGAATCCGCGCGCATTCCTCGAGCATGTATTCGCCGATCAGGGCCGCGTGCCAGCTGGTGCCGCAAGCCGTGATGATGATCCGCTCGACCTTGTCGAGGCTTCCGGACAGCTGCAGGAGGCCGCCAAAGCGGGCCGTGCCTTCATTCTCCAGTAGCCGTCCCCGCATCGCGTCGCGGATCGTCTGTGGCTGCTCGAAGATCTCCTTGAGCATGAAGTGGGAGTATCCACCACGCTCGATCCGGTCCAGATTCCAGGCGACGTGGCTGATCTCTTTCTCGATCGGCTGTGGCTGATTCCCTGCTCTGGTATCCCAGGCCGCCAGCTCGAGCGTCTTGTAACCATCTCGGGTAAGAACCGCGAGCTCACCATCGTCCAGGTAGATCACCTTACGGGTGTGACCCAGCACGGCGGCGACGTCGGACGCCGCGAATAGCTCCCCCGAGCCGTTTTCCGACACTCCGAGGAGGAGCGGGGCGCCGCGTCGCGCGACCACGATCTTATCCGGGTCGCGAGAGCTCATCACCGCCAGGCCGTATGTCCCCTCGACCTGCGTGAGCGCCGCTGCCACAGCCCGTTCAAGGTTGCCCTCGAACGCTTCTTCGATCAGGTGAGCGAGTACCTCGGTGTCGGTCTCGGTGCGGAACTCGTGACCCAGCTCCTGAAGCTTGGTCCGCAGAACATCGTTGTTCTCGATGATACCGTTGTGGGCAACGACGATGTCGCCGGAACAATCGGTGTGGGGATGGGCGTTACGGGTCGACGGAATACCATGGGTGGCCCAACGCGTGTGGGCGATCCCCACCGACCCCTCCAGCGGCCGGCTTCCAAGGACGCGCTCCAGCTCGGAGATTCGGCCTGCCCGCTTCCGAACTTCGACGCCCTTGCCATTCAGCACGGCCATCCCGGCCGAGTCGTATCCCCTGTACTCCAGCCGCCGCAGGCCCTCGAGCAACAGAGGCGAGGCGTCTCGGGATCCGATAAATGCTACGATTCCACACATGTATGTCTATACGCCCCGACGGGTCACTGCCCCGTCCCGTTGCGCGGTCATGTCAGTCTGTTGAAGGCCTCGATTGCCCACCCGACGAGCTCCTCTGCTCTGTCTTGCTTCTCGGCCTCGGCGATGATACGAACGATCGGCTCCGTCCCC
>JBFILW010000232.1:0-3919 GCA_041612005.1 Gemmatimonadota bacterium
CGCGCTGCGCTTCGGTTGGCTGGCCGCCGCAGCTGGCTGCACGCTGGCGGCAGGCTATTTCCGGACCCGGTTAGCGGGTCCGACTGCCGACGATGTCCAGCTCACGCAGGCCGCCGTGATCGTATGGGCACTGGCCGAAGGGCAAGCCCTGTTGGGCATCGTGGCCTACATGATCAGCGGCGACCTGCTCATCTTCTGGTGCGCGCTGGTGCTTTTCGCCTACCTGTTCGCACGCTACCGACCGGCGGTGTTTCTAGCTACGAGGCCTCGATAGCCTCGAACACCTCTTCGTGGCTGCAGTGTCGGCCTGTGGCGAGCTTCGAGTAGACGAGCCGACCGTCCGCCACGACTTCGAACGCCCCGCCTCCCGAGCCGATCAGCTCGACCTCGACGTCCGGATAGCGGTCTTTCAACGAATCCGCCAAACTGGCGGCTTTGGGCTCGTAGTTTCAGACCCGGCAGTATTCGATCGAAACGTGCACCCTGCCTCCTGTGTCACCGTTGGGGAATCGTCTCTCTTTGGCCCGGGTTCGCGACCACGGTAGATTCAGCCGCGAAGCGCCGCGGGACCGGTGCATTCTGGCTGCCCCGCCGCCGGACTTCAAGGCTTGCGAACTTGGAAGAGATCGGAGACAGGAACCTGCCGGACCTCGATAGACAGTCCGTGCTGGATGACGGAGCGGTCGTGCGCGCCGAGTGGGTACCTGCCCGGCGCGACCCGGCGCATGCGTCCGAACTCGTTTCGCAGTGGTTGTGCGGAGAGACGCTGGACGTTCTCGAGTCCATCGATGGGTGGCTGCGCTGCCGTGGCGACGACGGCTACATCGCCTGGACGCCGGTCGGCGGGCTGATGCGCATACACCCCGCCGCCGGGCAACGCTGGAGGAACGCCGCAACGGGCTTTTCGCTTGGCGTGGAGCTGGAGTCCCGTGCGGATCCCGGCGGGCCGAGGCGGTTGCCGTTTGGGGCTCGCGTCACGTTGGGAGAAAACGGAGCGATCAGACTCCCGGATGGTACCACAGCTCGACCATCAGATCCGGGGAAGATCGTGAACGGGTACCTCTCGCCCGACCCGGGTTCACTGCTCGAGTGCGCACTCTCCTGGCTCGGAACCCCATACATGTGGGGTGGCCGTTCGAACTGGGGAACCGACTGCTCGGGCTTCGTACAGCTGGTGTACGCGGCACACGGCATCCGACTGCCGCGCGATTCGTACCAGCAGTTCGAGGCGAGTCCCATGCTCGAAGCAACGGAGACTGCCGCGGCCGGCGATCTGTTGTTCTACGCCGAGACACCGGGCCGGGTGACGCACGTAGCCGTCTGCCTGGACGAGCGGCACGTCATCCACTGCTCCGAATCCAACGCGGCGGTGGCTCTCAATGACATGGAGGGAGCACTTCCAATCGAGCGCAAGCTTCGCAAGTGGCGTGCGGGGCTGACGCGACCCCTCGCCGCCGACTGACCCGCGGGCGCTTCAGCCCTCGATGACTACGATCGCGACCGCGCTCCCGCGGTCATGGCTGAAGCTGAGATGGACCGAAGTCGCGCCGCGCGCCTCGAGGAACTCCTGCGCCACGCCGGAGGCAATGATCACCGGCTGGCCGCCGGCACGCGCCGAGATCGCGACGTCGTGCCAGGTGATCCCGCCCGAGAGGCCCGTGCCAAGCGCCTTGAGGAAGGCTTCCTTGGCCGCGAATCGAGCTGCGAAACAGGATGCTGAATCAGCCTTCCGTGCGCACGCGGCCCGTTCGGCGGGTGTGAAGAGGCGCTCTGGGGCGCGTTCCGGGTGGCGGGCGAGCACCTCGGCCACACGCTTGATCTCAATCCGATCGATTCCGATTCCGACGATCATCGGCACCATGCTAGCGGCAGCTCTCGGCGCTCGCCAATCGCCCCGGCGTGGCTCAAGGGTTCAGCATCAGATAAGTCTGGTACGCCTCCATCATGTCGGCCCGTCGGACTAGGCCCAGAAGCCTGTGGGAGTCGGGAGCTTCGACGACCGGGATGGATTCGAGGTCGCGGAGCGATCACGCATCGAGTGACAGCGTTCCACCACGGACGCCCGAACGCGCGCCACAGCACGCGAACTCGGCTGCGGTGAGGCATCGTTGCTAGAGCGCCCGCTGTGGATGCACGGGATCGATTCCAGGTCGGCGTTTGGCGAAGAATCGGACCGCAGCAGTATGGGTTCACGACCTGCCAGCCAGCAACGTGCCGCCGACGTTGCCAGCCCCGCTGGAGTCCTCTATCCTGCATCGCCTCCGCGAGGGCACGCCCGCACGCGCGGTCGGAGCACTCGATCGAGCCTCCAAGCCATGCCAACTGAATCCTGATGGAACTGACGGCCCAGGCGAAGAAACACGTTGACGAGCTGATCGAACTCGTTGATCATGAGGCGCTCGACGCCCCGCAGGAGGCACTCGCGGCCTTCACCCGCAGTCTGACGGCCCGCGCGCCGCTCGAGTTCTTCGGCACCCGCCCCCTGGATCACATCGCGGCCGATATCCGCGACCTCTACTCGCTGGTGGCCGAGACATCCCCCGATTCGATTGGCGCTCGGGTGCGACGGGTACCCGATCGGCATCACCGGGCCGTCGTCGAGACGGTGATGCCCGACTGCCCCTTCGTCGTCGATACACTCCGGGAGTACCTGCATTCGGTTGGCTTCAACGTCGTACAACTGCTGCATCCGGTCCTGGTCGTGGACCGCGACAAGAAGGGCAGGATCTTCCAGGTCCGCGACCGCCGCGGGGACGGGCCAAAAACGTCGGTTGTTTACATCGTGATCGACGGTCACGTCGATGACGACCGGCGCATTGCCCTCGAAACCGAGATCCGCGAGCGCCTGAAGCTCGTGCGTGACGTCACGTCGGATTTTCACCCGATGCTCGATCAATGCAACGACGTAATTGCGGACCTGGAAGCCGAGAAGGCGCGGTTCCCCTGGCGTGCAGGCGAGTTCGAGGAGATCGCCGACCTGCTCCGGTGGCTTGAAGACGGGTGCTTCGTGTTCTTGGGCTACCGAGCATACGATCTATTCACGGATCACGCAGGCAACCGCCTCATCCAGGTCGAGCCAGGATCCGGGCTCGGCGTGCTAAGGGATGAGTCCACGTCGCGGTATTTCGAGCCCCAGCCCCTGGACGAGCTGGATGCGAAGCTGAGGGCCCGGATCCTCGGTGGGCCGATGCTCATCAGTTCCAAGGCCAACGCTGAGTCGCCGGTGCACCGCCGGGCCCGGATGGACGACATCAGCATCAAGAAGCTCGGACCGGACGGCGAGGTCGAGGGCGAGCGGCGCTTCCTGGGCCTGTTTACGGCCAAGGCCGTATCGCAGGACGCTTCGAACATCCCGATCCTGCGCCGAAAGCTGCGAGAGATCCTGGAAGCCGAGTCGGCCTCCGAGGGCTCGCACGACTACGGGCTCATCATTCGGGTCTTCAACAGCATGCCGAAGGAGGAGGTGTTTTTCGCCTCCGTCCCCGAGTTGTTGAGCGAGATTCGCGTCGTGATGGAGACGGAGGGAGTCGACGAAGTTCGCGTCACCGTGCGGCCGGATCCCCTCGGCCGCGGCGTCTTCGTCATGGTAATTCTGCCGAAAATCCGCTTCTCGGGAGAGGTGCGGATGAAGATCGAAGAGACGCTCGTCGACGCGTACCAGGGTACGATTCTCGCCGACCACCTTGCCCTGATCGCCGAAGGAGAGCAGGCACGGCTTCACTACTACCTCTCATCGCGTCTCAAGGATCTCACCGAGGTGGACGTGCCCGGGCTGGAAGACCGCATCCGGGCGACTGCGAGAAGTTGGGAGGACAAGCTCTCCGAATCGCTGGCACGGGAGCTGGATCCGGAGCGGGCGCACGATCTCGTCGATCGGCATCGAGACGATTTCTCCGTGCAGTACATGGCCACGGTCGAC
>JBFILW010000233.1:0-3902 GCA_041612005.1 Gemmatimonadota bacterium
GCATGGTTCAACACGAGGTCCACCAGCACGCGAATACCTCGCCGGTGCGCCTCGAAGACGAGAAGCTTGAAATCGTCGTTCGTGCCGTAGTCGCGCTCGACGCGGTAGTAGTCCGTCACATCATAGCCGTGATAGCTCGGCGATTGAGCCACCGGCATGAGCCAGATGCACTGGGCGCCCAGATCGCCCTGCGAGTCGGGATCACCATCGTTGATGTAGTCGAGTTTCTGGATGAGTCCCCTCAGGTCACCAACACCGTCGCCGTCGCTGTCGTAGAACGAGCGAACGAAGATCTCGTAACAGACCGCGCCGTGCTTCCAGTCGGATGCGGCGGAGCCACTCGGTTCCTGGGCAGCAGTTGGGGCCGGGGACATGTGGAGCGCTGCGCAGAGCGCGGCCATGGTAGTGCGGGGTATCGGCATGCTTGGAATAGGCCTCGGACCGGTCAAGGGTTCGTTTCAGAGGTCAGGAACGTACTCCCAGTCAAACCCCCCGACAAGAATCGTTTTCTGTGCCCTCTGCGTGCTCTGAGGTAAAACAGTCGGCTCGGAGATGGAGGCGCACCCGCATTGCGTCGCGGAGGTTGTGCCACCCGCGTACATTTGGAGCTCGAATCAGGGTTTTCTTCTGACCAGGCTTGGATGGTTCGCCGATGAACGTGCTCGCATCCCTTCTCGTTGCTCAGACCATACTGCAGGTGCAGGCGCCGGTTCTGGAATTCCCGGAAACGGGACTCGATGATCCGGCGGCGTACGAAGGGTACACCACCCGCTTTTTCCGGGATTCGCGCGGGAACACGTTTCAGATCTACCTCAACAGCCGGGACGGTCGGGTCGTCCACGTGTGGGCGGACGCCGCGAATGAGAGCGCCGCGCTTACCGTGCGCGACACGGCGGGCCGTCCGGCACCTTTGGTCTGGGGCGGTTCTGGGGCGGAGGCGGAATCGGACGGGCGTCGCCGCGTCATGCGGCATCGCCTCGCCTGGGAAGTCGATGGGCTCGAGATCGGATGGTTCCTGCTCGGGACCATGCGGCAAGAGCGGGATTTCCAAGGCGTGGAGTGGCACCGGAGGCCCTACGGCGATCCCCCCTTCATCCTGCGCGAGCTGAGGGGTCTGATCACCAGCTTGCAGCGTCTTCCCGCCGGGGAGCGCGCGCGCCATCTCTCACTCCTCGACGCCCGTGATCTGGAGCAGCTGCGGTCCCGGTTGGAGCCGCGCGTCACGGTCGGGAATAACGAGGCGGCTTGGACAGTCCTGGTCGAACATACGAGCCTGGATGGGCGCAACCACCTGACACTCGCGCTGCGTGGTGACCCGAGCACCTCGACCGCCAGCCTCTCGGACGACCGGGTCTCGGTTCGTGCCCTCTCCGGCGACCGCATCGAGCTCGATGTGATCGTCACGACGGACTCCGACGCCCTGACCCCGCTGGGTCGCGAGCGGCTCTTCAACGATGCTTTCGAGGACTATTACGCGCGGCAGCGGAGACTGGCCGATAGCCTGAGTCGGGTATTGACCGCGGCGGATGCCGCACGGGACCCGTGGCTCGGCGCCTTCCGGCGCTTCGAGCGCCAAATGCGCGGTCTCGAGCTCCTGAGCTCCCAGGAGAAGCTGATGGCGTCCATGCCGAACTACGCGACGTACTTCGGGCGGGATCAGATGATGTCGGCGCTGATGCTCGAGCCGATCTCGTCGGTGGACTTGCAGGAGCTCGTGATTGCGAGCGTGCTCCGAAAGCTTGCTCCATCGGGAAACGTGAGTCACGAAGAGGCACTCGGGGGCCAAGCGATTCGCGAAAACGCCGCGGAGTACAGTGCCCTGATCCAGCAATGGGAGGAAGACCAGAAACGGGACCCAGACGCCGCGGCCGAGCACCTCGCCACCGCGCGCGAGCTCGTGGCGAATCTGCAGGCCGTTCGTGAGAACTACCGCATGATCGATGACGACTTCCAGCTGCCGATCCTCGTCGCTCGATACCTCTCGCGCTCAGACGTGCCGGCACAGAGAAAGCGCCGTTTTCTCACCGACCCCACCGGGGTCGATGGGACGCGTCTGAAGGCTCTCGTGCGGAACTTGGCATTCGTGACCGAGCTCGCGCGTCCCTACACCGAGCGACCGACGGCCACGAATCTGGTGAGTTTCTCTTACCGCGATGATGAGGGATGGCTTCCTGGCAGCTGGCGTGATAGCCGCGTGGGTTACGGCAACGGCCGCTTCGGCATGGATGTGAACGTGGTATGGGTCCCCAAGGCGCTGGAGGCTCTCGAGCAGATCCTCAAGGCCGTGGACGCGCTCGGTCTCTCCGCGGCGGACGCCGTGTCGCGCGTACCGGTGAGCGCTTCGGCACTCGAGACATACGTTGGCGATCCGGGGCTGCTGCGCGCGGCGATCGCCACCTGGCGCGGAGCCCGCCGACACTTTGAGGTCCGCTTGGACCCGGACGCGGTCCGGACACGAGTCGAGGAATCGCTCGAATCGCTATCGGGCACGGAGCGGGACTACTGGCGACAACGCCTCGCCGAACACGAAGCCATGCGCCCGCTCTATTTTCTCGCCCTTGCCCTCGACGACAAAGGACGGCCGATCGCTGCCGCCAACACGGACCCGGCCACCGAGCTCTTCCTCGAGCGTTACACCGAGGGGATCATGAAGGGGACGACCGATCCTGCGGCCGTGCTCGAGATGGTGGACGCGATCGTACGGCCGTATCCGGTCGGGCTGTTCGTGGAGGGACTCGGGCCAGTCGTCGTGAATGACGCGTATGCAAGCTCAACAGTGCAGCGGCACTTTCGCGAGGACCTCTACCACTCGCCGCGCGTGGTCTGGGGCCGCGAGGTGAACCTGTTCCTCCTGGGTCTTGCCTGGCAAATCGAAGGCGCCTACGACGCTTCCGGTCGATTGCGTGACGAAAGTGCGACGATGCGCTCGTACGTGGAGGCGCTCCGCCGTGCGCTCGAAACCACGGAAGAAGCGGTTGAGGCCTCAGGCCTGAGCCACAACGAGCTCTGGAGCTACCGGATCGACGGCGACACACTCCGTCCGGTACGCTACGGCACGAGCTCCGACATCCAGCTGTGGAACGTCACCGATCTCGCCGTTCGCTTTTTGGCAGACAAGTTGCCTCCTCGGTGAAAGCCGCGGCACCCTCGTGAGATCGGCGGTCGTCGCGGCGGCCTTGATGATGCTGGGCTGCACGCAGGGCCCGCCGCCGGTCGCCATTCCGTCCGGTGCGAAACCCATCGAGCTGCGCCTGGACCACCTGCGTCACCTCGGCATCGACATGACCGTGGCCGGACGGCCTGGGCGCGCGGTCGCACTC
Source organism: Gemmatimonadota bacterium (assembly GCA_041612005.1). Lineage (GTDB taxonomy): Bacteria > Gemmatimonadota > Gemmatimonadetes > Palauibacterales > Palauibacteraceae > JBFILW01. The sequence continues at coordinate 3,321 of JBFILW010000233.1, forward strand.
TATGCAGAAGCGCCCGACTACCGCCCGATCGGCTCTCCGGCTCGCGACGGATTCGAGGGACTCGCCGCCGTGGACGATGCGGCCCGCGCTGCCGTCGTCTACCTGCGGCACTTCGAGCAGACCGCCGACCCGAGTTCCAAACAGGAGGCGCTGGGTCTCCTGACGTTCGTCACGGCGATGGAGCAGGGTGACGGCGAGTTCCTCAACTTCGTCCACGCGGACGGGACGCCGAACCGCGCGGCCCCGACCAGCCGGAAGTCCTTCTCCTACTGGGCGGCTCGCGCGCTGTGGGCCATGGGAGAGGCCGTCCGGGTCTTGGGTGTTCGAGACCCGGATGTCGATGCTCTGCGACCAGCGCTGGAGCGTGTGCAGTCCAGGCTCGTGCGCGATGTCGAGCAGGGACACCTGGTCGGTGGATCGGCGACCGCCACCGCCGAGGCGCTGGTCGGGTTACTCTCGGTGCAGCAGGTCGAGCCGACATCGCAGCGCGCCGATCTCGCCGGCCGCACCGCCGATCTGCTCGTGCCGCTGGCGCAGGGAGACGCCGAGACCCCACCATGGGGAGCGCACATCGATCCCGCA
>JBFILW010000234.1:0-3888 GCA_041612005.1 Gemmatimonadota bacterium
CATGTGCCAGCGAACCTCCCGACCGGGGTACTGCCCTTCCCAGAGGTCCACCTTTTCCGTCAGCTCCTGGACCCGGTTCTCGCCGAAGTCTCGGATTCCGGCGTCGTACGCGTAGGCGATGTCCTCCAGCGGGAAGCGTTTAGAGACCGCGACGACCGTGATGTCTTCGGGATCGCGGCCGGCTCGCTCGCAGGCGATGGCAATGCGCGCGCGAACACGCTCAACGCTCAACCGGATTTCCGATGATCGGCTCATTCTACCGGCTCCAGAATATCGTGCGTCCACCGCGGAAGGTCGCCCACGGGTCGCGGTGGTCCAACTTACACCTCGACCCGCAACACATCCAGCGGAGGTCTGGCGTATACGCCGCGGCTGTTAACCATCCCCACCACCACTGTCAGGAGGGTAACTCCGGCGACAATCGCCAGCAGAGGACCCGCCGGCACAACGGACGGTGCCTCGAACACAAACCTGGCGAGCGCCCACGACGCACCGACGGACAGCACAACGCCCGTCAAGGCCGCCAGCATTCCCAGCACTGTGTACTCGACCGACATGATCCACAGCACCTGGGAGCGCGACGCCCCGAGCGTCTTCAGCAACACCGTCTCTTCCGTTCTGCGGACGCGGCTGACAACGACGGCTGCCGCAAGCACCACGAAGCCGGTAAGAATGCTGAACAGCGCCATGAAGCGAACGGCAAATCCGATCCGATCGAAAACCGACTCCACGACCTTGAGAATCAGACTCAGGTCTATCGAGGACACGTTCGGATACTCGCGAACGACGGCGGCCTGCGCACCTCCCGACTCCGCATCGGTTTCGGCCCTCGTCACGATCACGCTGAAGTGAGGCGCCTCCTCGAGCACCCCGTCCGGAAACACTACAAAGAAGTTCGTCCTCACCTGCCTCCACTCCACTCTGCGAACGCTCGAGATCCGGGTCTCGATCGGGAGACCCTGGACGTCAAACACGAGGGTATCGCCGAGGGAGGCGCCGAGGTCGCCCATGATCTCCTCCTCGACCGAGATGGGCACCACCTCGTCGGGGCTGAACGTACCGGTCGCGAACTCGCCCTCGAGAACCGTCTCGGACTCCGTCAGGTGGGATCGGTACGTGGACCTGTACTCCCGCCGGTGCGCCCATGAGGTGCGCCTCGTCGTGTCGCGGCGCATCTCGTCGACCGTTACCCCGTTCATCGCGCTCAGCCTCATCGTGACGATCGGGACTTTCTCAACGATGGGGAGCCCGCGGTTCTCGAGGACTCCGGCGACCCCCGCCGCCTGGTCGGGCTGAATGTCGAAGAAGATCAGATTCGGCCGGCCCATTTCGTCCGCCACCTCAATCTGACGGAGCAACGTGCGCTCGGTCGACACGAACATCGAAACCAGGAACGTGCCCAACCCGACCGCGAGCATCATCATCAGGGTCTGGTTGTTCGGCCGGTGGAGATTCGCGAGGCCCTGCCGCCAGACGTACGGAAGCGAGTCGTGACTCAGCTTGCCGACCAGCTTACGCGTCAGCCACGCCATACCGACCAGGAGTGCACAGACGGCCACCATCACCGCCACATAGATGAGGGCCACCTGCACGTTGGGGCCCTGAATCACCGCGATGCCGAGAACTCCGGCGACGAGCAGCAGCACGGCCAGCACGCGAGTCCAGTCCACCGACCGACCCTCTTTAAGCCCTGCCGCAGACCGAAGCGCCATCATGGGCGAAACCCTTCTGACGCGCAGCAGGGGCAGCAGAGAGAACAGGATGGTGACGGCCGTTCCGACGAGAACGCCGTAGGCCACCGACGACGCGGAAACGCTGAACTGCACGTCCACTGGCAGGAAGTCCGCGAGCACAATGGGGAGAAGCTGCTGAATTGCCACGCCGAGCGCGGCACCGGTGACCGATCCCACAAGCCCCAGTCCGATCGCCTGCACAACGTAGACGCCAAACGTCGTTCGGACGCGGGCACCCAGGCACCGCAGCACGGCGACCGTCTGCAGGCGCTGGCTTACGTATACGTGAATGGCGCTCGCCACACCGACGCTTCCGAGCAGCAACGCCATCAGAGCGGCGAGGCCAAGGAACCGGTAGAGGTTGGTGAGAGCGGCGTTCCAGTTTTCCTTGATCTCGCCGACCGAGTCACTGCCGACTTCCAGCTCCTTGAGTCGGGGCTTGACGCCTTCCAGCAGAGCGTCGACGTCAACGGAGTCATCGTAGCGAAAGAACACCTCGTACGTAACGCGGCTGCCCGGGCCGATCAGCGTCGAGTCGATGCGCGCCAGCGGGATGTAGACGCGCGGGCTCACCAGGGAGAATGCGGCCGATTCACGCGGCGAGCGCTTGAGGATACCGGCGATCGGGTACACCACGCCGCCAACGGAGACCGAGTCGCCCACCGCCGCTCCGAACTGGCTGGCGAGGGATCCGTCAATCAGCGCGGCACCCTCCGACTGGTAGGCTTGAGAGGCCTCCGGCGGCTCCGTCGTCAGCTCGCCGTAGAACGGGAAGTCACCGTCCACCGCGCGCACCGTCGACAGGCGCGTGAGGCCCGTCGAAGGGAAGTACGCCATGGACGAGAAAGAGACCCGCCGCGCCTGCACACCGCCGAGGGAGTCGATCAGGGCTTCGGTTTCGGGGCCGAACGGCTGCCTGTCTTCGATGCTCATGTCCGCGCCCAACAGCGATCGAGCCTGTCCGTCGATCGCGGAGCGAAGGCTGTCGCCGAAGCTCTGGATCGCGACCAGCGCGGCCACCCCAAGCACTATGGACGACACGAACAGGACGAGCCGAGCCCTCGACCCGCGCGATTCTCGCCACGCCATTCGGAGGAGCCAGACCGCATTCATGATCGGTCGCCCTCGTCTGGGGTTTCGGCGGCAGAGCCGCCCGGCTCCATCGCCGAGTCGGAAACGACGGCTCCCGCAGCCAACCGAATGATGCGTTCGGATCGGCTCGCCAGCTCCTGATCGTGGGTGACCAGAACGAGCGTCGTGCCAGCTTTGTGGTTGATATCGAAAAGCAGATCGGCGATGGCGTGGCCCGTGTCCGTGTCGAGCTCGCCCGTGGGCTCGTCGGCGAACAGGATGGTGGGCTCGTTGACGAAGGCTCGGGCGATCGCGACCCGCTGCTGCTCGCCGCCCGAGAGCTGCGCCGGGTAGTGGCTCATCCTTTCCCCGAGTCCAACTCGCCCGAGCAAGTCCTCAGCCCTCGAGCGCGCCGATCGGTCGCCGCGCAGCTCGGCGGGTACCATGACGTTCTCGACGGCCGTCAGTGTGGGGATCAGCCGGAACGACTGGAATACGAACCCGACGTGGCGATTTCGCAGTAGCGCGCGGTCGTCTTCGGACTTCGGGCCGAGGGCCTCACCGCACAGCCGCACCTCGCCGGAGGAGCTTCGATCCAGGCCCGCAGACAACCCGAGCAGCGTCGTCTTTCCGCTGCCGGACGGACCTACGATGGCGCAGCTGTCGCCCCGGCGCAATGTGAACGACACGTTGTCGAGCACCGTCAGCTGCGCGCTGCCGGACCGGTATGTCTTGGTCAGATTCGAAACTTCGAGAACCGCATCGCGACTCGACACGTTAGCGGTGGCCGCTGGTGTACTCATTCTTGATCCGGATGACGACGAAGAACAAGCCGCTATACCGCGTTCTGCTCCTGAGTGTTCTTGCCCTCGGCGCGTGCCGCGGTGAAGAGCGGGAGAACTTGCCCGCTACCCCGAGCGAGGCGACGTCCGAAATGGACGAGCCAGAGACGCTCCAACCTCGGATCCTGATCCTGGGCAACAGCATCACGGCCGGCTACGGGCTTGACCCCGAGCAAGCGTTTCCGGCGCTGCTCGAGCGCCGACTCCGCGATGCGGGGTACGACTACGAGGTCGTGAACGCG
>JBFILW010000235.1:0-3826 GCA_041612005.1 Gemmatimonadota bacterium
AAGCAGGTCCGGGATGCGAGCGTCGCGGCCGCCAGCGATGAGGAACGGGCGGTGCGGAGAGACGTAGTCGCGGCCTACCAGACCTACAATACAGCGCGGGCCAGTGCGGACCTCGCGCGTCAGGCTGTGCTCGTGGCGCGTGAGAACCTGGCCGTGATCGACACGCGGTACCAGGCCGGCGCCACCGACATCGTTCAGCTGCTCGTCGCGCAGAACGACCTGACCGACGCGGAAGCGACGTTGGTTCGGGCGCGCCGAGCCACCTGGCTGGCGCTGGCAGGGCTGGAGGCGATCATCGGACGGCGCTTGTTTCGAACGGACGACGTAATCGGGACGAGGCGGCCAAACTGAGCAATACCCGGGAGCGTGAAGTGAAGACCATACTCGGCATTCTCGTCGTCGTGTTCGTCGCGGCGGCGTGTGGGGACGCACAATCGGCCGACGCCGAAGGTGGAGGCGGCGGACCCCCGCCCACTCCGGTCGAAGTCGCGATCGCGTATCAGGACACCGTGGTCGATGCGATTCTAGCTACCGGTCAGATCGAGGCGATTCAGTCGATCGAGCTCCGGCCGGAGGTCGAGGGACGCATCGTCTCGATTCTGGTTCGAGAGGGCGCGTTGGTGCGGCGTGGCACCCCGCTCTTCAAGGTGGACGACGCCGAGCTGCAAGCGCAGGTGGCGAGGCTCGAGGCGCAGCGTGACCTGGCCAGTCAGGCGCTGGCCCGGACCCGGAATCTGATCCGGGAGGGTGCCGCGGCGCAGGCCGATCTCGAGGAGGCCGAAGCGCGGGCGCGCAGTACGCAGGCGGATCTGGACCTGTCGACCGTGCGGCTGGAGCGGACCGTCGTGCGGGCGCCGTTCGGCGGCATCGTCGGTGCCCGGATGGTCAGCCTGGGCGACTATGTGACCACGAACCGGGCGCTCGTGACGCTGCAGACGGTCAATCCACAGCGGGCCGTCTTCGACGTCCCCGAGCGCTACGCCGAGGCACTGGCTGTCGGCCAGGAGGTGGAATTCCGGGTGGCCGCATTTCCGGATCGCGTGTTCACTGGCACCGTGGACTTCGTCGACCCGGTGGTCCGCCTGCCCGGCCGGACCATCTCCGTAAAGGCGGTCGCAGAAAACCCGGACCGATCTCTGCAGACAGGCATGTTCATCGAGGCGCGCCTGTCCACGGACGTGAGGCCGGAGGCCGTGGTCATTCCCGAAGACGCCGTTCTCCCGCTCCAGAACCAGGTATTCGTGTGGGTGATCACGGATGGTCAGGCGACGCGGCGTGAGGTGGAACTCGGCGTTCGCACCCCCGGTTTCGTCGAGATCAAGTCCGGCGTTGAAGCGGGCGAGCAGGTGGTGGTCGGGGGGCTGGAGCGTCTGTTCGAAGGAGCGCCGGCAATGCCTACGGTCGTCGAGCGCCGGCCGGGCGTCGAGAGTCCCGCCGTTGAAGCCCGGCCAGGTGACGCAGGCGCGCCCGCCGGGGACGTCGAGGACGCCGACATGCCCGAGGAAGCGGGAAGCTGACCCGGGCGAGGTGAATCTGTTTGCTCAGGGAATGATCACCACGCCCGCTTCCACCGCAAACAGCTGCGCCGTGCCGTCGACCGGGTTACCGGGCAGCTCCTCCAGCGCCAGGAAATCGAACGTCAGCGTCCCCGCCAGCGCGACCACTTCCGAGAGCGGGATCTCCACACCGCCGAAGGCCCCCACACTCAGCCCATCCCGGTCGGCGTTGAACACGGATGGCAGCTTCTGCGTGGTCCAGCCGACGCGCCCTCCGAGAGTGGGCCGGAGGGGTGTCGAGTCGAATATGAAGGTGTAGCCGATTTGCCCGAACAGGGTGAAGAACTGCGAGTTCTGCGAGAAGCCGCTGACCTTGTGCGAGCTGTAGCGAACGCCGCCTCCCGCCGAGATCATGTTCGGAAACACCCACCGGAACCCTGCCCCGACGCCGGGACCGAGGTCGATGCCATCTAGATCCGCACCCATCGGGATGACCATCGCGCCGTAGGCCTGGAGAATGATCCCCTGATACGCGGCATCGGGGACCCTGAACGTCTGGGCCGAGGCGACCGGCGGACCGAGGAAGAGGCCGAGCGCAAACCCGGCGATCGCCGGCCTGAGCCAGCGTCCGAACCCATGGCGCGGGACCAAGAACGTGCGTTGCATCGGGCAAGACTCTCTGCTTGAGTAGCCGGGTGTGCTCGATCGAAACGGTAGCGGCGGCGACCCTGCGGGAGCAAGCTCGGCATCGAGCGGACTTGTCATCATAAAGTACTTGACGCGAGGGAGACATCTACGGCATCCTTGGACGTGAGAACTGTGCCGCCCAATGCCGATGCAGCACCCCCACGCGAGCCGCCCGGCCTGAACTCGCGAGCACTCGCCGATGTACGCTACATCCGCCGGACGATGGAGCGCGCGGGCGTGTTCACAGCCGTTCCGGGCGCGGGTGGGATCGCGATGGGCGTCGTGGCTTGTGCCGCCGCCCTCGTAGCGTCCAGGCAGACCAGCTTCGACGCGTGGCTGTTTACGTGGCTGGCGGCCGCGGTGATCGCCGCCACGATCGGCCTCACGACCATGTTGCGCAAAGCCCGGCAGGCCGACCTGCCGCTGGCGCGCGGACCCGGACTGCGCTTCGCGCTCAGTCTCGTGCCGCCGCTGCTGGCCGGCGGCGCTCTCACCGCGGCGCTCTACCGGACGGGGCAGACACAATTGCTGCCTGGCGTCTGGCTCGTTCTGTACGGCGCGGCCACGATCACGGGGGGGGCGTTTTCCGTCCGGGTGGTGCCCGTGATGGGAGCCTGCTTCATGCTGCTGGGAACGGTGGCTCTTTTTGCCCCGGCGGGGTCGGGTGACTGGTACATGGCCGCGGGATTCGGGGCGCTTCAAATCGTATTCGGGGTGATCATCATGAGGAAGCATGGCGGCTAGACGGGATTCCGCAGCGCGCGAGAGGGCGGAATCGAAGCACTCGGTTCCGGGTCGTGGCGCCGGGAGCGGCGAAAAGCGGCGCGGGCTGCGGGCGTTGGAAGGTCACGAGAGCACCGTCGAGCCCGACCGTATCGATGGAGTAATCCATCAGCGGGTTCGCCTCGGTATCGTGAGCGCTCTGGCCGTCTCCGATTCTCTCAGTTTCAGGGAGCTCAAGCAGGTCCTGCACACCACGGACGGGAACCTGAGCGTCCACGCGCGCAAGTTGGAAGAGGCGGGCTACGTGAAGTGCAGCAAGAGATTCGAGGACCGGGTGCCGCGGAGCGACTATCGCCTTACGGCCTCGGGTCGGAAGGCTCTGAGGCGCTACCTCGATCACATGGCGGCGCTGATCGAGGCGACGAAGGAGGGTTGAGGAGCTAGGAGAAGTCGGCGTTCGGTTCTTCTGCGGCCTCGTCGTCCGACTCGTCGATCTCTCGATGGACTTCGCGTACCAGGGCCACGGCCCCCTCCGCGACTGCGTCGGTCACCTCGCAGAGAGCGTACTCGAGGACCGATTCCATCTCCATCTGATCCAGGAGTTCGGGCATCAAGACCTCGAGCCGGTCGAGGATCTCGTCCACGCGCTTGCGCACATCTGCGTTGATGGCTTCGAGGAGTGCCGCCGTTGTCTCCGTCAGTGCCATGTGTGCCTCTGTACTTCGCCTAGATGAACCAGGCGTCGAGCTCCGACTCACCGAGCGTCGGCAGGGTCTCAGCAATCGTCTCCACGTCGCCGAGACGGCTCACGGTCGCCCAGGCCGCCAATCCGGCCGCCAGCGCCAGCAGTACCACGTTCTTCGAAAACCTCATCCGTCCCTCCCTGGCCCCTGGTCCGGGCCTCTGCGTACGAAGGGCTG
>JBFILW010000236.1:0-3762 GCA_041612005.1 Gemmatimonadota bacterium
ACTCGCGAGACGCTGGGGGGAGAGCAGTAACCCCGGCATGTGCCTTGCCCCCCTTCGGAGCGGCTTCAGGACCCGCGAACCCGAGAACAGCCTTCGGCGGCGTCGGGCTCGGACGGAAACACACAGCTACGAGCGGACGACATGGGTAGTTCCTCGCACCGTATCCTGCCAGCGGCCGCAGCGCTCACAGCGCTGGTTGTTTTACCAGTCAGCTCCTGCGTTGGCGACCACGATCCCGTCGACGTATCGGGTCCCGGACCCGCCTCGGGCGAGGTCGCCGAAGTCCTGATCGAGCCTCCGGGGGCGATGCTGGAGACTGTTGGTGAAGAGCGCCAATTCCGCGTCTTGCCCCGGGATCGTGACGGACAGCCGGTTGACGTCTCGCCGGCGGTGGTGTCCTGGTCCTCATCGGATACGGGAATACTCGATGTCGACGACACAGGTCGAGTCACCGCACGGGGCGGCGGGACGGCGACGGTGGTCGCGATCGTCGACGGAGTTCGGGGCGAAGCGAGAGTGGCGGTGTTGATCGGGATTTCTCCGAACACGACCCTCTGCATCGAATGCCACCAGGCCGAGTACGACGCGCAGCACGGCTCACCGTGGCCGACCGACTGTGGATCCTGTCACCGGCTCAGCACCTGGCAGGGCGCCTCGATTGACCATCCCGCGGTCGCCAGCGGCTTCGATCTCGTGGGTGCGCACGCGACCATCGGCTGTGAGAGTTGCCACACGATACCGGGCTTCGTTCCGCTGTTTCCAGGCGTGCGACAGGATGATTGTGTCGCCTGCCACCAGTCCGATTACGCCGGCCAACATGCCGGCTCAGGCTTTCCGACTGCGTGCCTGAACTGCCACACGACCGACAGCTTCGCCAGAGGCCCGCTCGACCACGACGCATCCTTCTTCCCGATCTTCTCCGGGAAACACCAGGGCAAGTGGTCGGGCTGCTCGACCTGCCACACCGACTCGAGCGACTTCTCGCAGTTCACGTGCTTCAACTGCCACGAGCACAATCAGTCGGACATGGCGAACGAGCACAGGGCCGTAAGCGGCTACTCGTACAACAGCCAGGCCTGCTACTCCTGCCATCCGAGCGGAAAGGAGTAGTGGTTACAGCGAGCGGATGGCCTCGATCGGATTGAGCTTCGATGCGCGGCGCGATGGGTACCATCCGAACACGATCCCGACCACCAGAGCGAAGAAGACCGCCAGCAGGACTCCGGGCACGTAGATTCCGACGGTGAAATCACGGCCGAAATTACGCGAAATCTGCTCTGTTACGTAGATCAATCCCATCCCGACGCCGACGCCCGCCAGGGCGCCGATGAAGGCGAGAGTCATCGACTCGGCCAGGAACAGCTTCACGATCTCACGCTCATCGGCGCCCAGCGCCATGCGGATCCCGATCTCGCGCACGCGCTCACGGACCGAAATCAGCAGCACGCTGAACAGGCCGATGCCTCCAACGACGAGCGTAACTCCGGCGATCGTGAAGAGGACGGCGTTCCAACCACCCAGGATGTTGTCCGCCATGGCCAGGTCCTCGGCCAGGTCCGCGGCCTCGTTGTCGAGCTCGAAATCCTCGGCCCCGCCGTGCCGCTGCTTCAGAACCGCCCCGGCCTCGGCCATTTTGGAGGCGAAGTCGACATCCGGGCGGGTCTGGATGAGCAGGCTCTGGATGCGGCTCTCTCCCAGGTAGTAGCGCGTGACGTAGGTGTGCGGGATATACACGCGGCGCGCCAGAAAGCTGAAGTCGGCCGGAATGAACTTGAACTGGGTCGGCGCGACCACGCCGATGACCAGAAACCGGACTCCGTCCACCAGGATCGTCCGTCCGATCGGATTCGCGTTGCCGAAAAACGGCTCGACCAGCTCTTCACCCAACACTATCACTCGCGCGGCGTTCATCACATCAAGCGGCGCCAGCTCGCGTCCCTGGACAACCGGCCAGTTGCGGAACTCGAGGTAGCCCGCGTCGATGCCGAGCACCTGGACGACGCGCTGATCGAGGGTGGTGCCCACGAGCAGGTCGCCGGCCCGCGATCGCACGAACGACCGCTCCACACCGTCCAGCCGCGCCAGAGCCTCCGCATCCGCCATCTTCAAACCGGGATGGCGTAAGTCCGCCGCGCGCGTCGCGTCGTCGCGAGGCCCGCGGTCGAAGTACTCGAATGACCGCGGCATCCCCATCAACTCGAGCTCTTCCGTGGCCATCCTCATCGTGGCCGCCGCAAGCGAAGTCATCGCCACCAGGGAGGCCGCCCCGAATACGATGCCTGAGAGCGTCAACAGCGATCGGAGCTTGTGGGCGCGGATCTCACGCAGTGCATCGGTGGCGAGCTCGACCCACTCACCGATGAGGCCGGTCAGGCGACGGCGCGACTCAGCCAAAACGGAGCGCCTCGACGTGCGACATGCGGGCGGCCCGCACCGCCGGGTAGATGCCGGCCGCGATCCCGACCGTGATCGCGGTCAGAATGGCGAGGCCGGCGATCGGCGGAGTGACCACGGCCGGAAGCTGCATGAAATGAGCGACCACTCCGGTGAGCCCGGCGCCCACCCCCAGCCCCAGCAGACCCCCGATGATCGCTACCACCAGCACCTGTGCCAGAACCTGTCCGAAGATATGGAACCCGTTCGCGCCGAGCGCCATTCGTGTCCCGAATTCGCGCACTCGCTCGACCACGGAGGCGAGCAGGATGTTGGCGATCACCACCCCCCCCGTGAACAGCGACACGATCCCGATGACGAGGAAAATGACGTTGAACAGCATCAGAAACTGGCCCTCGTCGTCCCCGTCTCGAACGCCGGATGGAACGATCTGGAAGTCTGACACGCCGTGCCGCATGAACAGCATCGCCGAGACTTGAGACTCGGCGCTCGCGATTGTCGCGTCGTCGGTTTTCTTGAGCGTCAAGAAGCCAAGCCGGTCGTTGTCGCCCGTGAACTGAGAGAACGCGGTCGTAATCGGGATGTAAGAGCGCCGGTTTCGCCACTCGAGCGAGTTGCCGCTCCAGGGCGCGAAGTAGAACTCTTCGCGCTCGAGCACCCCGACGACCGTGAAGTTCTTCCCGTTCAGGTTGACCAGTCGGCCGAGAGCCATGGCCGGGTTGCCGAACAGCGAGTCGGCGAACGCCCACCCCAGCACCATGACCCGAGACTTGCGCCGGACATCCAGGTCGCTGAGGAAGCGGCCGACCATCGGCTTGATGTCGTTGATCTTGATGTAGTCGTAGACCGTTCCGACCACCTCGCCCGTGAAGTTGACCCGGCCCGCACGGTACGGCAGGTAGTTGTCCCAGCCCGGCGCCACGCCGTACAGCGTGCTGGCGTGGTCCTTCAAGTATGCGGCGTCCCGATACGTCATGCGGTCGGACGCCAGCTCCAGCGCCGTCGGGCTCTCGGACTGCTCGGTGTCATAGACGATGATCGTGCCGTAGCCGCCCATCTCCTGGAGGAAGTTGGCGGTGAGAGTGGACTGACCACCGAACAGGGCAAGCACCGACACGATGCTGGCCGTGCCGAGGATGAGACCGAGCAGCGAGAGGACGGTCTGGCCGAGGTGGCGCCGCGCTTCGTCGAGGCCGAGGAGGAAAGACTCGAGGAAGTTCACCAGCCGGTCTGCTCTCCGCCGTTCGCGATGCGGCCGTCGGCCAGGTGCACGGTGCGCCCCGCCTCCTCGGCCACGTGCGAGTCATGCGTGATCATGACGATTGTATGTCCGAGGGTGTGCAGCTCGCGAAATGTCTGCAGGACCTC
>JBFILW010000237.1:0-3710 GCA_041612005.1 Gemmatimonadota bacterium
ACTCCTTCCCACCATCCTCCTCGGCCTCGGCCTCCTGCAGCAGCTGCTCCGCTTCGCTGACGAGCTCGCTGATGATCCTTTTCTGCTTGCGGACCAGGCTCGCCACCTGTGCGTTGTAGCGCTTGTACGTCTGGTCGTCTTCCCCGCCGACGGGTCCGCTGATGATGAGAGGGGTGCGCGCCTCATCGATGAGCACAGAGTCAACTTCGTCGATAATCGTGTAGTGGTGGCCGCGCTGAACCCGGTCCTGAATCCGGACGACCATGTTGTCGCGGAGATAGTCGAAGCCAAACTCGTTGTTGGTGCCATACGTAATGTCGGCGGCATACGCCGCCCGGCGTTCTTCCGTGCCGGGATCGGTGTCATCGAGACACCCGACTTCGAGCCCCAGATAGTTGAAGACCGTCGCCATCCACTGTGAGTCGCGGCGGGCCAGATAGCTGTTCACCGTGACGAGATGCGCTCCTTTGCCGGGTAGCGCGTTCAAATACAGTGGAAGGGTCGCCACGAGGGTCTTCCCTTCACCGGTGGCCATCTCGGCGATTTTCCCCTGATGGAGCACGATTCCGCCGATCAGCTGCACGTCGTACGGAACCATGTCCCACGTCATACGGTTGCCGGTGACCTCGATCTCGGTCCCCAACAGGCGCCGGCATGCTTCGCGCACGGTCGCGAAGACCTCGGGCATGAGCTCGGCGAGGATTCCCTCGGTCGCCTCCTGCAGTTCTTCTTCGGCGGTCGCGATCTGCTGGGTCAGGTCCTCTCGAACGGACGATTCCTCGGTGTGCCGACGACGTTCACGAAGCTCCTCGATCCGTTCCTCGATGGCCCCGGTTCGTTCGGCGATGATGCCCCGGAAGCGGCCGGTCTGCGCCTGCAGACCCTCCTCGCTGTAGGTGGCGAGACGTTCCTCGTGCTCGAAGATCTTGTCGACGATCGGCTGCAGCTTCTTCATCTCCCGCTCGAAGCGGGTGCCGACAATGCGATTGAATATGCTCTTGATCATGCGTCCGTTATCTCAAGTCGCTCATTGTAGCGACCGGATCTCCCGTGCGGGTCCTCCAGGCCGCCTCCACATCCGCCCGAATAGACTCGGGCACCAGGTAGCGAATTGATTGCCCGCGCTGCAGCCGCTCCCGAACACGGGTGCTGGACAGATCGACGCTCGTAACGTTGATCCGCTCGTACGGCACCCGAAACGGAGCAGATTCGACACCTCCGTCCCCACCACGCTCCATCACGACCAGCCGCGCCAATTGGGGAAGCCGTTCGTACTCGTGCCAGCTCTCGATCGCTCGCAGCTGGTCCATACCGATGATGCAGAACAACTCAACCGGCGCGTGCCGCTTACGGAGCTCCGCCAGCGTGTCGACAGTATAGGATGGGCCGGAGCGGCGCATCTCTATATCGCTCACCTCGATGTGATCCGCTCCTTCGAACGCCCGTGCCGTCAACTCGTACCGTGCCGCCGCCTGGAGTGCCGTCTCGCGGTGAGGCGGGTGAGCTGCCGGGACGACGAGAAGACGATCGAGCGCTAGCTCCTCGACGACGTCCTGGGCCACTATCAAGTGGCCTATGTGGGGCGGATCGAAAGTACCCCCCAACACACCGAGCCTCTCCACCCTACGGCGACCCCTCATCACGGCTCTGGAATTTCTGAGCCTCCGGACTGTCGGCGTACTCGCGCAACAGCTTCTCCAGCGCCTCGTCGGCCTCCATATCAAACCCGACTTCGCGAAGACTCTCGTAGAGGACGGCGAGAACAGCGGGCTCGACCGGCGCTCCCGGAAAGCGAACCAGCACCTCCTGCAGGTAGATGTTGGCCGCTTCGTGGAATCCGCGTTTGAAATACCAGAGGCCGATCTCGTACTCCTTCGCCGCCATCTTGGCGCGTGCCTCACCAAGGAGCGAATCGGCAGCGGGCACCCAGCGGCTGCGCGGAAAGTACTCGATCAACTCCCTGCACACCTCCATCGTGCGGGCCGTGCTCTCCTGGTCCCGCGGCAGCTTCGGCGACAGGGTCCACTCGGCTCGACACGCACCGTATTGGGCGTCGTCGGCGAGCGGACTGTTGGGCCTCGTGGTCGCGAGCTGGCTGAACTCGTGAGCCGCCAGCAGTTCCTGGCCGCTCTGCAGGTAAGCCTCACCGAGCATTAGCTTGGCGCTGTCCGCGAGGGGGTTCAGCGGGTCTCTGAGCAGGAAGTCCTCCCAGCCGCGGATCGCCGCGAGGTAGTCTCCGCCGTCGAACTTCTCCTGCGACCACTCGAAACGGCCGACGATCGTGGCGTCGGCTGGCGGCATGGAGAGCGAGCCACAGCCTGCAACCACGATCGCCAGGACCGTGAGCGCGCGGCTCAACGCCGTCCGGCTTCCTTCGGATGCCCCCTTCATCGAATTCGAATCGTTGCCTTCATCTGTATCTGAGTTCGCGGACTCTCTCTTCAGCAAGCGGGACGAGCGGACCACTTCGAGCCGGATTGAGCCGCAGAACCTCGAGGTACTGCTCGAGCGCCGCCGCATCCTGCCCCCCGGCCAGCAGCGCCTCACCCTTTAGATAGTGCGCCCGATCGAGCAACGTTCGGGGTACACCCAGGGCGATCAGGCGGTCCAGATTCGCGACCGTCGCCTGCCCATTCCCGGCCTCCCAGTTGCGCTCCGCAATCCGGTAGAGACAGTTGCCATAGTGCCATTCCGCACTGCCGCGCTCCGTTGCATCCTGCGGCGCCTGTTGCAGATACTGCGAGAAGTACGTCAGCGATTCGCCACACGCTCCGAGCTCTTCGAACGCCCGACCTGTCTCGAACCATGTGACGACTGGAATCTCGACCGCCACCCCCTGGTCGAGGACCGAGAGATACAACGGCAGGGCCCGCTCGTAGTCAGCCTGCTCCCACAGGTAGCGAGCCTGGGCAAGCCGTAGATCGGCCGGTACGTAGCCTGCTCCCCGGGAGAGCAACGGGGCCAGCGCCCGCACCATGTTGGCTCTCGATCCACCATCGCGCGCTGCGCGAGCGGCTTCCACGAGGTCCGCCGCGATCTGGTCGCGGTAGGTCGTGTCGCTTGCCAGCAACGGAACGTAGTAACGCAACGTTCCATCGATCTGACCGGTCACTGCATAGGCGTGACCCAGCCGTACCATCACTTCCGGATCATCGGGACGGTGGCGCAAGGCCAGCTTGTATTCCGCGATCGCGGCTTCGGGCCTACCCTCGCCGAGCATCTCGTCCCCACGCTCGATCGCGTCCCGGGCCGGATCGGAGCACCCGAGGCAGACAAGCGCGACAAGCAGGGTGGCGCGAATCGCTGCTCGCACTCTAAGAGCCTGTCCGGACCACTTCACCCTCGATCGTTTCCTGAGGTGGCACCCGCTCCAGCCGTCGACCGGTAAAGCGTCGGATCAAGCCGTACTTCCCGATGCAGAGAATGGCCCGAACGCCGTCGCGCCAGCCGATCTTCTTTCCTTCCGCGTACGTGCGGCCGGCGTAAGAGATTCCCACTTCGTACACGCGCCACCTACCCAGCGCCACTTTGGACGTGAGCTCGGGCTCGACACCGAACCCGCGTTCCTCGAGGTCGAGGTTCTCGAGCACCTCGCGTCGGAAGCACTTATAGCACGTCTCCATGTCCGTGAGGTTGAGGTTGGTGACCATGTTGGAGACCACCGTGAGGATCCGGTTGGCCACGCTGTGCCAGAAGAAGAGCACGCGGTG
>JBFILW010000238.1:0-3654 GCA_041612005.1 Gemmatimonadota bacterium
AGCCCGAGCGCGACCAGGCTGATGAGGAACGCGGCGATCAGCATCGGTGCGCTGAGCCGGTAGATGCTGATGCCGCTCGCTTTGGCCGCCGTGATCTCGAAGTGGCGGGCCAGGGTTGCTACCGAGAACACGGCCGCCAACAGGGCGGCGATCGGAAAGGCCAGCAGCGACTGGTAGGGGAATTGGTAGAAGTAATACTGCAGGATATCCAGCTTTGCCGTTCCGTCGCGCAGGTAATCGTCGAGGTTGTCCGTGAGGTCGATGACGATGAAGACCAGGGGCACGCCGAAGACACAGACGACGAAGATCTTGAAGAAGAGGCTCAGCAGGTAGCGGTCGAGGATTCTCATGGCCCACGCACCGTCCGCCACAGAATGGCGAGACCGATGCCGCCGAACAGCACGTTCGGAGCCCACATTGCCCAGAACGGCGTGACGATGAGCCGATCCGCGAGCTCCTCGCCCCCGATCAGCGCAACGTAATACGCGCAGAAGAAGGCCAGGCTCACTCCCACTACCATCGCGACGCCGCCCTGCGGATAGCGTACCGCGATCGGGGCCCCGATGAGGACGAACACGATGCACACGAACGGAATTGAGAACTTCTTATGGATCTCGGTCGCGAACCGATTCGCGGTCTCCATCGACGTCCGCTGACGGTTCTCGAGACTCCCGAACCGATTGGTTGCCTCGGGCGGCGATCCGATGTTTGCCGCCATCATTCGCCCGCGGCCGAAGTGGGTCGTGTCCGTGTCGGTGCCGGGCTCCGGGATGGTGAGGCCGAGCACACGTTCGGTGAGGCCGAGCGCCAGGCCGCCGCTTTCCTCCCGCACCTCATCCGCGAGACGTTCGGCGGCCCAGACTTCTTCCCGCATCTGGCCGATCGACATCTCGCGATCGCCCCGGTAACCGCCGATCTGTCCCCGCTCCAGCCGGTTGGACACCCCTGGCACCTTCATGGTCAGAACCGCGAAGGTGACGCTCTGGAAGGCTTCGGGCTCGTCCGTGCGCCGCTCGCCCATGCGGCCGTCGTAGAGCTGCAGCACCAGAGTCGTCTGGTCCTCCGCGAACGCCACTAGGCCACTGTCGGCGTAGATTGTGCGCGAACGCGTTCCTCCCCGCTCGTCATAAACGGTCACTTCGCGCAGCGCGTTGCGGGTGCGATCGATGCGCGCCGCCTCCATGAACAGCTCCGACGGCAGCACCTCGATAATCGAGCGCTCCCGGTCGAGCGCAAAAGTCGGCTTCTTCCGTCCGATCTCGTGGAGCAGGATGCTGAGCTTGTGGTTCGATTCCGGAAGCACCGAGTTGTTGAACCAGACCATGCCGCCCGCCAGCAGAGCGGCCACGCCGACGAGTGGGAGAACGAGCCGCGGAAGGCTCACCCCGCCGGCCTTCATCGCGGTGATCTCGTTGTCGGCCGAGAGGCGGTTGAAAGTGTAGAGAACCGCGATCAGCACCGACATTGGGAGCGTCATCGCGAGGATGAACGGGACGGCGAGGAGGAAGACCTCGGCGATCACCGTCCACGGGAGCCCCTTGCCGACGAGTCGCGCGAACCGCTTACTGACCTGGTCGAGAAGCATGAGCACCGTGACCGCCGTAACGGAGAACAGGAACGGCGCGAGGTGCAGCCGAATCAGGTAGACTGTCAGGATTCGCACGCTTCAGGCGTTTCGGTTGAGAATTGACAAGGTCGGCTCATACGAGCAATCTAATCCGCCGTGAGCTGATTTGGGCTCTTTGCCCCATTCCACTGGCTCCCGGTACCCGCATCGAGGTGATTTGACACGCCGGCGAACCATCCTCGGCCTGGCGGCCTGGCTTGCCGCCCTCGCTCTGCTTCCACAGCCCGCTCGCGCTCAAGACGCGGACGAGCTTCGAAGCCGCGCGGAGCAGCTCCTTGGCCGCAGTCTCACCGACGAGGACATCGCCGGACTGCTGCGCGACTCCGGCCTCACGCCCGACGAGCTGCGAATTCAGCTGGAGTCTCAAGGCGTGGCGGCGGCCGACATCGAGTCGTACATCGCCGTGCTCGAGGGGCGCCTCGAAGGCGTCAGTGTGCAAGACCCCACGGAGATCCTCCAGATTCTCGCGGGCAACCCGGCTCTCCAGCAAGATGCGTATCTGCAGAGCCTCCTGGGCGTCGATTCTGCCCGGGCGTTCATGCCGCCCGACACCTCCCTGGTGACCGGCCCTCCGGTGTTCGGCAAACAGCTGTTCGAGCGGGCCACGACCCAGTTTCTGCCGGTACTCACCGGCCCTGTCCCACGCGACTACCAGCTGGGCCCGGGTGACGAGATCGTGCTCGTGATCAGCGGCGATGTGGAGCTTTCGTACAGTCTCCCGGTCACGCGCGAGGGCTGGTTCGTGATCCCGGACGTGGGCCGCGTCTCGGTGAACGGCCTCACCCTCGAACAGCTCGAAGACGCCCTCTACAACCGTCTCTCGGGGGTCTACTCCGGCATCAGCCGCGGACCGGAGGCGACGACCTTCTTCTCCGTGTCTCTGGGCGAGCTGCGCCTGAATCGCGTCTACGTGGTCGGCGAGGTCGAGCGCCCGGGCTCCTTCGACGTGAGCAGCCTCTCGACCGCGCTGTCGGCCCTCTACTACGCGGGCGGTCCCAGTGAAGCGGGGTCGTTTCGCGCCGTCGCCGTGAACCGCGGCGATCGTACAATCCGCACCGTCGACATTTACGATTACCTGCTGGAAGGCAAGGCCGTCGACGACATCACCCTGGACCAGGGGGACGTGGTATTCGTGCCGCTGGCCGATCGGCAGGTCGAGATCGACGGCGCAATTCGCCGGCCCGGTATCTACGAGATGTTGGATGGAGAAGGAGTCGGGGACCTGATCGCATTCGCAGGCGACGTCGAGGCGTTCGCCGACGTGCGGAGCATCCAGATCGAGCGTGTGGTGCCGTTCGATCAGCGCCAGGACGGACCGGGTCGCATCCTGATCGATGTCGACCTGGCGGAGGCACTCGGCGAGGGGGCCGAGACTGTGCCGCTCCTGGACGGCGACCGGGTCACCGTGTTCGCTGTCAGCGGCACGGTCCGCAACGAGGTCGTGCTCAGCGGCGCCGTGTGGCGACCGGGTGTGTACGCGGTCGGCCCCGGCACGCGCCTCTGGGATCTGATCGAGCGGGCGGGCGGTCTGCTTCCGGACGTCTACCCGGACCGGGCTCAGATTCAGCGACTCGACGAGGAGAGCTACACGCGCCAGATGGTCTCCGTCCGCATCGACACCGTGGGCGGGGCGGCGGGCACGAACCCTGTGCTGCAGCCCCACGACCAGATCTACATCTATGCCCTCAGACGGCTGCGAGATGATCTCGAGGTTTCGATCGGTGGCTGGGTACGGCGTCCGGGGACATATCGCTACCTGTCCGACATGACCGTCGAGGACCTGGTCCTGCAGGCAGGCGGGCTCAAGTCGGGCGCCTACCTGAAAGAGGCGCAGGTGGCGCGGATGGTCATCACCAACGAGCGCTCCGATACGCTGACACGGACGTTCAATGTTCCACTCGACACCGCGTTCATCGGTCTGGCTTCGGCTCCGGTCACGGGTGACGGCGTTCCGCTGGCGTCGGGTGGAGCGGCCCCGGCCGGCTTTCTGCTCCAGCCGATGGATGCGGTGTTCATCCGCAGTGTTC
>JBFILW010000239.1:0-3641 GCA_041612005.1 Gemmatimonadota bacterium
ATGGAACAAAAGCGTGTGCCCGTGCCGGAATCTCCGGCCGATGGCGACAGCGCGGAGCGGCGTCCTCCTCCTCTCGGGTTGGTCGATGGCGCTGCCGGCGCCTGGACGACCGTTCCGGCCGAACTCGATTCCCTCCGGGCGATCGTGTCCGATTCCTCCCAGCCGCTTACCGACCGTATCGAGGCGTACGAGGACATCATCGACTCGGAGGTCGGAGATACGGACCTCGTGCGCGCCAAGAACATCGAGCGCGAGGTCGGGCTGAGGCAGATCTATCTGAAGTTCGAGGGCGGGAACCCGACCGGCACCCAGAAGGACCGGATTGCGTTCGCTCAGGTCGTCGATGCGCTGCGGCGCGGATTCGATACCATCACCGTGGCCACGTGTGGCAACTACGGCGCGGCGGTCTCAATGGCCGCGAGCCTGGCCGGTATCCGATGTCTGATCTTTCTTCCCGCATCGTATCATGCCCGGCGGGCCGAGGAGATGGCGGTCAGGGGCGCGACCCTCGAGCGCGTGGCCGGCAACTACGAAGACGCGGTGGTGGCATCCCGGGCGCGGGCGGCGGCGGACGAGCTGTATGACGCGAACCCCGGAGGCGAGAACACGGCGCTGCAGCTCCGCGCTTACGGCGAGATCGCTCACGAGATCTACGATGAGCTCCGCGACGCCCCGATCGCCGTGGCCGTGCCCGTCTCGAACGGGACTACCCTGGCAGGGATCCATCGCGGCTTCGTGAGTTTGTATCGCCGTGGCAAGACCTCACGGATACCGCGGCTGATCGCGGGCTCCACCTACCGCCAGAATCCGATTGTGGCCGCCTACCTGAGCGGCGCCGAGTACTGCGAAGACCTCGATCCGACGCAGATCCGGGAGACGGACGTGAACGAGCCGCTCATCAACTGGCACTCGATCGACGGCGATCTGGCTTTGGATGCGATTCGTGGCAGCGGCGGCTGGGCTACGTACGCCAGCGACCGCTCGTTGAAAGCGGCGGCACGGCTGGTCCGTGAGCACCAGGGCCTGAACGCGCTTCCCGCATCCGCCGCCGGCCTTCACGCGCTGGTCGAGCGGCATGCGAAAGAGCCGCAGCCCGGCGATCGCTACGTCGCGATCCTGACCGGACGACGTCCATGAGTGCCCAGAAGCCGAGGCTGCCGGAGGGAAACGCCGTCGTCTATTGCGAGGGCGCGTTCGGCACGCCCAACGGCAAGACAGCGCACGGGCTGGTACGCTTCACGCGCCGGTACAATGTGCTCTCGGTCATCGATTCCCGGCGCGCGGGCGGTGATGCGGGCGAGATACTGGACGGCAAGCCGAGTGGCGTCCCGATCGTCGCCGACCTGACCGCGGCGCTCGAAGGCGCAGAGGCGGCGGCGTCTCGGGCGACGCATCTGGTCATCGGCCTCGCTCCGGACGGAGGAAGATTCCCTCCCGAGTCGCGCGCCGACGTGATGCGCGCCATCGAAGCGGGACTGAACGTGGACGCTGGCCTCCACGACTATCTCGGGGAGGACTCCGAGCTGGCGGCGCTGGCCGAGCGCCGTGGCGTCGTCCTCCGCGACGTGCGCAGGCCGCCTCCGCGCGATTCCCTCCACTTTTTCTCGGGCGTGATCGAACAGGTCGAGGCGCCCCGCATCGCCGTGCTGGGGACGGATTCGGCCGTTGGGAAACGGACGACCGCCTGGAAGCTCGTGCAGGGACTCGAGGAGGACGGGATCGCCACCGAGTTGATCGGCACCGGGCAGACCGCGTGGATGCAGGGCGTCCGGTACGGGATCATCCTCGACTCGCTGATTAACGACTTCGTGACCGGAGAGATCGAGCACGCCATCTGGCGCGCCTGGAGCGAGTCACGGCCGCAGGTCATGGTGCTCGAAGGCCAGGGCAGTCTCCTCAACCCCGCTTATCCCGGGGGGTTCGAGCTGCTGGCCGCCGGGAGGCCGGACGCGGTCGTGCTCCAGCACGCCCCGCGGCGCAAGGAATACGATGGTTTCCCGGGCTACCCTATCCAGCCGCTTTCCAGGCAGATCGAGGCGGTCGAGATCATCTCCGATTGCCCCGTCATCGCGGTGACCGTGAACCACGAACAGATGACAGCCGAGGAAACAGCGGGCGCCTGCCGGCGGATCAGAGAGATCACCGGTCTTCCTGCGTTCGACGTCCTTTTGGAAGGTCCGGGTGGGCTCGTCGCCCTGGTGCGCGACACCCTCGACCTCAACCCCCTCAAACGCTCATGAGCCTCAAACAACTGACGGTGATCGATCGGCTCGAGGTCGGCCCGGTGAGGCTCGAGCCCTCGGGTCTGTCGGCATCCTACGCGGTCTTCAGCGGCAAGTCCGTAGCCAGTCGCGACCTCGCCTATCGGTACGAGGAGGACGTGTTTTCTCCGGACAGCGCGGCCGATCAGAACCTGGCGGCGATGATCGCAGCTCAGGTGGCTCTCAACTACGGCCTCTTCTGTGGGGAGATCGTGTTCCACGGTCCCTTCGACGGCTACGACAGGAAGTTCATCAGCGACTACGCGGCGCATACGGCGCGTGAGATCTACGTCAAGAAGTTTCTGGAGCCCAACCCCTTCCTCATCGGGCCGGCCGCCGATCTTTCGGCTGAAGTGCGCGCGTCGTACCTGCAGGCCAAACTGCGATTTGAAGGCCCGGATATCTCAGAGAGACCGCCGGCAGCCTGGTCGGCGGTCGAGGGACGCGATTGCGTGCTGTCGAGCGGCGGCAAGGACAGCCTGCTCTCCTACGGGCTCCTCCGTGAGATGGGCCGAGAGGTGCATCCCGTCTTCATCAACGAGTCCGGGCGGCACTGGTTCACGGCGCTCAACGCCTATCGGCACTTCGCGCGTGAGGTGCCCGAGACGGCGCGCGTGTGGACCAACGCGGACCGTGTGTTCAGTCACATGCTGCGCCAACTCCCGTTCGTGCGCTCCGATTTCGCGCGGGTGCGCTCCGATGAGTATCCGATTCGTCTGTGGACCGTTGCGGTTTTTCTGTTCGGAGCGCTTCCGTTGCTCCGGCACCGCCGGATCGGACGGTTGATCGTCGGCGACGAGCACGATACGACCCACCGCTCGTCGCACCACGGTATCACGCACTACAACGGCCTCTACGATCAGAGCCGCTGGTTCGACAACGCGATGACGCGCTACTTCCATCGTAAGGAGTGGCAGGTGTCGCAGTTCTCGCTGTTGCGCTCGCTGTCCGAGCTTCTGATCGAGAAGGTCCTCGTCGAGCGCTTTCCGGACCTGCAGCGCCTCCAGATGTCCTGCCACGCCACGCATGTCGATGGCAACCAGATTCGGCCTTGCGGCCGCTGTGAGAAGTGCCGGCGCATCATCGGGATGCTTCGTGCCATCGACGCGGATCCAACCCGGTGCGGCTACACCGCGGAGCAAGTGGAAGACGCGCTCGCCCGGCTAGCGGAGGAGGGGGTGCATCAGGAGGAGGCGGGTATCCAGCAGTTGTTTCATCGCCTGCGGGAGAGGGGCCTCATCGGCGAGACGAAGCAGGCTCGCGAGCGTCGCGAGGTCGAACAGCTGCGCTTCGATCGACAGCGCTCTCCGTTCGAGACCGTTCCGGCAGACATCCGGCCCGCGCTCCACCGGACCCTTCTGCAGCATTCGCTCGGAGCGG
>JBFILW010000240.1:0-3578 GCA_041612005.1 Gemmatimonadota bacterium
CACTCTTCATCGATCTCCAGCGTGATGGCCTCCCGGGCCGATGCCATTTCGGACTCTGTCGCGCCGGCGGCTGCCGCCGTTTGCACCCGGGCGGTGACGTCCTCGATCGCGATCAACTGATCGAGGTACACACCGTCGCACGTTAGCTCCTCGCCGCGTGTCTGGGCCGTGAAGCCCTTCTCCACGTAGTCCTGTTCGATCGACGAGAGGCCGTCGACGCAGGAACGGGCGCAGTGGTGATTGGTCATTGCGAGCCCGTCGGGCGACACGAACGACGCGGAGCACCAGCTGGCGAAGCGCACCGACGAGAGTCGCACATGATCCAGCCACTCCTGGGTCGCCGCGAAGCCATAGGTCTCCTGCCAATAGGCGAGGGGCGCGTTCTCGAACGTCCACATCGTGCCCATCTCGGTCCCCGTCAGCTCGGCGGTCTCGGCCGCGGTGAGAGCGGCCTCCGACGGTGCCAATCCGGCCGGTGCCGTTGCCGCCGAGGGGCCTGCCGGCTGTGGAGTCAGCGTCGCGGTCGGTGGTGTATCCTGCGTCTGCGTAGCGCCGCTCGAAGCGCAGCCTGCGAGAAACAGAACCAGAGACGCCGCGACCAGTGCTCGGGCGTACTTAGAGACAAGCATCATTCAGCTCCGGTATGTGGTCAGTTTGTCGATGGGGTCGTGCCCACTTTCGGAAGGTACCGACCCCGGAAGCTAGCGCGCAGCGGGGTCTCCGTCGAGACGAGACGCACTCACCTGCGTCGCCCCCCGAGCGTCCTCGCACACGACCGAGCTATACCCCGAGCGATGGGCGTCCACGAGCTCCAGCGTGCTCGTCATCGGAAGCCCCGCAAGCCCTCCGTCCGCCTCCGAAACCATCGCACGGATCAGGTAGGGTCCGGGCCGCAAGCTGGCCAGCTCCAGCCTCAGCGTCGAGCGAATCGGCGATCCCGGGTCATCGGGAGCGCGGTCCAAGTAGCGGATCGTGTACGGCCGGGCTTTACCGCGAAGGAGTCCGTCGAGCGCCCCGGCCTCGCCGAGCGGCTCGAGGGTCAGATCTGTCCACACGAACGCCCCGGGCGCCACGCCATGAACCTCGAAGTAGATGAGCGGTGGCATGTCGTCGGCAACCAGGTGGGTCGCGTTGACCTGTAGGCCGCCCGGCGCGCCGTTCCATCGCACCGCGACGCTGTCGGTGGCGACGGCCAGCGATGTGAGGAGAGGCCCGGGACCGGCGAAGCTGGGCACGACCAGTCGACCCGCGGACCGGCTGGTCGGGTTGCCGCGCTCGCGGTGTGGGTCGGTCACCTCGAGCCGGTAGCCGTAGAGGCCGGGCTCGACCCGGGTGCTGAGGTATACAGGGATGCCGTGAGCGGAGCCGAGGCGGCCCGTGCAGTTGAGCGACGCGATCCCGGTCGACACCGCCTTCGTCACCCCATCCCGCGCCAACTCGAGGCGCGCGACCGCGCCATACCCCCAGCCGCGCGAGCTGACAGATGGACTGAGACGGGATCCGTCGATGCTGATCGAAATGATCGCTTCGGTTCGACGATCGGGGGTTCCGAATGCGAGCAGCTCGAAATCGAAATAGAGGGGACCGCTGCGATGTGCCGCGGTGCTCCCCGCCAGCAGGGGCACGGACTGGTCCGACTGGGCCGATAGCGGCCGGGGAAGCGGTATCAAGGCTACACAGAGCACCGCCACACCCGCGGCCAGCGCGTGGCACCTGCCCGGTTGATGCTGCTGACGCTGTAATCTCATGTGAGCTCCAGTGTGGTCAAACATCGATACACCGGCGTCGGCGATCGGTGCGCAACCCGTCACCTCGCCTGGACCCCGCGCGCGAGGGGACCGATATTGGCGCCGCGGAGACTTTTCGCAGTGCGCAGAGTTGTCTCATCGACGGTGAGGAGAATGTCGGCGGCGTACAGGGCAGACCATCGCGGCAAGCTGTTCAACTTTTTTTGGCCGTTCACCCGCTATCTGGTCACCATGCTCGCGGTGACGTTCGGGGCAATGTATCTGCTCCTCTTCAACCGCTTCCGCGTGATCGGGCGGAGCAACGTACCGAACCGCCCCAACACGCTCCTCCTCTCCAACCACCAGTCGATGCTCGACAGCTTTGCAATCGGGATCGGCGCGTACTATCCCCAGGGATGGTGGAAGCCGTACCTGCTCCCATGGAACCCCGCGGCCAGCGAGAACTTCTACCGCACCCCGATTCTGGCCTGGATCGGCGATCAGCTCAAGTGTATCCCCGTGCGCCCGGGACGACGGGATCTGAAGGCCCTTCACCGGTCGATGGAGGCGCTGCGCGAGGCCACCATGATCCTGTTTCCGGAGGGTACGAGAAGCCGCGACGGCGAGGTCAAGCGTGGGCGTCCGGGCGCCGGACTCATGATCCTGGGTACCAAGGCGACCGTGGTTCCGGTTGCCATCGATGGGATGCGGGATGTCATGCCGATCGGGACGCCGATACCGCGTCCCTTCAAGCGCATCACGGTTTCCTACGGCGAGCCCTTCGACTACTCGGCGTATCTCGGCCGCCCGCGGTCGAAGGAGACGGCACAGGAGCTCGTGGACGAGATCATGGAAGCGATTCGGCGCCAACTCGACGAGATTCGCACCGGCGCCGATCAGGACGACGTTCGGCAACGAATTGCAAGCGACGTGACCGAGAAACCAGGAACAGGGGAGGGTACGTGAGATCAGGTAAGTTCGCTGCCGTGGCAGCGGCGCTCAGTGTGGTTGCATGCGACGCGGGCGGCTCGCCAGAGGGCGCCGCGAGCACCGCGCGTCAGCCAGAAGCCCCGGCGGACACACCGCTGGTCGCGATCGAGACGTCGGCGGGCCGCATGGTCATCGAGCTATATCCGTGGCTGGCGCCGGTGTCGGTCGAGAACTTCCTCGCTTACGTCGATGACGGATTCTACGACGGCCTCATCTTCCACCGCGTGAAGCCGGAGTTCGTAATTCAGGCTGGCGGCTATGACCTCGAGATGAAACAACGGCAGCCTCGCGGAGTGATCCGCAACGAATCGGACAACGGCCTCAGCAACGCGCGGGGGACGATCGCGATGGCTCGGTTTCCCGACCCGCACAGCGCCAGCTCACAGTTCTACATCAACGTCTTCGACAACAAGCAGCTCGACCATCGCGGAGCTCCGGACGGCTGGGGCTACGCGGTGTTCGGCAGCGTGCGCGAGGGGATCGACATCGTCGATTCGATTTCGATGGTCAGGACCGGCGTCGTCGCCGGGATGCCCGATGTGCCGATCGAGCCGATTGTGATCGACAGCGCTCGAGTGGTCGTGGAGTGAGCCGTGGGGCGCTGGTCCGCTCGTTTGCATGGACCACGGTTGCCGCAGCGGGTCTGCTCCTCGTGGCAGACTTCGTCGGCGCAGCCCGTCCGGTGAGCGACGGAGCGAGCCTGCACGGCGAGCCGGTTGCGCAGGACACTCCGGTGGTGGTCTTGGAAACGACGATGGGGACGATGGTCCTGGAGCTGTATCCCTGGAAGGCGCCGATTACGGTCGAGAACTTCCTGCGTTATGTCGAACCGGGGTTCTACCGTGGACTCATCTTTCATCG
>JBFILW010000241.1:0-3572 GCA_041612005.1 Gemmatimonadota bacterium
AGCAGGTCGCCCATTCCGACGCTGATCAGATCGGAGGTGGAGCCTTCGAAGTGGAAGGTGCCGAGCACCATGACGCGGGGGTGGGTCGAGCCGGATGCCGGATCGGCCGCGAGGCACCCCGCCGCCGCGAAGGCCGTGGCCGCCAGCACGAGGGCCATGGAAAGCAGATCTCGAGAGGTCACTGGAGTCCTCCTTTCCCATTCAGACGGCTGGGAGGCGCGCCTGGTTCGCGGGGTGCGGGGCCGCTCGCTTCAGCCGGGCACTCGGCACGGTGCGACTAATATGAACCGGCCGGAGTGGCGGAACGGTAGACGCAGGGGACTTAAAATCCTTGAGCCGAAAGGCTGTCCGGGTTCGAATCCCGGCTCCGGCACGACCCGCTGGCGCGGGCGGTCCGAGGCCGGGCCTCGGAGGTCGCCCCGCCGGCTTTCGCCAGCGCTGCTTGTAGCGAGTCCCAGCTCCCTCACTACCGCCGCTTCAGAAGCGCCGCTCTAGGACGCCTGCTCCCCGCTCCGCACAGTGCCGCCCACGGTTAGGGCGGCCGAGATGATAAGGAGGTTCTTGATGATGTATTGGCCCTCCATCGTAGGGCCGAACGCGATGCGGCCGGGCTGCCAGGTGACTTCGGGCAGAAGCACGAGCGGCATGAGCGTGCCGGCCATCTGCATCGCCAGCAGCGCGATCGCGATCCGGAGGGTGGGCCGGAAGAGGAAGAAGACTCCGATCGCGACCTCCCACCAACCGATCACGACGAGCCATCCGTCGGGGGACAGGAACGGCATCCACGAGACCGTATTGAGCACGAGCGGCGCCGCGGGCGAGATGCCGAGCGGCTTGAGAATGCCGAACCAGATGAAGATCACACCGAGCGAGACCCGAAGGGTAGGTACGCCCCATCGCTGCATGAAGGCCCCGACGCGGCGGTCGATCTCCTCTAGGAAGGCCGGGGTCATGCTGGGATTCTAGCGATCTTCTCTGCTAGCGCCCGTGAGCTAGCGGCTGGTCTCAGCGCAGAAGGATGCTACGCGCGTAGACTGTGGGCAGCCCGAGCTGAAAGTAGATCGTCGCCTTGCCGTTACTAGAATCGAAGCTTGGAAGACGAACGGACCTGGCGCAGCTGGGCCGAGCGGCAGGCGGACCGCAGCGCGAGAACTGAGTCCGGGCTATCGCCCGGAGATTTCCAACAGTACGAAGGGAACCTGGCGATGATCACTACCAACGGCCTGAATCACCTGGCGTTGCCAGTGAGAGATCCGGAGCGCTCGGCCCAGTTCTATGCCGACCTATTTAACATGGAAATCACATCCAGCTCGCCCGATGTAGCCTTCCTGAGAACCGTGGGTTCAACCGACATGATTGCGGCCGTGACCGGCGAAAACAGGTGGCGTCGTGGTGGGAGGAGCTGATGGAAGAATTCCACGCGCTGACACCGGCCATCTTGCTCCTTCTGCTCGGCGTGCTCGCGATCACGGTGATGCGGCGACTCCGGCTCAGCCCGATCGTGGGGTACCTCGCCGCGGGCTTGGCGATCGGTCCGCACGCGCTCGATGTGGTCCCCGAGAGCGGAACGACCCATCTGCTGGCGGAGCTCGGCGTCGTCTTCCTGCTGTTCGACATCGGCCTCCACTTCTCGCTGCCCAGCATCTGGGAAGCTCGCCGGGACATCCTCGGGCTCGGTCCGCTCCAGATCATTCTCTGCGGGCTCGTCTTCGGCGGGCTCGCCGTGGCGCTCGGCGTGGCCCCGGCGTACGCAGTGGTCGTCGGGGGAGCGCTCGCACTCTCGTCGACCGCCGTCGTGGTGCAGACCATCGCGGAGCGGGGGCAGCAGAACTGTCCGGTCGGCCTCACGGCGACGGCGGTTCTGATCTTCCAGGACATCTGCGCCATCTTTCTCCTGGTCCTCGCGGCGTCTTTGGAGGGCGGGGGCACCTCATCCGATCCGAGGCTCACCATCGAGGTCTCCCTGGCAGTCCTGAAGGCAGCTCTCGCATTCGGGACGGCGGTCCTCATCGGACGCTACGCAATCCAGCCTTTGTTCAAGCTCCTGTCGCGGACCCGGAACGAAGAGGTCTTCACCGCGATGGCACTCCTGGTCGTCCTGGCCGCGGCTGCGGCCACCGGCGTGGCGGAGCTCTCCCTGACGCTGGGTGCGTTCCTGGGCGGCATGATGATCGCGGGGACGCCGTACCGGCATGTGATCCAAACTGAGGCGAAACCGTTTCGCAACCTGCTGCTCGCCTTCTTCTTCATCACCGTCGGCATGTCTCTGGACTGGCGTGTCCTCCTGGCACACTGGGCCGAGATCCTGGTCTTCGTGCTCGGGCTCATGCTGATCAAGACGATCCTCGTCGCGGCTGCGGCGCGAACGTTCGGATGGTCGGTGCCTGGCTCCGTGCAGTTGGGATCTCTGCTGGCGCAGGGCAGCGAGTTCGTCTTTGTGATCCTCGCGATGCCGATGGCGCGCGAGACGCTGGGGGAGGAGGCGGTCGGCGTCGTGATCACCGGTGTCGCCGCCAGTTTGGCGGTGACGCCGAGCCTCGCGGCTATCGGCAACCGTCTGGCACGGGCACTCAGACGCCGATCGGCGGCCTCGGACGCCGGCGGTGAAGCAGCGCTCGCAGCGACGCTGGCGCCCGTGCTCGTGTTCGGTATGGACGCCGTCGGCCGCTCGGTCGCCGATGCCCTCGAGGCTCACGAGGTGTCCTACGAGGCCATCGAGATGGACTACGACCGCTTCCTTGCGGCCAGTGCCGACGGCTACCCGGTGGCCTTCGGGGACCTGGGCGATATCCGCATGATGGAGACGTTCGCGACATCGGAACGCGCGGTCATCGTCGTTACCCTCGTACGCTACGAGCTGTCCAAGGCGCTGATGCCCATCGTGCGGGAGCGCTACCCGCACCTGATCCGCTTCGTCACCGTCGACAGCGCGGAGGACGCAGCACGGTTCGAGGCGATCGGCATGCGCCCTGTGGTCGACCGAAGCGTTCCACGGGGGTTGGATCTCGCAGCCGCGGTCTTGCGCTCTCAGGCAATCGATGACGAGAGAATCCAGGTCTGGATGCAGCGCCACCAAGCGCGCGCGCTGGAGGCAGACAGCGCCGCCCCGGCCGCATTCGAGGCAGCATGAGCGCTTTCCAGCTGCACTGAGAACGAGGCAGGGCATGCGGACGGGACCTATTCGGACTATTGCGGCGCGCACGGAGGTGGACATCTCCGCTGGAAGTGAGGCGGGGACGGGACACGAGGGATGGCCGCGAGCTGGTTGACGAATCTCCGTCGGGAGTCTCGGACGCGCGCGTAGTCGGCGCCGAACTGAAACCGCAAGGCCGACCGGCGTGGTGCACTCATGGTGCAGTTGGCCCCAACAACAGCCCACTTTCCACAACTGACGCCAACAGAGCGATTGCCGGTAACCCGCTGATTCTAGACTTGTTGTCTGTTGTCGTTGATTGGTTCGGGATCGACTTAGAATCCTCGAGCCGAAAGGCTGTGCGGGTTCGAATCCCGCCTCCGGCACCAACTCTTTCAGCGTAGACGAGCTCTCATGGCCTGGTAGGGCGCCCCGGTGA
>JBFILW010000242.1:0-3518 GCA_041612005.1 Gemmatimonadota bacterium
AGCTCAGCCAGGTTCTCCACGCTGCCGCGCGCTTCGGGCTTTGACCATACCGAGACCTCGAACACCTTCTGTTCTTCAAACAGGTTCCCAACCGGAATGCCGGCGAACACGGTCGCCGCGGCCCGGCGCACGTCGCCGGGCTTGAGGCCGTGAATCTGCGCCTTCTCCAGGTCAACCTCGATCTCGACCTGGGGCTCGAGCGGTTGCGTGTCCACATGGACATCGGTCAGGCCTTCGATACCCGAGAGCTTCTGCTCAACGTCCGCCGCCACGGCCGTGAGCACCGCGAGCTCCGGGCCGTACACGCGCACGACGACGTCGGGTACGGACCCGTTGCTGCCATCGAAGCCCTCGCCCACCAGATATGGCCTGATGCGTCCTGACAGCCCGGGCTGGCGCTCGATCGTGCCTTTGATGTCGGCGACAGTGGCGTCGTAGTCTGCCCCGGAGTCGATGCTGACCCACAGCTGGCCCTCATTCGTTCCGACCACCTGGTCGCCGGTTTCTGCCCGTCCCACCTGGCCGGCGACGCTCTTGATTCCCGGAATGGCCTGCAGATCGCGACTGGCTTCGGACATCATTCGCGTCATTTCCGTCGGCGAAGTAGCGGGAGCACTCTCGAGCGAAATCCGCAGGTCTCTCTCCTCGAAGTCGGGAATGGTCACCCGACCGTTGAACGACACCGCGGCGATCAGTCCGGCCACCGCGAAGAGGGCGATTCCGACCGCGGCGGCTACGGCGCGGTGTCCCACCGCAAAGGCCACAAACCGGCCGTAGAGACGGCGTGAAGTGATCAGAATCTGCGCTTCGCGACGCTCCCGGGGTGCCCGGGAAAGCAGGACGACGCTGAGAACCGGTGTGAGAACGAGAGCCACGAGCATCGAGGCGGCAACGGCAACAACATAGGTGAGTGCCAGCGGCCCATAGAAGGATCCCGCCGCTCCCTCGAGGAAGAGGATCGGGAGCACGGCGAGGGCACCAATCAGGGTGCCGAAGACGACCGGCCCGTTCGATCGTGCGGCCGCGCCGACCACCGCCTCGTCGAGCGCGCGGTTGTCGTCTTCCAACAGCTCAACGAGCTCTGCCTTCTTCTTTGCGCTGTATCCGGTCAGGCCGCGCTCTTTGGCCATCGCCCGGAGCTCCGCCACGGTGCGTGACCCCAGTTCGCCGCCGCGATGTCTTCGCAACTGTGCCATGACGCCTTCGACGGGAATGATCGAGTCAGCGATCACGGCTGCGATCGCGACGAAGAGCCCCATCGCGACCAGTAGGTTGATTGTTGCTCCGAGGCGCCGCATTACGAGGACGGCCGCCATGATCGAGGTGGAAAAGGAAACCACGCTGATCAGTGCCAGGCGCCAGTTGAGTAGCACGGAAGCGAGCAACATACCCGCCAGGATTGCCCCCAGCGCTGCTGCCAGGGCCACATTGTCCCGGGCCCGCTCTATGAATGTGGCGGCTCGAAAGGCCGTCGCGTCGAGGTCGACTCCGGTCAAACCGGGCCGCAGCTCGTCGAGGGCCTTCTCGACATCTCTGGTGACCTCCAGCATGCTCGTCCCCGGGAACTTCTCGACGACGAGCAGCAGACCCGGATCCCTGTCTATGAAGGCGTCCCCGATTATCGGCGGGTGCCCCT
The DNA here is from genome assembly GCA_041612005.1 of Gemmatimonadota bacterium. GTDB lineage: Bacteria > Gemmatimonadota > Gemmatimonadetes > Palauibacterales > Palauibacteraceae > JBFILW01. The sequence goes on from JBFILW010000242.1 coordinate 1,637, forward strand.
CCACAATCTCTGCGATGTCATCCAAGCGCAACGCGGTTCCGTCAACGGCAACGCCGGCCAGATCCTCAGGGGTCGAGATCGGTAGGACGTGGCGGATTCCGAGCCGCTGAGTCGAGGTGTCGATCCAACCTCCGGTCCCCGGAACGGAGGCCTTGAGGAAGGTGAGGCTCGACACCCAGAGTGCATCACCGGTGGTGCTGATGACCTGGTCGAGCGTCACGTCGTTGGCCCGGAGGAGGCTGGGGTCGGTATGCACCTGCAATTGGCGTTCCCGATTGCCCCACACAGCCACATTCGCCACGCCGGGCACGCCGAGCAGTTTCGGGGTGATGTTCCAGCGGGCCAGCACCGACATCTGGATCAGCGACAGCTCATCGGAAGTCATGGAGATCATCATCGCCCGGTTCGTTGCCGATAGCGGCTGCAGCAAAACCGGGGTGCTGGCCACCGCCGGCAACGTGAAGGCGGCGGACAGCGGTTCTTGCGCCAGCTGCCGTGCCGTCAAATGGTCGGTGCCGGGCTCGAAAACGAGTTCGATTTCAGAGAGGCCGGGAACAGATTTGGATCGAATATCCGCAACGAAGGGGATGGCGGCAAGTACCTCTTCGAGTGGAACGGCAACGAGCCGTTCGACCTCGGCCGCGGACAGGCCCAGCGCCTCTGTCTGGATCACGACGCTTGTTTGTTCGAATTCCGGATAGACATCGACCGGAGCCGCTCGAAGCTCGACGACTCCCGCCATGATGATCAGAGCGGCGCCCGCGATCACTCCAACGCGAAGCCGTTTGCTTGATCCGGCGAAGCCGCTCCTCATGAGTCACCACCGCGCGTCTCGGCATCGGCGTTGGTCGTGCGATGGACCACCCTATGCGACGCGATCCCGAAGTGGCAGTCCGGAAGCCCCGCTGCCCTCATTCGCGGCGCAGTAGGCATCCCCAATACCTTCCCTCTGTGTCAACCCGATGCGGCCCCTCGAGCCCCGCGAGTTCCTGACCGCCTGCTTGCACGGTCCTGAACTGAATATAACGGACAAGAAGCAAGGAATGCGGGGCCGGGTCAAAACGGATCAGCCGTGTCGGACGGATGCGGCGGATTCGTCGAGCCGCATCGCGTCCGGATCCCTGAGATCCTCGGCCACGTCCGCAACGGATCCCCGTCTCAGTCGTGACCGCGACGAGCCCATCTTCGGGCGCAGCGACCAGGGTGGCGGCGGGATGGTGAATCTCTACCGGGAAGCCGGCGCGGCACTCGTTGGGGCGGGGACTCACCCGGCCTGACGCGGCCAATCAGCGTCCTCCGGCCACCGTGTTCAAATCGGATTCACCCCCGAATCGGCGGAATGTGGCCTAGCATTGGGTGCAGAGTCGGTTATGGCGCGGTATCGGCTCGCTCGGGTTTGTTGGTGCGAGCAGGGCGGAAGGCATGGCTGGTCTGGTTTTTTGGCTGTTGTGGTTGACGGTCACTGCGTACCTGTATGAGCAGTGGCAGCGGTACGAGCCGACGAGGATTTTCATCGACGGCGCCGCGGCCGCGGCGGCGCTTCCCTTGGCCTTGGTGGCGAGCCTGGCCATGGCTTGACCAGATTGGGACGCGACTAGGAAGTGCGCCGCGGCGCCCTGCAGCGTTCCGCCGGTCTTGCGTCAGCAGGTCACAGTGATGCTGAAACCTCCATCGAGGAAAGCGCCGGCCGAGCTGAGGATGGCCACCCCCACGGTATCAGCGGGACGAAAGCCGCCGGTCGACGCGACTGCAGACCGCTTCGGGAACGCCCCGTTCTCGGCGAGCGGCGTCACGTTGTATGCACAGGCCGAGACGTCCCGATTGAACGTGAGTTGGTAGGTCCCCGCCCCGGTGCGGGTGGCGGACACGACCTTTTCGCCGC
>JBFILW010000243.1:0-3486 GCA_041612005.1 Gemmatimonadota bacterium
ACGCTGCCTGGCTGGATCCCGATCAACCTCATGAGCCTGTGAGCATCCGGCAAGCCCGTCACGTATGATCCCTTCCCGATCCGCGAACCTCACAACGGCGCTGGAGTCCGTGATCCACGACCTTCCCGAGGGGATCATGATGCCATCGAGCAGACCGCCGCCGCCGTCATCATCACCGACATGGAAGGCGCGATCGAGTACGTCAACCCGGGCTTCTAGGAGATGACGGGTTACAGGCTGCGAGGTCAGGGGCCCGCAGACCGACGACATGACCGTCATCATCTGCAAGGTCGACGCTGTGCCGTGAGCTGCCGGCCGGTCTCAACCACGCGCCGGAGGCGAGGACGTTTCCCGCCGGATCTTCCTGAGTCGGCGGTAGCCGACGAGCTTTCTTCGCTGCTCGTCCCAGAGGCGAAACGACAACGACTTCAGGCTTCCCCACAGCGTGACGGCCTCGACGCGCTGGAACAGCGGGGTCTCCCGGTGGCATCGCGGAAGGTTGTAGTTGGGGATGGCGGGGCTCAGGTGATGGATGTGGTGGAACCCGATGTTGCCGGTGAACCACTGCAGCACCTTCGGTAGCCTGTAGAACGAGCTGCCGCGCAGCGCCGCGTCGGCGTAGTCCCAATCCGCGCGTCTTTCCCACTGCACGTCTTCGAACTGGTGCTGCACGTAGAACAACCAGACCCCCGCCGCGCCGGCAAAAGTCATCACGGGAACCTGAATCAGCAGGTAGGCCTTGAGGCCCACGGTCAGGCTCATCACGATCGCGATCGCCAGCAGCGCGGCGTTCGTCCAGTGCACGCCCCTGCGTTCTCGTTTCCCGACGGTGGGGGACGGGAACCGATAGTGGATCAGGAACAGGTAGAACGGCGCGAGAACGAACAGCACGAACGGGTTGCGGGCGAGACGGTACGCCAGACGCTTCCAGCGGGAAGCCTCCAGGTACTCCTGAACGGTCAGCGTCCAGATTTCACCGGTGCCGCGGCGATCCAGATCACCCGACGTCGCGTGGTGCAGCGCATGCTTGTGCCGCCACTGGCGGTAGGGCGTGAAGGTCAGCACACCCGTGACGAACTCGGTAATGCGATTCGCGCGTCGCGATCTGAAGAACGACCCGTGGCCGCAGTCGTGGAAGATGATGAAGATGCGCACCAGGAACCCGGCGGCGACGACGGCAAGCGCGAGCGTGATCCAGTAGGAGATGCTCAGCGTCCAGATCATCAGACCCCACAAGGCCAGGTAGGGCAGCACGCTGTTGCCGAGCTGCCAGAGGCTGCTGCGCAGAACCGGCTTTCGATGCTCGGCGACCGCCTCTTTCCAGCTCACGGCCGGGGGAGGATTCCGACGGGCGAGATGTGGCATGTTCGATTCTCCAGGGACGCGCGGGGGCACAGCGCCACCGCCGTACTTTCAGTTCTCGCGAAAATGAAGTGGGTCTCTGAGGTTCTGCAAGGCACGGTAGTAGTAGAGTGGGGTAGGCCGCTTCCCCTTGAACCGCAACGAGCCGAGGAACTCGATTTCCTCTTCGGCCACGTCGCCACTCAGCGAGCGGTCGCGCAGGAACTCCTTGAACCCCGGCTCGTTGTCGAGGGGTTGGTCGAGCTCCCGTTCGACGAACTCGAGTCTCCTGGAGTGCCCCGGGGCCAGCCGCTGATTCAGCACGATTTCCATGTCGAAGCTGGCGAAGTCGATGTCCCAGGATTCGATCAGCGGATCCAGGAACGCGACACAGTGCTCGACCGACACGGTCAAGACGTCGCTGTCCAGGAACTCGAGGACGAGGACGCGCATCTGCTTGTAGCTGCGTCCTGTTCGCTCGGCGACCATCCGGAACCAGCTTTCGTTGTCGAGCTCTTTCTTGGCCGCGGTCTTGACCGCCTTCAGGAGCTTCTGCGTGACCAGGTGCTCGAGAGCCCCGAACGGCTCCTTCTCGAACGTCGCGCGGATCTGCCTTGCCTTGCTCGGTGCGCACTTGCGCAGGATCAGCTCGCGGACCTCGGCATGCAGGGGCGCGGGCGGGTCGGCCAGGGTCCGCTTCAGCTCGTCCCGGCGCTCGTGGCTCGCCAGCCTGGCCAGCCGCTCGCCGGGCAGCTTCAGGAACGCCTCCATCTTCCGGTAGATGTCCGTCCGGTCCGGCGCGGGGGGCGCCTTCTTCCGGCTCAGCAACTGGGAGATGTAGGACTCCGTCACGTCCGCGGCGGCAGCCAGGTCTTTCTGCTCGAGTCCCAGCTCCGCCAGCCGCCCCCGGATCACCGAACCGAAGTCCATCGGCCGCCTCCGTCCATCGGGTTGCCCTTCCCTGGCCTGATTAACCTTGATTGGTAAACCTGTATGCATCTTCGCACATCACTATTGACGCGGCAAGTGAATTAACTTATAGTAGTTAGCTAGCTGGGAAACTGCAAGGATTCGATTAACCACCAAAGTTATCTGAAGATCACTCGCCAGGAGGTTCCCGTGTTCGCACGAGGGGTCACGATTCCCCCTCTTCCCGGCGTCTCGAAGGAGAAACGACCCATGAACAAGGACCTGCTGGTTGCCTTGACGACGCTCGTGCTGCTGCTGGGAATCGCGCCCACCGTTGTCGCTGCACAGGCCGACGTGGCCGAAGCACCGCTGAACTCTCACGCCAAGACCTATGGAGACGGGTGGGAGTGCGACCGAGGCTACCGGGAAGTCAACGAGGCCTGCGCGGTTGTCGAGCTACCGCCCAACGCCTTTCTGAACTCCCGCGGAACCGGGTGGGAGTGCGATCGAGTTTACACCCGCGTCGAGCAGTCCTGCGTCGCGATCGAGTTGCCCGCAAACGCCTACCTCGTGGACTCCTACGGGCGTGGCTGGGAGTGCGATCGAGGATATCGAAGAGTCGACGATGCCTGCGTCGCGGTCGAAGTCCCGCCGCACGCCTTCCTGGATTCGAGCGGGCGCGGTTGGAACTGCGATCGCGGCTTCAAGCGAGCCGACCGGTCGTGTGTGGCCGTCGAGGTGCCCCGGAACGCCTTTCTCGGCTCTTCCGGAGACCGTTGGGAATGCGAGCGTGGATTCAGGAAAAGCGGCACGTCGTGCGTGGCAGTCGAGATTCCGCAGCATGCCTACCTCGGTTCTTCGGGAGGCTGGGACTGCAATCGTGGTTACCGCAAGAGCGGCGACTCCTGCGTCGCGATCGTGGTGCCCACGAACGGCTACCTCGCCTCCTCGGGTCGGGCCTGGGCCTGCGAGCGCGGCTTCCGAAAGAACGTTGACTCGTGCGACGCCCTGGTGCTGCCGGCGAACGCCCACCTCGGATACTCCGGAAACGACTGGAGCTGCAACCCGGGCTATCGACGGCAGGAAGGCACCTGTGCTCCGTCGGGGAAAGGGGACGTTTCCCTGAGGCCGCTTTAGGGAAACGGAACCGAAGGCATTCCTGCCTCCTAAGCCCCGTTCAGGGAAACGTCCCCGGCAGGGTCCGGTGGATCGCTTCAGGGGGGAGTTGTGTCGACG
>JBFILW010000244.1:0-3466 GCA_041612005.1 Gemmatimonadota bacterium
AACCGGATACTCTCGATGCTCCCAGTCCAGCTCTCTACCCCTCAGGTCGGTGAGCATCACGGAGACGTGAGTGGACCCCATGTCGACGCCCAGAATGACGTGCGCCGCATCGTTGAAGGCGAGGAGGATGGGACGGCGCCCCCCGCGACTGGGCCCGTCTCCCGCCTCGAGGACCAGTTCCACGCCCAGCAGTTCAGAGACGATTTCGGAGACCGTGGACCGCGACAGACCCGTGTGCCGCGCGATGTCGGCACGAGAGATCTCGCGCTGCTGCCAAATGAGCTCGAGGACCGTATGCGACAGTGGGCGGCCACGCGACTCGGCGTCCAGCGCGGACGGCCTAAGGCGATTCATGATGTGGTCACCGAGGCGGTTGCCACTCGCGGGTCAATCGGTTCGCACGTTGCGTTTATGAGCTTCCGGAAGCGCATTCTGAGCTGGGGGAGGGGCCATCCGTCAATCTTTGTTCGTGACACGAACAAAGTGTTGTGCAGAGTGCGCGAAGTCAAGTTTCACAACGACTTTGCCCGCTTCATGGCCCTACCCTGCACCGACGGCGGGGGCCGGGCGCGCGTCGGACCAGTCCAGTGCCCGCCATGAACCGAATCGGCGTACTCACCTCTGGCGGCGACGCGCCGGGGATGAACACGGCAATCCGCGCCGTGGTCAGGTCGGCAGACGCTCGTGGCGCGGAGACCTGGGCGTTCGAGGATGGATACACCGGATTGATCGAAGGGCGGGGACGAGTCATCTCGCCGAGGGACGTCGGGGATATCCTACATCGTGGCGGCACGGTGCTGCGGACGGCTCGTTGCCCCGAGATGCGGACCCCTTCGGGGCTGACCGCAGCGCTGAGCTCGCTCGAGGAGAGCGCCGTCGAAGGATTGATCGTGATCGGCGGCGACGGGTCAATGCGCGGCGCTCACGCTCTGGCCGGCGAAGGTGTCGCCGTGGTCGGCATCCCGGCGTCGATCGACAACGACATCTGGGGAACGAAGATGTCCCTGGGGGTCGATTCAGCCCTCAATACCATCATGGAGGCCATCGACAAGCTCCGCGACACAGCCTCGTCTCACAAGCGCGCGTTTCTGATCGAGACGATGGGTGCCGGATCGGGCTTCCTCGCGGGCATGGCCGGGGTCATCTGCGGTGCGGAGCTGGTCGTCACGCCGGATACCGATGTCACGGTCGAGGAGATCGGCAGGATCGTCGCGCGAGCCCACCAGCGGGGCAAGCATCACTGCTTCGTGATCGTTGCCGAGGGCGCTGATTTGGATGTCGAGGGCATCGCCGGTCATCTGCGCTCGAGCGGAATCGGCTTCGAGTCGCGAGTGACCAAGCTCGGTCACGTACAGCGTGGCGGCAGCCCCTCCGCTTTCGACCGCATGCTCGCGTCCCGAATGGGAATCGAGGCGACCAACGCCCTGCTCGACGGGCACTCGGACGTCATGACGGGCTTGGACGGTTGGAACGTCGCGCTCGCCGATCTCGGCGAAGCCTGTTCCAGGGTCAAGCGAGCCGGCATGGAGTACGTAACCATGGCCTCGTTGCTCTCCCGCTGAACGCATTGTGACGGAGAGTAGTGCCCCGGCCCGGTCCGTCCCCGTCTCGGGCTACGCCGCACCACCTCCGCCTTCAGGCCGGCTCGATCCCGAGCCCGAGCTCCAGCGCGCCAGCGCCTCGGCAGCGGCCTGACGGCCGCCCAGTCCGAACGCGAGGGCCGCTGCGATCGCGAGCGCACCCATCATCGACGCGAACGCGATGGCGATGATCTGGCTCCCGACGTTCATCTGCTGGAGTGCCATCGCGCCGCTCAGGATGAGGATGGCCACGCGCACGACCCATCCGAGTCGGGCCGCCATCGGCGTTCCGGTCGCGCTCACCGCTTGCTGCGCGATGCGGCTCAGGTAGAGCCCCGCTGCCAGGATTACCAGCGCGAGCAACACCCCGGCGGCGAAGACCGCGAGGTCCTCGATGAGCCCCGAAAGTGCCGCCAACCCGAGGAGCGATGCGGCCTCCATGGCCGCGAAGAGCAGGGCACCCGCCAGGATCAGCGTCCCCACCAAGTCCGAAGCGCTGCGACCAATGCCCTGCGGCCGCCACACGCCGGCCCGCTCGAGCAGCCCGTCGAACCCGGCCCCCTGAAGCAGGGACTTCACGACGTCGGAGAGGAGTCGGCCCACGAAATAAGCAAAACCGACCACGAGCAGCGCGGCGATGATCCCGGGGACGGCTGCCATGAGCTGGGACAGCATGTCGCTGGCCGGCGCCGTGATGGCCTCCAGCGCGAGCGCGTTCAGCGCGGAGATCACGACTGGAATCAGAATGAGCACGTACACGATCAGCGCGATCAGGCCGGAGAGTCCCTCTCCGGGTCCATCGGAGCGGAGCCCGACGCGCTCGCCCAACGCGTCCGCGCCCACCGCGGCAAGCACGTTGCGCAGGATGTTCCTGACCACGCGGGCCACGAACCACCCGACCAGGAAGATCACGGCGGCCGCCAGGAGATCGGGCAGGAAGGCCACGAACCGCTGCGTGAGCTGCTGAACCGGCTCGAGCAGGCCCTCGACCGCGAGCGCGGCCAGGATACCCGGCAGGAAGAGGAGCCACGTCAGCCAATACCCCGCCTCGGACAACGTCGCCGCCAAGGTCGGGGCGCCATCGGGCTCGACCGCACTCACATCCAATGATCCCCTGAGCCGCTGTTCCAGAGAGCTCTTCTCGACCACCGCGTGCACGACTCGCCGCACGACGAACGCGAGCAGAGCCGCCACCACGAAGACCGCGGCGCCGCCAATCAAGCGGGGAAGATACCCGGCGAACTGGCTCAGTAACGCGTTCAGCGGCTCGGTGACGATCGTGAGGTTGAGCGCCTCGAAAAACGCGACCAACACGAACAAGAAGACGATCCAGAACGCGGTCTTCCCCGCTGCCCCGGACACGTCCAGGTCAGCCGACTCCTCATCGCCCCGAACCCACCCTACGACACGGTCGTCCAGGCGGCTACGAGCGAACGCCCTCCGAACGAGGCCTCCGACGATCCGGGCGACGATCCAGCCCAGGAGCAGAATGCCGATCGCACCCAGAAGGCTGGGCAGGTACGCGACGATCTCGGCCCAGACCGCCTGAAGCTGACTTCCGATTTGTCCTTGCATGGTCCTCTCCGCACCGCGACCTCCGGCCGCGCTCATCGGCGGTGAGAGCGGCCCGGGCCCGCGAATTGTGTATCCACATCCAAGGACAATGCGTGGCTGAGGTTCGTCACATGGCGACGGCGATCCGTGGCCTGGCCGTCCCCGGGCGCCAGCCCGAAGCTCTAGCCCGGGTCGCCGTGGCCAAGCGCGGGGGCAGCCCGCGGCCGCATCACCGCTTCCCGATGCCTTCTTCCAAAACGATTCCTTGCCGCGAGCGCTGGGCCATCCCTAGTGTGGAAAGACGGTCCCGCAGCCTGCCGCTCGGCGAGTCG
>JBFILW010000245.1:0-3465 GCA_041612005.1 Gemmatimonadota bacterium
GAGAAAAGGCCACGGACGAGACTCCCGCTTCTCCGATCACGGAGGATAGTGGGGACACCGGGCCGACGGAACCGTTGCAGGGTACGTCCTACGTGATCCGTGACGCTTGGCGCGCCGCACTGGCCGACGCCGAGGGTCTCGGCGGCGAGGCGGTGGTACTCAAGGGAGCCAGCGTCAGCGAGCTCTCGGATCAGACGATTCACGTGAGCGTCCCGGACGGTCTGAGCGAGGCGGTGCGGTCCTTCCTGAACGACCCGAGTCGCTCGGCGTCGATACGCACGGCGCTCGGCCGACAACTCGGGGTGAAGCCGGACAGCCTGGCATTCCGCATTGAAGGCACGGGCAGCGCGCCGCGGATTTCTGCCTCGGCCGCTCGCCAGCAGCGACTTCAGGAGATGGTGTCTGTGGACCCCCAGCTCCGGGAAGCGGTAGAAAAACTGGACCTCAGGCTAAAGGAGTAGTGACGAGTGGATAGCATGGGCAACCTGCAGAATCTATTTCAGCTGGGCCAGCAGATGCAGGCGCGAATGAGCGACCTGCAGCGCAAACTCGAGAGCGAGACGATCACCGTCACCTCCGGTGGCGGCATGATCGAAGTCACGGCGGACGGCAAAGGTGCGGTCCGCTCGATTCGCATCGATCCATCGGTCGTCGACCCTCAGGACGTCGAGATGCTTGAGGATCTCGTGCTTGCGGCGGTGTCGGAGGCACAGCGTCGCGCGCGAGAGAAGATGGAAACCGAGATGCGCGATGCGACCGGAGGTCTCTCGATGCCCGATCTGGGCAACCTCCTGGGCGGCTGATCGCCACGAGTGATTTGACGAGATGCCGGCGATCGAGGATCTGGTTACCGAGCTCGCTCGGCTTCCGGGAATTGGCCGCAAGACGGCTCAGCGCCTCACCTACCACCTGCTGAAGGCGCCGCCCGGCGAGGCACGGCGTCTGGCACGCGCCCTGGACCGGGTGGCGGCGGAAGTAAAGGCGTGTTCGCGGTGCGGGAATCTGTCGGACTCAGACCCGTGCGAGTACTGTGCGAACCCACGCCGGGATTCCGGAGCAGTGTGCGTGGTCGAGGAGGCATCGGACATCGCGGCGATTGAGAAGTCGGGTCGTTATCGGGGGCTATATCACGTGCTCGGTGGCCGACTGTCGCCGCTGGACGGTGTGGGGCCGGACGATCTCAGCATCCCGGCTCTGATGTCCAGGCTTCAGGACGGAACGAGCGAGTTGATCATAGCGACGAACCCCAGCGTCGAGGGTGAAGCAACCGCGACGTACATACACCGCTTGGCGGCCGGCGTCGAGGGCCTGCGCGTGACGAGGCTGGCGCGGGGACTGCCGGTGGGCGGTGACTTGGAGTATGCTGACGGAGTCACCATCGCAGAGGCGTTTTTGGGTCGAAGGGAGATGTGAGGAGACGATGGCAGATAAGATCCTGGTACTGAAGCCGGACTCGGACGACCGGCTGGAACGTACCCTCAAATATGCGGGATTCGCGATACTGGGAGCGGCAGCGCTCTCGGTGGCCGGGGTTCTCTTCGCGCGCGACCAGATGACGCGCCATCGGAACGACCTGTTCAGCCCTCACCCGCTGCGCAGACTTGCCGCTCTGGCATACCTGCGCTCACACCCGGACATCAACAACGTGCTGCTGCTGAGGGACTATCTGGCGTGGGAAGATCGGCCGCTGTTGAGAAAGCGAGCAGCCAGCATCTTGGAAGGGATGGAGGACAGGCTCGCGGCCAGCGAGAGTGTCGAAGGCATCTGAGGGGCTCGAAAGGAGCAGACCTCTCCGGACGGCGTTCTTGTTGAGCCCTTACGGACTGCCTGACGGTCTCCCGCGGCTAGGCGAATGAGACCGAACCTGCCCAACTCGATTACTACCTTTCGGGTAGTCATGACGCCGCTCGTCGTCATCCTGTTGTTCCAGAACAGCATGACGTCACGCTTGTTGGCGTTCGCTTTTTTCGTCATAGCCGCGCTCTCCGATCTGTGGGACGGCTACCTGGCCCGAAGCCGCGATCAGATCACCAATTTCGGCAAGCTCGTAGACCCTGTTGCCGACAAGTTGCTCCTGGTCGCCACTTTGGTCCCCCTCTACCTGCTCACTCTTCGCTATGCGTATCTGGGTGGCCTTCCGCTCTACGACGGCATCCCCCTCTGGGTCGTGGTCGTGTTGTTGGGGCGTGAGGTGGCAATCACGATCCTGCGTACCGTAGCCGCCAAGCGCGGCCACGTTGTTCCCGCCGGGACGTCGGGCAAGCGCAAGGCTCTGATGCAGAACATCTTCATCGGCTCGATGATTCTCTGGGTGGCCTTCCAGACCGGCGCCCACCGGCAGGGATGGGATGGTCCGATCTGGCAGTTCTGGGTGCAGCTGAACGGTTGGTTCTCGGCCGTGACTCTGACCATCGCGCTGTTCCTGACGGTATACTCGATGGCGGAGTATCTGCTTTCCTTCCGCCGGATCCTCGCGGACAAGCCCGCCTGATGGGGCGCGGCGCTCCGCCCGACTCCGTCTACATCATCATCGTCGGAGACGAGCTCCTTGCTGGCTCGATCCGCGATCGTAACGGTGCGGCGCTGGCAGTCGCGGTAACGAGCCGGGGCGGTCGAGTCGTTGAAATGTGCGCGGTACCCGACGACTCCGAGTCGATCCGCTCCGCGGTCGAGGCGGCCTCGCAGCGTTGCGCGGTCATTCTGATCGCGGGCGGCCTCGGGCCGACGTCGGACGACCGCACCCGCGAAGGCGTGGCAGCGGCCCTCGGACGTCCTCTGCGCGAGTCGCCGGAGTGGTCTCGACAGCTCGATGAATGGATATCTGCCGGTTACCTGACCACCGGAACGACGAACAAACAGTCGCTGCTGCCGGAAGGCGCGAGGTTGGTCAGGAACCCGCACGGAACGGCGGCCTGCTTCGCCGCGGAATGGGACGGCAGCGCATTGCTTGCGTTTCCCGGAGTCCCGGCGGAGGTGACCGCGTTGCTGGCCGGCGACGCGGGGACGCTTCTCGACGAGTGGCTGGCCGGCAGCGCGGCTCCAGAGTGCAGGGTCAGGCTCATCGGAGTCCCGGAATCGCACGCCCAGGCCCGAACCGCCGCCCTCCCCGAGCTCGAGTCTTTGGAGGTCGCCTACTACGTGCACGGAGCGACCGTCGACGTCGTGGCGCGCGCGGCGAGCCGCAGTTTGGCCCGGGACTGGAGCGCAGCGCTCGCAGCGGCCGAGTCCGCGCTGCGTCGCGAGTTTGGGGACGACGTATACGAGATCGGTGTCCGATCTCTGGCCGAAGTCGTGGTCGACTCTCTCCGCGCCGCCGGCGAGACCGTGTCAGTCGCCGAGAGTTGCACGGGCGGCTACTTGAGTCAGGTGCTGACCGCGGTTCCCGGCGCCTCCGAATTCTTTCCGGGTCCGGAAAGACTCCCCTAGGAAACGTCGGGCCACTGCCGATATTCACCACAGCCAGGC
>JBFILW010000246.1:0-3445 GCA_041612005.1 Gemmatimonadota bacterium
CCGAACCGCTTCAGCACCTTCCGAATGCCGAGGTTGAACGTCTGCTCATCCATTCGCGTGTTCTCCTCCTAGTCCGTTTCTCGGCTGGCCCGTCAGTCCGTCGCGTAGAGCGAGCGGGCGGTGACAGCCGAGGTAACGATCCCCTTGATCATGGCCGAACTGAAGCCCTGGTGCTCCATCTCGTTGAGCCCCGAGATCGTGCATCCGCGCGGCGTTGTGACTGAATCAATCTCGCGTTCGGGATGCGTCTCCCGATCCAGCACTAGAGAAGCGGCACCGAGGGCCGTCTGGGCAGCCATCTGGAGCGCTTCTCTCGGGTGAAAGCCGATCTCGATCCCGCCCTGTGAAGCGGCCCGAACGGCGCGCAGAAAAAAGGCGATGCCGCAGGCGCACAGGGCGGTGGCCGGGATCATCTGCTCCTCGTCGATCACCAGTGTCGTCCCGACTGCATCAAAGATCTCGACGGCGCGCTCGAGCGCCTTCTCATGCCCGGGCTCGGCAGCCAGGCACGTCATCGAATCGTGGAGCGCGATGGCGGTATTCGGCATGGCGCGCACGATCGCCGGCTCCTTGCCGAGCCGGTCTTTCATCTGCGCGATGCCGGCCCCCGAGACGACCGAGATGAGTAGGTGGCGATCGGAGTTCACGTCGTCGGCGATCTCTTCCAGCAGAGGGTCGAGCTGCTGTGGCTCCACCGCGAGGATCACGACCTCCGCGTCCCGCACTGCTTCCCGGTTGTCGGATTGGACCCGAAACCCGGCTGCGGAGAGGTCCTCGATATGCTGCGGCTTGCGCCGGGTGAGGATGATGTCGGCGGGCTGGAAGAGCTCGGAGGCCAGACCGGTCGCGATCGCACGACCGATGTTGCCGGTTCCGAGAATCGCGAGCTTGGCTTCTGCCATGATTCGTCTCCGGGCTATCGGGTCCGCCCGCGAACAGCGCCGACCTCCTGCGGGAGCACGTCGAACCCGGCGTTGCCCCACTGGCTGTAGACGTAGGTCAGCACGTTGGCGACATCATCGTCGCTGAGCTGCAAGAGCGGCATCACACTGTTGTACGTCTCGCCGTTCACGGTGACTGGGCCGTCCAGCCCGTTCACGACCGTTCCGATCGCGCGCTCCTCGTCCTCGTTCAGGTAGTCGGAGGCGGCCAGCGGCGGGATCGCGCCCGGGATGCCCTGACCTTCGGCCTGGTGACATGCCACGCAGTTCTGAGCGTAGACTCGCTCCCCGAACGCGACCCGCTCTTCGGTCGTGGTTGCTCGTGGTGGCTCGGCCTGACCGCCAGGCAGGGCTTGCACCGCCCCACCCTCAGGCAGGTACACACCCTCGGCGATTCGACCGGAATAGATCAAGGAATCCTCCGGGCCAGCCACGGTCAACATGCCCAGAGCACCCTTGTTGAATGCCCGAAAGATCGAGTGATCCACCAGAAGGAAGTTGCCCGGCACCTCGACCTTAAATTCGACTATGGACGCGCCACCCGCGGGTACCAGCGTTGTCTGGATGTTGTCGGATGTCGTCGACCCTGCCTCCAGATAGACCCGGTCGAATATCTCCCCGATCACGTGGAAGGATGAGATCAGGTTGGGACCTCCGTTTCCGACGAAGAGCCGTACCGTCTCCCCGACCTCCGCCGTGAGTGCCTTATCCCCGATCAGTGAGCCGACGGAGCCGTTGAACACGACGTAGTCCGGGTTCTCGGCCAGCGCCTTTTCCATGCTGAAGCTCTGGAGCCCCTCCTCGCCGTACCCACCGGCCGTGTAGAACTCGCCCTGCATCACGTAGTACTCGACATCCACCGGCGGCAGCCCGCCCTCCGGCTCCACCAGGATCAGGCCGTACATCCCGTTGGCGATGTGCATTCCAACCGGGGCAGTCGCGCAGTGGTAGACGTAGAGGCCCGGGTTGAGGGCCGTGAACACGAAGGTGGCGCTCTGCCCGGGAGCGACGAACGAGGACGTGGCGCCTCCGCCGGGACCGGTGACGGCATGCAGGTCGATGTTGTGCGGCACGCGGCTGTCCGGGCGGTTGTTGAGATGGAACTCGACGATATCACCCTCACGCACGCGGATGAATCGACCCGGGACAGCGCCACCGAAAGTCCAGAACGTATACTCCACGCCGTCCGCGAGACGCTGCACCAGTTCCTGGGTCTCGAGATTCACGACAACCCGGGCCGGCCGGTCACGATCGATGGGAGCAGGCACAGCCGGGGCGAGAGTTAGAACGGCCTGCTCCGACCCGGCGACAGCATCGTCGCCACCGGAGCCGGTGGCCTCGCATCCCAACAAGATCAGTGGCAACGAGGCCACCCCGAATCTCAGAACTGAGCGACAAACTCGGGAGCAGTGTTTCATGGTTCCTCACGCAGGTTCAGTGAACGGGTCGGTGCCGTCGCGATCGTGAGTCCGATGATCAGGTAGGAAGAGCGGGCGACCGGGGTCGAACCGGCGACCTTCAGCTTGGAAGGCTGACGCTCTGCCAACTGAGCTACGCCCGCAAACGTTGGGCCGATCCTACCTGATTCGGCTGGATCGGGCAACGGCGCCCAGCCGACCACGCAGATCGGTGGAGTTCCTCAGCGAGCTGCTAGGCGAACAGCTTCTTCTCGTGGGCGGTCATCTGCCCCTCGACGCATCGCGACAACATCAGGGACGCCGTACGGTTCCTCCCGGTTAGAACCGTTGCACACCGCGAGCAGCGCCACACGATCGCGTCCCGGTTTCCAAGCAGGATCCGCCAGCGGTGCCTGGCCGGCCGCCGAGTGTGCCAGACTTCGTCGATGCGGCGGTAGTCGCTGTCGCTCGGCTCTACTTCGCCCCGCGCCCGTTTCTCGACGTAGCCGACCGGCAGCGCGGCCAGCCGGGCATAGAAGGTCAGGGCCCCGCGTGAATCTGATTCCCCCGTCCGGACCCAGTGCAGGAGCTCGATCCGATCGCGGTAGCTGCTCATACCGCCTTCAGCTCGTAGCCGACCGCGGGCACAGTCTCGCCCTCCGAGAGGCCGAGCGCCCGCTGGGCCGCGTGGCGCCGGACGTACTTCCGGGCGTGTCCAATGCCCTTCCGGCCCGTATCGGAGGTCTTGTGAATGCGGACGCCTTCGACGGCCGTGGCGTGGTGGACCAGAAGGTCGGATAGAGCGGGCTCAGCCTCATCGTACCAGTCGGCCGCCACCCCGAAAGCGCGATCGGGGAAGCCAATGACGGCATTCCTCGAATTGGACCCCGACGATGGTGCTCTCAGTTTCCGGTAGGGCCGTGAATGCGCGTCCCATCGCGTTACGGTTCGCTGCAGCCGACGGTATTCGTGTCGCAGCAGTTTGGTCATCGGGCCGTTGCCCAACTTCGAGTAGAATTCGACCAGCTCGACCAGCGCTCCCAGTACGAGTCTCATGCGACCCCTCACTTCGTCCCTGTCCACATCGTCCTGGCTGCGGTGCCGGCG
>JBFILW010000247.1:0-3345 GCA_041612005.1 Gemmatimonadota bacterium
GACGAGGACTCGACTTCCAACGGAACCCGGCGCCTCCGGTCAGCAGCCGCCCTGCCACGCGCTCACGGTCCCCGCCGACAAGGAATAGGGTTCCCTCGAGCTCTCAGCCGATCGCTCGGTGGCTCCGAAGCGACCTCGGCCTCGATTACGAATCGTAAACTTGCAAAGGCATCGTGCCGAGAACCCCGCCCTCCGCCGCGCGCGCAGACGCCCGGCCAGCCGAGCCGCCGAATGCGCGGGCGACGCGCCTTGAGGCGCACGGGGGCCCCCGCGATCTTACCGCCGAGACCGGACCGCCGACGAGACGCGAAAGGCAGGGCATGGCATCACAGACGGAGCTGTGGGCGACCGATCCATCGTCGATGTCCCGACCCCAGATCGATCCCGAAACGCTCGACAAGTTGCGAGGAGGGTACTACACACCGGAAGAAGTCGTCCGATGGCTGACGGCCTGGGCGGTTCGGTCCGCCGATGACGAGATCCTCGAGCCGAGCTGCGGGGACGGGGTGTTCCTCGCTGCCGCGGCCGAGCGCCTGCGCGAGCTGGGGGCGTCCAAGGCTCGAGCCGGCAAGCAACTCACGGGAATCGAGATCATACCGGAGGAAGCGGCCAAGTCGGCCGCTCGGCTGAGGACCGTGCTCGGCCGGCCGGGCGCCAAGAGCATTCGGTGCGGCGATTTCTTCGAGTGGCTGGAAGACGGCCCGGCGCGTCGCTTCGATTGCGCAATCGGCAACCCCCCGTTCATCCGCTACCAGAACTTCCCGGAGCCCTCGCGCTCGCGCGCGATGGCGCTGATGGGTCGCCAGGGACTGCGGGCCAACAAGCTGACGAACATTTGGGTGCCGTTCGTGGTGGGTGCCATCAGCCGCCTGCGTCCCGGCGGCCGGCTGGCCTTCGTCATCCCGGCGGAGCTGCTACAGGTCACCTATGCCGGCCAGCTCCGCTCGTATCTCGCCGACTGGTTCAGCAGCATCCAAATCTTCGCCTGCAACGATTTGTTCTTCGAGCGTGCGGAGCAGGAGGTCTTGTTGCTGCTCGCCGAGGGACGCCTCGAAAGGCCCTCGCCCGAGAACCGCTGCCGAATCGAGCTCACCGAAGCCCCCACGGTCGAGGACGTCTTGGCTTCGGCTCCGGAGGCGGCGTTGAACGGCAGGCGTGGGCAGCGGAAGACGGTGCGCCACGATAGCGAGAAGTGGCTCAAGTACTTCCTGACGGCGCGTGAGATCTCGTTGATGCGCAGGCTTCGCGAGCTTCCCGAGGTCGGAGTGTTCGCGGATCACGCGGAAGTGGATGTCGGGGTCGTGACGGGTCGCAACGCCTTCTTCGTTCTTTCGAGAGAACAGGTGACGGAGCATGGACTCGGGGACTACGCGGTGCCGCTGGTCGGTCGCTCTTCCCAACTAGTCGGTGCCGTGATCAAGCCCCGTGAGCTGCGCGAGTTGGGGGAGGCGGGAGAGAAAGTGTTTCTCTTCTTCGTGGACCCGCAGACGAATGGAGCGCTCAACGCTGATGCGCGGAAGTACGTGCAACGCGGGGAGAAGGACGGGGTGCACAAGGGCTACAAGTGCTCGATCCGCGACCCTTGGTACACCGTGCCGTCCGTGTGGCGTCCCGACTGCTTCCTGTTCCGACAGATCTACGACTTCCCACGGATCGTGCTCAACGCGACCAAGGCGGTCTCGACGGACACGATTCATCGGGTTCGTTGCGGCACGGCAGCGCCGGAGCAGTTCGCCGCGAACCTCTACACGCATCTGACGGCCGCTTCGGCCGAGATCGAGGGCCGGAGCTACGGGGGCGGCGTCCTCGAGTTGGAGCCCACCGAAGCGGAGCACCTGCTGGTGCCCCGCACGCTCGCGGACGCGATGCCGCTCACAGAAGTCGATCGCCTGGTCCGGCTGGGAAAGCTCGATGAAGTGCTGCTCGAGAACGACCGCCGCGTGCTCCGAGATCAGCTGGGCCTGTCGGCGCGGGACTGCACGATGCTGAGGCGAATCTGGGAAAAGATGCGTGACAGGCGCCGATCGCGGTCTCGGCGCGGCCGCCGCCGTGCCGCCTCAGGGTAAGTTGTCGAGGACCGAAAGAGCGTAGCTCCCGTCAGCGCGCCGCTCCAGGATCAGCCATTTGTCCGTCACATCGCGACGCGCGAAGTGGCTCGCGAGTGCTCCCAGGTGAAGAAGCGAAGTGTAGTTTTTCTGGGCTGCCTCGCGATTCGAGGCATAGGTGACTGGAATCTCGAGAACGCCGAGATCCTGCCCCAGAAAGTTCACCTCAAACGCTACGTCAGCGGTTTCGCGCGTCTCGCCGGTTCTCGTGTGATCGGCCTTCCAGTCGGCTGCGCCGAAGAACTCGTACCTGAAATAGGTCTGTGCATCGATTTGGTGCCCGGCCTGAACCAGGGTGATGCTTCCTCGCTGATTGCCACTCGGTTTTCGCTGAGCATCGGAGCGCGTGAGGCGCTTGGTCCACCGTTCCGAAGTGCTGGCCCCTGCGGGCGCGCCCCCCGGTGGAGCCGGAGCGGTTCCGCCCGGAGGAGTAGCGACTCCGCCCGTGCCGGGTGGCAGTTTTGGGATCGCCACGAGAGGCTTTAGACGCGCGCCACGGGCACGGCCTCGTGCGCCAGAGCCGCGCGGTCGTCGCGGCGGTGGCGATGGCGGCACGTCGAGGGTGCCGGCCGCGACCAGGGCGTCCAGATCCGCGGGCTGCTCGACGAGAGTCAGTCCTTCACGGGGCGCCGTGAACCACCAGTCGATCGCGCTCGCTATCTGCGCCGCGACGGCCGGGTCGTCCCCCTCGCGTGTATCGAGGACCAGCCCCGCCTCAACGTGAAGAGACGCCACCCCGCTACCGGTGAGGTTGGCCGAGCCGACGTAGGCGGCAGCTGAGCCGTCAGCCCGGAGAACGTGCACCGTCTTGGGATGGTAGTAGCCGCTGTCGAAGCTCACGATCCCGATTCGTCGATTGGGCCGAGGCGGCCCGGCTGCCCTGAGCAGGACTTCTGCGTCGGCCCGCCGCGTTATCCCGTCGTTCGATCCGATCAAAACGCGGAGCACCCCGTCGACCGGTCGCAGCCTGGCCATCGCTGGGGCGAAGTAGCCGAGAGACTCGGCGGCGAAAAAGCCCGTTTGCCACCGGATCTCGACCAGCGAGGTGTCGCGGAGGACGTTCCCATTCAACCAAGAGCCGAGGGCGTGCCCGGGGTCGCGCCCGCCTGTATCTAGGTAGCGCATGGCTTTTCAATATCGGCCCGCCGGCCGAAGGCGCCAGTCGCGTTGGAAAGCGCGGTAGGCCTTGCCCATCCGCCATGGTCCCCGACATCGTTGTGAGCCTGGACGGAAGGGACGC
>JBFILW010000248.1:0-3280 GCA_041612005.1 Gemmatimonadota bacterium
CGAAGTGAAAAAGGTTGGTGTTGCCATGATTGTCCTACCGCCTCCTAAAGATTAATCGCCACCGCTGGCGTCCTGCTCCTCACTGCCCGTGATGCCCGCTTCTCGTTCCACGTTGTCCATGGACTGGGAGTCGACCTCTTCCATGATCTTCGCGGTCTCCGCGCGCGCCTTGAGCGCGTCGGCCAGGATCTTCTGGACCTCCGCTTGTGTCTTAGCGGCGGCGAGCTGGTCCTTGACGCTGCTCGATTGCATATCACCGAGCAGGCCGGTCAGCTGATTGCGCAGCTTGGTGTTCTCGATCGCGAACCGCTGCTCACGTTCCTGCGCCGCGCCTTGCAGCTTCACGACCTCACGCTGATGCTCTAGCTGCTGCTTCTCATTCGCTAGCTGCAGCTTCGCCATGTTGATCTGGTTGCGCTCTTGATCGAGCTGCTGCTGACGCTGCTGGACCTCAAGCTGCATCCGCTGCAATTCCTGCGCCTGGTCGCTCGGCGGCGGCGCAGGCTGTTCCCCAGGATCGGTAAAGAACCGGTCGGGGTTGCGCAGGTTTGCGTTGCGTACGACCTCCCGCGCCGTCTGGAAGAGGTTCTGCGGCGTCACCGTCAGGTTGAGCTGGCCGCTCTCTGCCATCTGCAGCTGCTTCGCCCAGATCGTCTCCAGGTGCAGCAGGTTCTGCTCCCGCGTCCCGATACCGAGACCGATGTTCACCGTGGTGTCGGCTCGATGCCGCCACGACTGCGGGTCCACCGTCACGTACTCGCCGCGCAACCGAACGACCTCAGCCCTCACCTGATGCTTCGACAGCAGCTCCCGAATATGCAGCATCAAGCTCTTGATGCCGGTCTCGGCAAAGATCCGCGCGATCGCCTCGATCCGCATCCTGCTGATGTCCGAGGCCTGCGCCAGAACCGACGTCTGGATGTTCTTCAGTGCCTCGGGGTTGAGCCCCTCCGAGTCGGCGCTGATACCAGTGCGGTCGCGCTTCGCTTTGTCGATCAGCTCCAGCATCGGGAACGACGCGCCCGCCGTGAACGGCACCGTCATCGGCTGGTAGGACTCCTGCACCGGGCGCCGGAACCGAGTCACCCGACCGATCCGCGTCGTCAGCAGATCCTCCATGGTGTTCTCGCCCATCCCCAGCTCCCACACCGCATGCGAGGGTCGGTTGGTGTGGTAGAGGTTGGTCAGGATCTGGCGCCACAACTCAGAGCCGATGCGCTGGGTGTCCATCACCTTCTGCGCGCTCGCCCGGCCAACGTGCTTGTGCGGCAACGGGTGGGGGCACAGCGAGTGGAACGGCTGGCGGTCGGCCCGGGACTTCTCCAGCAACTTGTCGCCAGCCGTGAACACCTGCATCAACTCAGCGACACCGTCGCCGTCATCGTCGACGATCAGGTAAGCCTCGCGGAGCTTGAAGCCGTCCTGCATCCGGTCGATGCTGGTCGCGCCGTCGGTCTCGTCATCCGTGAGCGCTCTTCGCGCCGTCTTGGTCTGCGAGTCAGTGGTCACCACCGACTCGGGCTTGAGCGACATCACGAGGTCGTGGTCGAACCCCATCGCGAGCAGCTCGTGCCGCTTCACGTCGTCGCGCTCCTGCCCGACCATCCGCGCGCCGGTCGGATCCACTGAGCGGCTGTCCCGGGAGATCCGCATCTCCTCCGGCGGCACGTTCTCGACCACGACCCGACCGACGGTCTCGGTCCGCTCGAACGTCACGTCGTGAACGAGCACCTCGAACGGCTGCCCGTCCTCACCCTGCACGGTGATCATGCGCTCGTCACGCTCCAGCAGCTCCAGCTCCGGGTCCGACATCAGGTCGGCCAGCTCAAGCTCGGTTAGCTCCTGCCAGGAGTCCTGGGTTACCCGCTCCGACTCGTCCCAGTAGCACTTGACGTAACCGTTCATTTGGACGAGCGCGTCGAAGAACCAGCTGTAGAGCACCTCGAACGCGGGGTTTCTTTTCCAGAAGACGTAATTGACGTAGTCGCTTTCCTGCCTCGCCTGCGCCTCGTCCTCCGGCCCGTGAGCGTCGAAGCTCACGAGGTTCTCCTGCGTCGTGAATAGCCGCAGCAGAGACGGCATCAGACCGTCGACCACGTCGGCAACGTCGGATGTGACGACCCGACTCTCGCCTTCCTGCTCGTCACCGAACGGCTCGGACAGATAGTAGTCGTAGGCTCGCTGGCGGGCGGTATCGACATCGCCACCGGGCGCGCCGATGCTGTCCTCGAACTCCTGGTTGACCAGGTCGATGTACTGTCGGTCGGTGAGCGCCATCTCAGACGATACTCAACCGCGGGTAGTTCGCCTGGTTGCCGCGCCCGACCACCATCGGCACCGCCCAGTCGATGCACGCGATCGCGTGCCGCGTGGCTGACATCAGCGGAAAGCCACGGTCAGGAACCAGGGCACCGTCGCGGTGATATGACTTGAACTCCTCCATCCACTCCCCCAACCGCTTGTCGACCCGCAGCCGGGCCGAGCGCATCGCCGCCTCGACCTCCGTCGCCGCCCCCTCGATCGCCTCGCGCTGCTCGCTCACCGGATCTGGGAGCGGGTTCAGACCGTTCTCCAGGAGCTTCTCAGTCAGCCCACGGGCGCTCTTGGAGTAAGCGAGGGGAATCCACCGACCCCGAGCCGCGAGCCCCTCCACGAGCACAGGCCGCGGCTGGCCGCGGAACAGGGCGCAATCGTAGATATGGATGACCATGGTGTCGGGGTCCCGGCCCATCCACACGACCCCGGTCACGCCGTCCTCCTCCACGTGCAGACCAGCGATCCGCTGGTAGTGCGGCTCGATCATAAGTGACTGTTCCGAAAGGGTTTGCGCAGAATCGCGCCGGTTTCGGGCAACGTGCCCTATACCAATCAATAACTTAGGTGGGGCAGCTTGCCCCGTAGGGCTTCTTGCCCTACTATTCCCCCTGACAGCAGCGGCAGGTAGGCCCAGAACCCAACCCAACCGGCAGCGGATCCGAATCCGAAGACCAACCCGAAGGGGCGCAGAGGGAGAGGGGAACCTGCCGCGGTCTTGCTAGCACGTGGACTAGTCGGGCGACGCTTGCTGCGGCAGAGACCCTCTCCCCAACAACAGTCCATTCAACAGAGCGGCTTACGAGCCGCTCGATTGAGCTGACTGACCAACCAACCCAAAAGGAGATCGACATGAGACCCTACGAAACGTTCATCAAGCTACTTCAGAACGGTCCCAGCACAAAAGAACTGAAAGAGACAACACCTGAAGAGTTGGCAGAAGCGCGGAAAACACTAGAGGACTATA
>JBFILW010000249.1:0-3235 GCA_041612005.1 Gemmatimonadota bacterium
CCCGGATGACGGCGCTGGACGGCACGACCACGGGCCTCACGGCCAGCGTATGGGGGCAAATGGGCGTCGCCACGAGGGCGTCAATACCGGGAACGAGGATGGGCCCGCCGGCCGAGAGGCTGTACGCGGTCGAGCCCGTCGCGGTCGAGATGATGATCCCGTCGGCGCTGTACTGGCCGATCTCCTCCTCATCCACCCACACGCGCATCGCGATGAGACGGGCGTAGCCACTCTTGTGAATGACCGCATCGTTGAGGCCGTACGAGTCCGGCACCGGCTCCGCCGTCGGATTCGCCCGGGTCACCCGCACGTCGACCCCGCGCCGTCGTTCCTCCAAGTAGTCGCCGGCGATGAACCGGCTGATCGCGGCATCCAGCTCCTCGAGGGGAGCGGCGGTGAGAAATCCGAGGTGGCCCATGTTGCAGCCCAGGATTGGCACGTCACGTGGGGCGGCAAGCCCGGCGGCACGAAGCAAGGTACCGTCGCCGCCGAGCGTGAGGACGACGTCCACGTTCCCCCACGCGTCCTCAAGCCTCGGTCCGTCGGCGCCGACCAGCTGCTCCGCTTCCTTCGAGTAGAAGAGCCGAAGGGCGCGACGCTCGGCGATCACGCCCAGCTGGGTCAGGACATCTTCGATGCCCGGATACTCCGTGTTGGCGATGACTCCGATGTGCATGTCAGTGTGTGCGCTCGATCACGTACTCCACGATGTCCTGGAGCACGTCACCGTTTGGTACGATGGACAGCTGACGACTTGCCTCCTCCGCCAGTTGACGGCTGAACCGCTCCGCACCCTCCAGCCCGAACAGAGCCGGGTAGGTCGCTTTCCTCAAAGCCTGGTCGCGGCCGCTCGTCTTTCCGAGCTCCGCATCCGATCCCGTGAGATCCAGAATATCGTCTACCGTCTGAAAGGCCAGTCCGAGCCGGAGTCCGAACACGTCCAGATGGGCGATTGTCTCCTCATCTGCGCCACCCGCAATGGCGCCCATCGTAACCGATGCCGCAATGAGCGCCGCCGTCTTGCCGAGGTGGATGGCCTCGAGCTCGTCCGCTGACACGTCGCGTCCTTCGGCCGCCAGGTCCATCAGCTGGCCACCCACCATGCCGCACCCGCCAGATGCGATCGTAAGGGTCTCGACGAGCCGCGCCGTCGTCTCCTCCGAGAGGCCCATCTCGTCTCCGGCGCGACAGATGGTGCGAACGGCAAGCGGCATCAGCACCGCGCCCGCCAAGGTGGCCGCCTGAACCCCGAATTCGACGTGGAGGGTCGGGTGCCCGCGCCGGAGCACATCGTCGTCCATACACGGGAGGTCGTCGTGCACCAGTGAGTAGGCATGTACGAGCTCCACCGAGCAGGAGAGCAGTGTGGCGTCGGTCCAGTCCCCTCCCACGGCCCGGTAGCCTCCGAGCAGTAGAATCGGCCGAATGCGCTTCCCGGGCGAGAGCACCGCGCGGCGGACCGGTGCCGCCACGCTCTCGGGACTTCCTTCGGCCTCGCGCGCAACGAGAGACCGGAGCTCCTTGTCCACCCGCTCCAACATCGAAAGCACCAGCTGGCTCGGGCTGTTCTGCGTGGTTCGATCCGTCAAACGTCCCCCATCTCGGAATCGTCAGCCGGCAGGTCGAGCGGAATGGCGTTCAAGTCGCCAGAGGCGGCTTCGATCAACTCCTCGATCCGGCCTTTCGCCTCACCCAGCAGCGTGTTCGCGGTTCGCAGGTGCGTGACGCCGATCTCGAACAGGCTCAGCGCCTCGTCCAGCTCCAGGTCGTCGCGCTCCAGCAGCTCGACGATTCGCTGCAGCTCCTTGATCGCGGCCTCGAACTCCGCCGCTCCCGTCTCAGATGTCATCCGTTGTCTCCCGACCCGCTTCCTCCGCGCGGCACGCGACACTGCCGTCGCTGACCCGCAGCTTGAACCGCATCTCGGCCTCGAACTCCGCGGCCCTCCGAAGCACCATGCCGTCGCTCCCGAGCGGGACCGCGTAACCACGACCGAGAATCCCGAGCGGACTGCGAGCGTCGAGCCGCAAGCCGATCCGCTCCAAGCGCGTGGTCCAGCCATGCAGCCGCCGCTCTGCTCCGGCCACCATGCGCTCGCCGAGGCGCCCGATGTGACGTCCGGTCCGATCGGTCAGCCCGCGCAGTCCTTCAGCCAGCGTCGCTGCCAGTCCATCGACCTCGGCACGCAGGGCCCGGTTGTCCGGAACCACAATTTCGCCGGCGGCCGAGGGTGTCGGCGCCCGCAGATCGGCGACCAGATCCACGATCGTCACGTCGATCTCGTGGCCGACCGCGGAGACGACGGGCACCGGGCACATGGCGACGGTGCGGGCCAGGATCTCCTCGTTGAACGCCCACAGGTCCTCGACCGAGCCGCCGCCCCGAGCCACGATGATGACATCCACCTCGCCGTGTCGAACGAGGCTGTCCAGCGCCCGGCACACATCGAGCGCCGCCTCCCTACCCTGCACTCGGCAGTGCGCGACGAGCAGGTGCGCCCAGGGGGCGCGCCGACGCACCACAGTCACGATGTCGTGAAGGGCAGCCCCGGTGCGCGATGTGACGACACCAATCCGCTGGGGCAAGGTCGGTAGAGGGCGACGTCGAGCTGGATCGAGCAGACCCTCGGAGTCGAGCTTTCGGCGCAGACGCTCGAACGCCAGCCTCCACAGCCCCTCGCCCTTTCCTTCGATCGCGCGCACGACGAGCTGGTAGCGGCCCCGCGGTTCGTACAGGCTGACCCTGCCGCGGGCATACACCTCCATCCCCTCGTCTGGATCGGTGGGGAGCTCGCGCGCATCGCTCCGCCACATCATGCAGGGAAGCTGAGAGTGCTCGTCGCGAAGGGTGAAGTAGCAGTGGCCCGAGCTGACGCGCCGCCAGTTGGCCACCTCGCCGACGACCCACAGTGACGGGATGCCGCGCTCGAGAAGCTCGCGAGCCCGGGAGTTGATCGCGCTGACTGTGACCGCCGCGCGCCCTTCCGGCTCGACCGGGTCGCCGTCGGAGAGGAGGGCGGCCTCGTCGAACAGCGAGATCTGGCGCTTCGGCATCGCGTGGCGGGAGCGGGTCAGGCGCTGGCCACGCCCACCGTCTCCGCCGCCTGTCGCGCCGCGCGGGCCGTGTTTTTGAGGAGCATGGCGATCGTCATCGGACCAACACCGCCGGGTACGGGCGTGATCCACGAAGCCTTTTCGGCCACTTCGTCGAAGGCGACGTCGCCAACCAGCCGGTA
>JBFILW010000250.1:0-3117 GCA_041612005.1 Gemmatimonadota bacterium
GCGGTACCCAGTGTTCCTCGATCAGATGCGCCAGCACCTCCGTGTCGGTCTCCGAGTGGAACGTGTGACCCGCGGCTTCGAGATGGGCTCTCAGGTGGGCTGCGTTCTCGATGATTCCGTTGTGGACGACGGCGATTCTGCCAGAGCAATCGACGTGGGGATGAGCGTTCTCGGTTGTGGGCGCCCCGTGTGTCGCCCAGCGCGTATGGGCGATTCCGGACGTGCCTTTCAACGGATCCTCGGCCACCAGTCTGGAGAGGCCGTCGATTCTACCGGCGGCGCGCCGGGTCGCGATACCCTGTCCGTTCTGCACCGCCAGTCCGGCCGAATCGTAGCCGCGGTACTCCAGGCGGCCGAGACCTTCGAGGAGGATCGGCGATGCCTCTCTGGCTCCCACGTACGCGATGATTCCGCACATCGTCTGGTCAGCTCTTCCCGTGAGTATCTATTTCGCGGTCGTTCGGATCGCGGGTCCGGAAATCGGTCCGGCCCGGTCGGGGCAGAGTACAAGTCGCAGGCCAAGCCGAAACGCCGTCCGACCCGGCGCGCACATCCCGCTTGCTAGCGGGTATTCCGGCAGATTGAGGGACATGCGGCGCGTGCCGCCGGACGCGGCGCTGTCGCTGCATCGCAACAAGGCCAACTTGTCGTGGCGCTGCTACAATCAGGCTGCGTGGCGGAACGCAAGCCGCAGTCGAGAGGGCCGGCAATGATGTCGGGTCCGGGAAAGCCGCCACCGGCGGTTCGTGCAGGGCAAGATGTCACGCGGGGACGGGGCTCCGTACCGGCACTGCTCTTGCTCCTGAACGGCCGCGGAGACCGCTCAACGGTGCGCATGGCCTGTCGGATCGAACGGTCTTAGTTTTGCGAGTTTCGAAGATGTGATCGGCGCTTGGGGCGCCTCCATGGGAAACGTGTCGAGGGGAGTCAGTTCGTGAGTCAGGAAAACACCAGTTCTTCAGGTCTTCCGGCCGGGGTGCCGGCGCAGGGGTCGTCGAGCCTGCCGGCCCCTTACGAGCCGGGAGCATACGAAGTCGCTCCGCACGATTACTACCCGATGTCTTCGTCGCCCGATGGTGACGGTACTGACTGGCGGCGCCTGTCGGGGGTTATCTGGCGGAAGAAGTGGTGGATCCTCGCAGCGGGACTAGTGGGCGCCGCGATCGGGGTCGTCGGCACCAACTTCATCGAGCCAGTCTACGAGACCAGGGCCACGATCTGGCTGGACCAGCCGGACGCGCGGCGAGGCGGCGGAGGTCCGATTCGTCCCGATCAGGTGTTCGGAGGACAGGGTTGGGCCAGCGTGCTCCGGAGCCGGGCGGTGATGAGGCCGGTCGTTGAGGAGCGACGACTCTACATCCGCCCGATTGAGCCCGACACGCTCGACACCAGACTGTTCTCGTCATTCAACCTCGGCGAGGGCTCGCTTCCCGGTCGCTACAAGCTCGATGTCGACCCGTCCGGGAGCTTCGTGCTCTCGCGCCAGGGTGCCGGACAGGTTCAGCGGGGACGCATTGGGGAGATGATCGGACAGGCGGTCGGCTTCGTGTGGCAACCGGAGACCCTTCCATCCGGCACGCTGGAGTTCGAGATCATGCCGATCGCGGGCACGATAGCGAATCTGACGGGCGCACTCAGAACGC
The DNA here is from genome assembly GCA_041612005.1 of Gemmatimonadota bacterium. Lineage (GTDB taxonomy): Bacteria > Gemmatimonadota > Gemmatimonadetes > Palauibacterales > Palauibacteraceae > JBFILW01. The sequence continues at coordinate 1,644 of JBFILW010000250.1, forward strand.
AGTTCAATCCGGATGCGAGCATTATCACTGCCACTCTGACTTGGGAGCAGAGGCGGTCGGCGCCCCTCGTCCTCAACAGCATCCTGGAGCACTTCATCCGCACGGCTGGGGACCTCAAGAACGAGAAGCTTCGCCAGCAGATCGAGATTCTCAAGGAGCAGACGAATTACGCGGAAGGCCGGCTGCGGGACGCCGAGCTGGCGCTGCAGAACTTCCAGGTCGCCACGATTACGGAGCCGAACGACCCCCAGGGCGGAGATCCTTTCCCGGCAGGTGTGGCCACTCCAGGGCGGTCGGCGAGCCCCACGGCCACCGTGTTCGGGAACTACTACGCGAAGCGGGTACAGGAGGACGCTCTCCAGACCGACATCCGGCAGCTTGAGGGCATTCTCTCCAGGTGGCAGGCCGGCGACTCGATCGACATCTTGGCGCTGCGAATGATCCCGGCGGTCAACACCGCGCCACACATGACGACGCTCCTCAACGAGTACACGACCAAGCAGGTCGAGCTGCGCACTCTGCTCTACACGTATACGGAAGCGCACCCGCTAGTGCGTGTGAAGCGGGAGGAGATCGATGTCCTCATGGGTCAGGCCCTGCCCACCGCGATCGGCCAACTGGTTGGGCAACTCTCCGCGCAGATGGGCCTTCTACAGGAACAGCTGGCAGGCGACGAAGCGGATCTGCAGGAGATCCCCTACCGATCGATCGAACAGACGCGGTTGCAGCGCGAGCTCGGTAGCGCAACGTCGATCCATGGCAGTCTGCAGAGCAGCCTGAAGCAGGTAGAGCTGGCTGAGGCCACGAATTTCCCTGATATCCAGATCCTCGACTCGGCCCTACCGGCCACGGAGTCGATCGCCACGGAGGCGAGCCGCATCATCATCATGGCCACGCTGGCCGGGCTCGGGCTGGGACTTGCGCTGGTTCTTCTTTTGAACCTGCTGGACAAGCGCATCCACTACCCGGAGCAGATCACCAACCGTCTCGGCCTTCCGGTACTCGGGATCGTTCCGCGACTCGACGCGGGGCGCAAGCGTGACACGGCGGAGGCGCAGGTAGCGATCGAGTCCTTCCGCGGGATCCGGACACAACTGAGCCACGTCGGCGGTCACGGGCGCGGCATCACTATGATCACGAGCCCTGCTCCGCAGGACGGTAAATCGATGGTCGCCGCCAACCTGGCGATCTCCAACGCGACCGCGGGCCACAGGACAGTGCTGGTTGACACCGACACGCGGCGCGGACGGGCACAGGCGATGTTCCAGCTCCACAAGAGCCCCGGGCTCACGGACTACCTTCTCGAGCGTGCAAGCTTTGAGGAGGTGCGGCAGACGACATCGGTCGAGGGGCTTACCCTCATCGCACGCGGAGACTCGCGCGGCTTCAATCCGGACCTTCTCGAGAGCCAGCGGATGTCGGACTTCCTGGAGCTTCTGCGCAAGGAGTTCGATGTGGTCGTCTTGGACGCGCC
>JBFILW010000251.1:0-3091 GCA_041612005.1 Gemmatimonadota bacterium
CCGCAGGGCTTGAACGTGGTGCAGAAGTGGGTCACCCACTTCAAGAGCCAGACGGGCCGGGTCAATATCCAGAAGCATCCCTGGAGCCTTTACTCGGATTTCTGGGAGTGGCTGAGTCCAAAGGACGACGAGCTGTGGTTCTCCGCCGGGCGCATCAACGAGATCTGGCAGTCCGGCTACGACGACGTCGAGCGCCGCCCCTACTGCACGCAACGCTGGCCGGAGAACTGGGTGGAGGTCCACCCGGATGACGCCAGCGCGCGCGGCATCGAGTCCGGCGACCAGGTCATGATGTACTCCGACCGGGTAGCGGGACACATGCGCACCATCCATGGCGTGCACGGTAACGACTTCCAGTTTTCGCAGCTGATGAAGAACGGCCACATCGAGCTGTCCAAGGCGGCGGTGACAGCCGTTGCCATCGTCAGTCCGGTGGTCAAGAAGGGCATGCTGTACGCCAACATGCTCGACATGCGCCAGCCGTCGAACGCGCTCGCCGCGCGGGTGGTCGATCAGATCAGCGGCAACTACAACTACAAGATGGGTGTCGCCCGCATCCGCAAGATCGGGGAATCGAAGTACAAGAAGGAGTACCGGAGCTTCTCGTGGGCGCCGCGCAACATCGTGTAGTCAGCGTGGACTGACGTTCACCGGGGCAGCCTCGCCCCCCCGACCCGGACCGTGGTCCGGGTCGGGGAACGGGCCCTGCGTTCGCGGCGTCGTGAGGATTCGGGACGCCCGTGCGGCGCTTTCCCGCGTCCGGGCGGGCAGCGGCGGGTTCAACCGCGCCGCTGATCGGTAACCACGAGCTCGCGCCCCCACAGCACCCGGTGTCGGTACCGCCGGGACATGTGGCTGCTGATCCCGCCGACGGCGAGTGTCAGCCCGAGCAGGAAGACGGTCGCCTCCGGGAACAGGGGAATCAGCGCGACCAGCAGCAGCTTGAGGGCGATCGCGACACCGCGTACCTCGAGCAGCACGGCAAGGCTGGCATGGAGGTCGGTCAGCAACAGCAGCACCCCGGTGACCATGGTCCAGGCCCACCAGCTCTCCAGCTGCCCGCCGTGTACGCCGAAAACGTGACCCCCCAGGAGCACGCCACCCGCCAGGATGTGAGCGGTCCGCAGCACCGTGCGAACCGTGCGGCGGTAGGGGAAGCTGCGGGGCTCGGCGGGAAAGAGCAGCGCGGTTGGGCGGGAGCCCCGGGGTGGTCGTTCGTGCATGGCGGTGATTCTACCCAAGAGCAGCGGATGTCGATCCTGTCGGAAAGGCATTTCCCCTTGCATCGGCCGGTCGCGGGCTCCGATCCGCACGGCCCACCGAGCTATCGACGAGTTGTGTCCCTCGACACCCAGGACACACCGACATCGAGGGAGCCGGGTTTCGGAACACCGCAGCGCGTTCGACGTGCGCATCGCAGCCCGCCCGCTCGGCGAGTCGGACGCCGTGGAACCGGCGCTCGGGTGCCGCTGGAACGCTGCACCAGCGACGGGTCTTTGCCGGCGCAGGTCGTCGCACCGGGCTGTGGCCGCAGGCGTGGTGTCGCCGCACGCGATCGGATCACCGTGCGTCAGCGGGTTGTCTGTCGCTGTGCTCGCGCCTTTTCCGCAACCGATTGCGAGTGTTGCAGGTATTCGTCGATTGCAATCGCCGCCGCCTTCAGGTGGCGTGTCGTCGCGGCCTCGGCTTGCACGGGATCGCCTGCCTCCAGGGCGTCGATGATTCTCTTGTGTTCCTCCTGTGACGCCGCACGCCGTTCGGAGGACTTGAAAGGGGCTCGTTGAAACGGCGCGATTCGCAGGCGGCAGTATTCGACTGCGTCCCCGAGGTCGCGGTTGTGCGTGGCGTCGATGATCGCGCTGTGGAACTTGCGGTTCTCCAGCGCGTAGCCGTCCGCGTCGCCGGCTTCGTGGCACGCCTCGCAGGCAGCATGGATCTTGGCCAGGCGGCCCAGCTCGACCGCCGTGATCCTGACGGCGGCCAGGCGGGCACACAGCGATTCCAGCAGAATCGACGCTTCGCACAGGGACGCGACACGAGACGGTTCGACGCCTTGCACGACCGTGCCCGAATGGGGCTTGCTCCTGGCAAGCCCGGCGGCGACGAGCTGTTGCAGAGCCTCGCGAACGGGTGTGCGGGAAACGCCGAACTCCTCGGCCAGCGATCGCTCGTCCAGGTGTGTGCCCGGCGTGCAGACGCCGGCGAGAATGTTGTCGGCGATTCGGCGCCGCAGAACGTTGGCGAGCGTATCGCCCGGCTCGACCTCGAGTGTGGCCCTCGGGCGTGTGCGCATGTCCGCTTTCATCGACAGTCTGACTCCAAGACGCTTTCTTGCGTAAAGGGGCCACGGAATGGGTGGCTCAAGCGTTGTGTTGTATTCCAAACGGACGTATGGTATACCAACGCCTTACAAAAAAACACGAAATGCTCGCAGCGCAGGCAACAAGTCAGCGATCGAGGTCAGAGCGGCATGCAGACGGAGGAGAAAATGAACCATTGGACAACACGACGGTTGGCAGTCATCGCGCTGTCGGCCACTGTCGGACTCGGTGCGGCATTCACGGCACTCGAAGCCGCTGCCGAGTACCCCGAAAAGCCGATCACCCTGGTGCTCGGATCCACCCCGGGATCTGCCCCGGACACGATCGGCAGGATCGTTGCCGAGCGCATGTCCGACCTGCTGGGTCAACCGATCGTCGTGGAGAATCGGCAGGGCGCCAACGGATCCATCGCCGCTACGAAGGTCGCACGTGCGCCCGCGGACGGGTATTCGCTGATGCTCATGACCGCGGTCCACTCGATCACGCCGACGACACGAAAGGATCTCGAGTACGACTTCGTCAAGGACTTCAGGGGCGTCGGCATGATCGCCTCGGTTCCACTCCTGTTCGTCGTCAACAACGAGCTCGGAACCAGGGATATGGCGTCGTTCATCGAACGCGCCAAACAGGGTGACATCTTCTATTCAGTGCCCGGCGTCGGCTCGCTGCAGCAACTCGCCACGGAGGAATTCTCGAAGCGGGCCGGCATCAAGATGACCATGGTGCCCTACAGGGGCGGCGGCAACGCCACCAAAGCGGTCATCGCGAAC
>JBFILW010000252.1:0-3089 GCA_041612005.1 Gemmatimonadota bacterium
CACCGGATCGTCGGTCGGGAAGGTCTGTGCCCGGGCCTCTCCGATCGTGTCCGGCGCCATGGAGATCAACACGGCGACGATAATCCTGCGAAAGTTCATTGGTTCTCCTATGTCAGTCCCGCATCAATACTGATCCCCGCTTCCGAGGCGTGTGATGCGTCCGATCGGCGATGGGAGCGTCACCCAGTTCTTCATCTGTTCGGTCGGGGCCCTCAGGGCGAGGATGACCAGGCAGATGAGAAAGACGCCGAGGCTGATGAGCACGACTTCGCCCGGGAGGACGCCGACTCGCGCCCGCTCGACCATGTCTCCGAAATCGGCTGCGACTGCAGGGTGGATGTACAGCTTCAACCCCCACACCAAGAGGATCAACGTGATGAGGGGGCCGTAGTTGCGCCGCACCCGGTAGCCGACAGAATTCAGAAGGCCGATTCGAGGAATGGTACGCCCCAGGTCATCGGCCAGTTCGTCCCACTTCGCCTGCATCACCTCATCGGAAGGATCATCGTCACCACCCCGCAAAGCCGGGACGATCATGAAATGGTGCAGCAGGCGCAGCCTCCACATCCAGCGGTGATAGACCTGGTAACGACGTCCCTCCATGTAGAGGAACAGGAAATCGAACAGGAGCGCCATCAGGACCACGAAGTGGGGATCGTCGGTGCCGCCGAATCCGAAGGTGACGACAGCGGCCGTGGTGACTACGGCCCAATGCGTGGTCGCGTCGAGCCGGTTGCGCCACACGTCCGCGTGACCGACGGCAGCGCGATAGAAGTGTATGAGGACCTGAGGTGGGTCGCGGCGATCCATTTGCTCCGAAGGTGGCCGGCGGACGCCTGGTCAGCAACCTCGGCAGTCTCGCCGGGCTGCCAGCCCCCGTGTAGCTTCATTGTCCACGTGAGAACGGTCCGGCGGCGTTCGATCTCCGCCGCCGGCGATAGATGGAGGCGAAGCACCGATGCTGGAGCAGCTTCTGCAACGCGAAGTCGATAAACGGCCGCCGACCGTGCGGCTGCAGGGCCGGATCCTGTTCCTGACCGAGGATCCGGATCTCGTTCGCCGACAGCTGGCAGGCGAGGATCTCGACTGGGACCCGTCGATTCCCCTCCGCGACGACATCAGCACCGACGAGATCACTCCGGGTTGGGTCTGCTACTACTACGACGACACCCTGGGCGAGTATCCCTACGTCGGGCTGCAGTGCCGCGGCGAGTTCCCGATCGGCAAGAGCGACGTCAAGAACGGTGGCTTCGTGGCTTCGGTATCCGGCAAGCGGCGCGGAAAGGGATCGAGCCGTGAGGCGTCCCCGTACGCGGAGCGGGCAGCGGGAATCCGGGTGGTGATCGCCGAGAACATCGAGCGGATCTACCGTGAGAACTGCGCCAACCTGGGCCTCCTCGCGTCGACGGACTTCTCTCTCATCGACCGCATCCGACGCGGCGAGGAGATTCCGCTCGATGCTTTCACCGGCGACGCGGGCCAGATCGAGCGCCACATCATCGAGTACGGCGGCCTGCTCGACTACGCCGTCGCCCGTCTCAAGGGGATCGTGCAGGTCCCGGAGATCAAGACCGCACGGGCGCGGCCAATGACGCTGGCCGAGAAGATCCTCGCCCGCCACTGGGTGACCGACCTCTCGGCCGGCCAGATCGGAGTGGACGCCGTGGCCCCCGGAGATACCGGCTTCGTGCACACGGACATCCGGTTCAGCCACGAATACGTCACCCCGATGGCCTCGACTTTCTGGGACGAATTCACCGGTGGCGACGCGGGGCTGAACCACACCGAAAGCATCTACTTCTTCCGCGACCACCTGGCCTTCCTCGACGAGGTGATCAGCGAGGAGAAGAAGCAGAAGGGTCTGCTGGACGCCGCCCACGCGCTGCACGAGCGGCAGCGGGAATTCGCCGCCCGCACAGGCGTTCGGCTGCATGGCGAGCTGCCGGATCGGACCGGCAGCGAAGCGATCTGCCACGTGATGGTCCTCGATCGGTACGCATTGCCCGGTCAGGTGATCGTGGGCAGCGACTCGCACACGCCGCACTCGGGCGCCATCGGCTGCGTGGCCTTCGGCGTCGGAACGACCGCAATCGTCAACTCGTGGGCGACCCGCGACGTTCGGCTTCAGGTGCCGCCGTCGGTGCGTATCGAGATCAGCGGAGAGAAGCCCGAGAACGTCACCGCCAAGGACATGATCCTCGAGGTGCTGCGCCACCCGTACGTGAAGAACGGCGAGGCGATCGGGAAGATCCTCGAGTACTGTGGCGAAGCGGTGCAGGCGCTGGGAGTGGACGAGCGGGCCACCCTCACCAACATGGCCGCGGAGATCGGAGCCTTCACCGGCCTGGTTGCGCCCGATGACCGCACGGTCGAGTGGTTGGTCGAGCGCCGTGGCATGTCCATGGACGAAGCGCGGGCTCTCACGGAAGGCCTCTATAGCGACGAAGGTGCTGAGTACGAGTGGACGATGCAGATCGACGCCTCGACGCTGGAGCCGATGGTCGCGACGCCCGGAGATCCGGGCAACGGCGTGTTCATCAGCGAGCTCGCCGAGGATGTACCGATCGATCTCGTCTTCGCGGGCGCCTGCACGGGCGCTAAGCGAGACGATTTCGACATGTACGCCCGGGTGGCGCGCGAAGCGCTCGATGCAGGCCTCGCCGTCCCCGACAGCGTGGAAGCCTACATCCAGTATGGTTCGCTGGACGTCGAGGAGTACGCGCGTCAGGAAGGCTACGAGGAGCTATTCGCCGAGCTCGGCTTCCGGGTCCTGGCGCCCGGTTGCGGGGCGTGCATCAACGCCGGTCCAGGAGTCAGCACTTCGCCGGACCAGGTCACGATCAGCTCCATCAACCGCAACTTTCCCGGACGGAGCGGGCCGGGCAACGTCTACCTGGCGAGCCCCTACACGGTGATGGCGTCGGCGATCGCCGGTCGGGTTGTGGCCTACGAGCCAAAGGTGATGGCCACCGCCTGAGACTTATGGCAGGGAGAGAGCAGCGCCTCCTCGGGATCCTGCTGCCTGTCCTTTTCGGCAGTCTCTCACTCGCACGTCCCGCTCGGACGCCCGCCCAGGAACCAACATCTGG
>JBFILW010000253.1:0-3052 GCA_041612005.1 Gemmatimonadota bacterium
CCCGCCGCCGCGGCGGCGAACATCGCCATCATTGTCGCGACTGGCCGATACCTCATCGAGCGAAACCTCATCAGGGGAGTATGCATCACTGGGTCCCCACACCAGCCGCAGGCGCCGCCTGTCCGGCCGTGGCCCGCCGTTCCTTTCGCGCCTCTCGTCGGGCGTGGAGTGATTCCCGGGCGCTCTCGAACAGCACCCACACCACCGGCACGAGGAAGAGCGTCAGGGCCGCCGAGAAGAACAGTCCTCCGACCACCGCATAACCGAGCGGACGACGGCTTGCCGCACCGGCTCCGAGCCCGAGTGCGATCGGCATCAGCGCGATGATCGTCGCCACCGACGTCATCAAGATCGGACGCAGCCGGATGCGTCCGGACTCGAGCATCGCTTCGGTGGCGCTCAGCCCCCGTTCATGAAGCTGGTTGGCGTATTCCACAAGGAGAATCGAGTTCTTGGTCGCGATTCCAATCAAAAGGATCATCCCGATCTGGCTGAACAGATTGAGCGTAGACCCTGCAATCAGCAGAGTGAGCAGGGCACCGGTGACGGCCAGCGGAACGGACATCAGCACGGTAAGCGGGTGTACGAGCGACTCGAACTGAGCCCCCAGCACCATGAACACGACGACGAGCGCCAGTATGAAGGCGAAGTACAGAGCGTTGCCGCTCTCCTCCAGCTCCCGGGACTCGCCGGCCAGCGCGACGCTGCTACCCGGCGGCAGTACCTGGGCCGCAGCCGCGTTCAACGAGTCGATCGCCTCGCCGAGCGTGAAGCCGGGCATAAGGTTGGCCGTGAGGCTGAACGAGCGGATGCGGTTGTAGTGGTTCAGTTGCCGCGGCCCGACCTCCTCATCGATGCTTGCCACCGCGTCCAGCTTCACCAGCTGGCCATCCCGGCCGCGCACGTACAACCCGGTCATGTCGCTCGGCGTGGCCCGCAGCTCGTCCTCGGTCTGCAGAATCACGTCGTATAGCTTCTGGTCACGCGTGAACGTGCTGACCTGATTGCCGCCGAGCATCGTCTGCAGCGTGGTCGAAATGTCGCGGATCGCGACGCCGAGGTCCTCCGCTCGATCACGCTCGTACCGCACGACGAGCTCGGGCTTGTTCACCCGCAGATCCGTGTCGGCATTGATGAGGCCGGGGATCTGACGCGCGCGCTCCATGAGCCGGTCCATTCCGACGGCGAGCGAATCGAAGTTCGGGTTGCGGACCACAAAGTTGACCGGGCTTCCCCACCCGATCGCCGGCGGCGCGTTGGCAAAAGCAAACACGCCCGGGATCATGAACAGCTGCGGCTGCACTTCGCCGAGAATCTCCTGCACGCCGCGCTTGCGCGAGGACCAGTCGGTGAGCCGGGTGAAGATGATCCCGTTGTTCACGCGTCCGGCCCAGCCGATGATGCTGAAGTACATCTCGATCTCGGGGACCGAGGCGAAGACCGCTTCCACGCGCTTCTGGTACTCATCGGTGTATTCCTTGGACGAGCCCTCCGGAGCGACGACGAAAGTAACGAAGAAGCCCCGGTCCTCGGGTGGCAGGAACTCCCGCTCCAGCGCCCGGAAAGCGACGACGGCGATCAGCACCGATACGACGGCGCCCCCGAGCACCAGCAGCCGGTGGTTGAGCGCCACCCGCAGCGCCTTCTTGTAGAAGGACGCGATGGCGATGAAGCCACGCTCGAGCAGCATGAAAAGCTTACCGTGACTCTCCGGCACGCGGAGGATCTTGGCGCTCGCCATCGGCGTCAGGGTCAGCGCCACCCAGCTCGACACAACCACCGCCGCGGCCAGCGTGATCCCGAACTCGTTGAACAGACGGCCGGTCGTCCCCTGCAGGAAGGCGAGCGGCGAGAACACGGCGACCAGGGCCACCGTGGTCGCAATGACCGCGAACGCAATCTCGCTGGTGCCCTTCTCGGCCGCGGTCTGCGGGTCCTCGTCCAGCTCTTCCTGGTGACGGTAGGCGTTTTCCATCACGATGATCGCATCGTCGACCACGATCCCGATCGCCAAGATGAGTGCCAGTAGAGTGAAGTTGTTGATCGTGAATCCAAGCGCGTACATGAGCGCGAACGCGCCCAGCACCGAGGTCGGGATCGCGAGGCCGGGGATGATCGTCGCCCGCACGTTGCGCAGGAAGACGAAAATGATCAGCACCACCAAAATAGCCGCCAGGATCAGCGTATCCTGCGCCTCCTGAATGCTGCGCCGTACAAAGTCCGCCTGGTCGAACGCGGTGGTGAGCTGCACTCCCGGCGGAAGCGCCGCTTGAATGGCTGGCAGCTCGTCCCGCAGCCGATCCGACACTTCGACCAGATTCGCCTTCGACTGCCGCACGACGCCGATGGCGACCGCGGAGGTGCCCTTGAAGCGGAGGATTGCACGGTCGTTTTCGGGGCCGAGCTCGACGCGCGCGACATCTCCGAGCTTGGTGAGCTGCCCGTTGCCGCTCGCAATCGTCAGTCCCGCGAACTCTTCGGGCGTTTTCAGCTCACCCAGGGATCGGACCGTGAACTCCCGTCGGTTCGACTCGATGCGGCCCGCCGGAACCTCGACGTTGCGACTCCGAATCGCAGCCGCCACATCCTGCACGGTCACCGAGTGCGCGGCCATCTCGTTCGGCGACAGCCACACCCGAATCGAATAGCGCCGCTCGCCGAAGATCTGCGCCCGGCCGACGCCGGTGATGGTCTGGAGGCGCGGCTTCACCTCGCGGTCGGCGATGTCGGAGAGCTGCAGGAGGTCGTAATTCTCGGCCGCGAGGGCGAGCCAGAAGAACGGGTTGGCATCCGCATCCTGCTTGGCCACCACCGGCTCCTCGATCTCCTGCGGAAGTCGGCCACGGACTCGCGACACCTTGTCGCGAACATCTTGGGCCGCCGTCTCCAGGTCCCGGTCGAGGTTGAACTCGAGTGTGATGTTGCTGAACTGCTCCGAGCTCGCGCTGGTCAGCGTCCGGAGCCCCGGAATCGTGCTCAGCTCCTCCTCGAGCACGTCGGTCACGGTCGATTCCATGACCCGGGGATTGGCTCCCCGCAGAAAAGTTTCTAC
>JBFILW010000254.1:0-3010 GCA_041612005.1 Gemmatimonadota bacterium
GCCGGAGAAGCTCTGCCGGGCCAGCTGCTTCGTTCGCCTCGTCTCGTATAGTATATAGTCCAGCGTGTATCCGGTGGCGTCGGTCGTGAAGGATCCGGAGAGGAAGTATTCGAGGTGCCGTCTCTCTGCCACGTCCTGCTTCAGGGGCAGGGGCACGCCGACTCCGTCCTCGAACCCGGCCTCCCGCAGAGCGTGGATGAACCCGTCCTGATCCATCGCCGTCGCGACCAGCACGAACAGCTGCTGCGCCAGGTCCATCTGCATCGCCAGGGGAATACCGTAACTCATCCAGTCGAGCGCCGTGTCACCGGAGGCGTTGTCGAAAGAGAAAAGAGCGGCCCTCTTCCGGAACTCCTGCTTGGGCACCGCGCGCTGGACTTCGTTTCCGGCCTCATCCTCCACGAACACGGTGGTGGTCGCCGCGCCCAGGTCCTTGCCCGTGAACGTGAAAAAGAGGATCGCCGCCGACGCGATCAAGTTGAGCGGTATGGCGATCGATTCGGTGCGGGTCCAGGCGTCGTCGCCCGGTGCTCCGAAGCGCCACGCGAGGAGCATTACGGACGGGAGCAACGAGATGAGCAGGATGACGACGAAGTTGGTCACGTGCGGTGAGAGCACGTACTGCTCCACCGCCCAGTCCGTAAACTCGACGAAGCCCCAGCAGCCGACCAGGTAGAGGCCGACGATCTGGGGTACGCGCCGCTTGAACAGCTCGCTGATCGGGTTTGCCATGCTTCGTTAACAGCTGACGGGTTCGTTCCGTAGCTCTCGTGCCGATGTCGCCGACGGCCCAACGCTACACGAACCAGCCTTCCTCGGCCACCTGCTAACCGCTAGACCCACCCATGCGCTGCAGGAGATCGATCCGCTCATCGAGCGGCGGGTGGGTGCGCCGAAAACCCGTCCTTGCCGCTTCCTCGCCCGGCCTCGGGTCCACCAGGAATAGGTGTGCTACGGCCGGATTGACTGGCAGCTCTGCGCTTCCTTCGTCGCGGACCTTCGTCAGTGCTCCCAGCAAACCGCCAGAATTGCGGGTGAGGAGGACCGCGTCCGAATCGGCCAGGAGCTCCCGCTCCCGCGACAGGACGGCTCGGATCCCGACCCCGGCCAGTGGTGCGAGCAGGAAGGCGTAGATCGGCAGAAACATGGCTCCGAGCAGGGTTGCGCCGAGCATGGGATCCGTTCTCAGCTCCTGAAACCCGACACCGAGAGCGAAAATGAAACCGCCCAGCAGTGGGAAACCGAGCCACACGAGACACCCGACCCCGACCACCCAGTGGAATCCGAACAGAAAGCGGAAGAAACGATACACAAGCCTCGTGGGGAGCCACAGGGTGGCGACGAGGGCCGTCACTACGGTCTTGAGCCGGGTGTCCCGGTTTCCGATCTGCACGAGCTCCTGCGCCACCACGCCCTCCAGCTCCCGCCGCTCGAGCAGATCCAGCAGTCCACGGGTAAGAACGATCGATGCGGACTCGGGGTCGAGCCCGGTCGAGAGAGAGTTCGTGGCCTCCGACTCGATTACGTAGACGCCCGGATGAGGAAGGCCGGTCCCGATGCAGAGGTTCTCCACTACCCGCCACAGCTCGGGTTCCTGATCGCTCGTGACGGGCCGTGCGCCGGTGATGCGGAGCACGAGCCTCGCGGCGTACCGATACTCCAAGGCAAGCACGACGATCAGGATCGCGACAGCGCTGGCTGCCGCAATGATCAGTATTCGAATCGGGTCGATCGCCGCCTCCTCAGCCACCCCCGGTACTGAAAGCATCGGCAGTGCTACCACGAAGGTCAGGTATTGGCCGACGTAGAAGACAACGGGCAGAATGATCAGCCCGAACAGGAAGAGCAGGAGCCGAGTGTCGCGTCGATTGGCGTCTGATCGGTTCCAGGCGAGGACATGCTCCGGGTTCGCCACGTCAGTCGAAGCTGATTTTCACGGCCGTGGCTGCCTCCTCCTCCGCTTGGAAAAACTCCTCGGGCCGAAACAGGAACGCCTGCGCCACGATCAGGGTCGGAAACCGCCTCACCCGAGTGTTGTAATCCCGGACGTTTCCGTTGTAGAAGTGCCGGGCGTAGCCGATCTTCTCCTCGATGTCGGAGAGCTCTGTCTGCAGGGACACGAAGCTCGTAGCCGCCCTCAGCTCTGGATAGGCTTCCGCGAGTCCGAGGAGCCGTCCGAGCGCTCCGCCGAGCGCCAGGTTGGCCGTGGTCGCTTCGGCCGCTCCCCGCGCTCCTTGTACAGCGCCGCGCGCCCGGGTCACGGCCTCGAAAACTCCCCGCTCGTGTGCCGCGTAACCCTTGACGGCCTCGACAAGGTTGGGAACCAGATCGGCGCGGCGTTGAAGTTGGACGTCGATGCCCGACCAGGCTTCCCGCACACGCTCACGCGAGCGCGTCAGGCGGTTGAAGGTGACGATGGCAGCGCCGGCGATCAGGACCAGGGCCGCCGCTATTAAGAGAGGAGCCAAGTCGGTCACGATCCACTCCGGACGACCTCGGTTACCCGCCCACCTTGTCGCGTCCATCCGCGCAGCTCATCGAAGTGTGGCACACCGGTTGTGAGGCCGGGCATCTGAATCCACCAGTTGCGGACGATGATCGGCCCATCCGAGAGGCGGTCGAACTCGACCCGTCCGCTGCCCGGCAGACCACCCCGTCGCGCGGGCACCGCACCGACGTAGCGAAAATCGAGGCTGTGAAGCTGAGCCGTCCGGCCATCGAGCCACAGAGTCCCCTCGATGTCCGCAAGCGTCGGGCGGCGAGCCGGTTGAAACGAGAGGCCGACCATCCCTTCGTTGCGGCCTTCGCCCTCGACGAGGCGGAAGCAGTGGTCCTGATGGAAGGCCTCCGAGAGAAGCACGTTGGCGTCGGGCCCGAAGTAGGCGGTCCCTCCGATCGCCTCCGGACGCCCGGGGAAGATCGCGTACCTCTCGTTCAGGTCCTCGGTGACGACGACGACGTAGCCGATCTCTCGCAGGTGTCGGGCGGGAAGGCTCTTGAACAAAGTGTA
>JBFILW010000255.1:0-2972 GCA_041612005.1 Gemmatimonadota bacterium
CTACATGAGCCCGGAACAGGGAGCCGGCGACGAGGAGATCGACCGGCGCAGCGATGTATACGCGCTCGGCTGCGTTCTGTATGAGATGCTGGCCGGAAAACCGCCGTTCACCGGTGCTTCGAGCCGGGCCATCATCATGCGGCACCTGCGCGAGCCTCCTCCTCCGCTCGGCGTCGTGCGGCCGGATCTCCCGCCGGCCGTCGAAAAAGCGGTCACGATCTCGCTCGCCAAGGCGCCGGCCGATCGGTACGCGACGGCGGTCGAGTTGGTCGAGTCGGTCACCCGCGCGACTCAGACAGGAGCGCGTGTACAGACGCGGCTTACCAGGCGCGCGCGGCGTCTCTGGTGGGCGGCCGCGGTCGTCGCAGTCCTCGCCGTTGCCGCGGTCATTCAAGCGGTCCAGCCGTTCGGGTCGGAATCACTCGACTCCTCGCGCTACGTGGTGGCACCGTTCGAGTTGGAGGATGGTGGCTCGGCCTCCGCGCTCGGCGCCGACGAGGCGCAGCGCTTGATGGCTGAAACGCTGCGCCAGTGGAACGACGTGGTGGTAGTCGATGAGCATCAGCTCGCCGACGTCGTGGCGAACGGCGAGGCAGGCCGGATGTCCCACCGGGCTTGGCTCTCCGCCTCGCGCTCCGTGGACGCAGGCCGCCTGGTTCAGGGGCGGGTGCTTCGGTTGCCGGACGGAAGCCTGCGGGCCAGCGCGTCCCTCTACGACGTCGGAGATCGGTCGGGTATCGGGCAGGCGGAGGTGTCAATCGCTCCCGACCTGAGCGACGCGGCGGAGGCCTTCCGGCAACTCGCAGGGGAGCTGCTCGGGCTGGTGACCCAATCAGGCTCGGTTCCCCGAGGTCGCTCGGTGCGGGCCACGCAGCAGTTCCTCAACGGGCTGGCCTTGTTGGGCGTCGGTGAGATGGCCAATGCAACGGACAGCTTTCGGGCCGCCCACGAAACCGATCGAGAGTTCGCTGCCGCCCTGCTCTGGCACGCCCAGGTAACGGCGTGGGCCGGCGACACGGTGACCGAATGGCAGGCCCCGGCACAAGCCGCGGCGCGCCTCCGGGTTCGGCTGACGGATTCGCTCGACATCGCACTTGCCGAGCCCATGCTGGATCTCGCGGAGGAGCGCTACGATGAGGCGTGCGAGGGATTCCAGGCTCTGGTGGAAAGGGATTCGACGAGCTACGCGGCTTGGTTCGGCCTCGCCGAGTGCCACGCACGCGACCATACGGTGCTTCGGGATCCGGAGAGCACTTCGGGCTGGCGCTTCCGGAGCAGCTACGTGGCTGCCGCACGGGCGTACCGTGAGGGCCTCGAGATCGTGCCCTTCCTGACGCCCGGCTTCTACTCGCGACTCACCGACGTTCTTCTGGCCCAGCCCAACTCGCTGCGCTGGGGCCGTCCCCTGCCCCCGGATACCGGCCTCTACCTCGCCTACCCAGGCATCGACTCCGCCGCTGACACGCTGATCTACGTCCCCTGCCCAGCCGCCCGCGGCCAATTCGGGGCTTGCGAGCCGCCGACCCATGCCGAGGCGAACGAAAGGAACGCGCGCGAGATGCTTGAGGTGGTCCAGCGGGCTCTCGCCCTCTACGACGTCAGCGCCCGCCCGCTGATCCTCACGGCTGAGGCGCTGGAGCTCAACGGCCGGCTTGACGGAAGCAGTATCGAGAACTCATCGCTGATTGCATCGCGCCGCGCGCTCGAAGTGGCGTTGAATCCCGACGACAGCCTGGCGGCGGCCGTGGTTGGGATTCGAGTGCTGACGAAACTCGGGCGGTTCGAGGAGGCGGCTGCACTCGCCGACACGACTCTATCGCGCTGGACCACGCCGGAGCCGTGGATCGCGCGGCAGCTCGTGCCCATCGCGACGCTGACCGGGCGGCCGAATCGCGCCGCGTCCCTGGGAGCTGCGTCGGCCGCCTCGGTTCAGACCGATCAGCAATATCGCGGCCTCAACTTGCCGCTTCCCGTCCTTGAAGCTCACGAGGCATTGGTCGCCTACGCCTCGCTGGGGGCGCCGGAAGATAGCGTGGAATTTCTGATGTCCCGTCTCGAGTCACTGCTGCGGGCGAATCTGACGGAGACGCAGGCGGTGCACACCAGGTGCAGCATCCTTGCCCGACCTACGGCGCTCGCCTTCTCGATCCTGCGCCGCACGATCGAGGACGAAGACTGTCTGGCCACCGACGACGTCTATCGGCTTCAATTCGCGTTCGCGAACGACGACCGGGACGGTTTCGATCGAGAGTGGCGAGAGTTGCAGGAAAGGAGACGCCTGTACAAGCCCGGTGAAGTCACCGCCGATCATGTCTACATGGAAGCGTGGCTGTTGGTCGCTTGGGGAGACACGACAGCGGCCGTCAAACACCTCGACCGCTCGCTGGAGGCCATGTCGACCTATCCGCCGTCCCTTTTGACCGACCCCGCGCAACCGGCCGGACTAGTTCGGGCGATGGCCCTGCGGGCCGAGTTGGCGGACGCTGCGGGTGATGAGGCCACGGCGCGTCGCTGGTCGAACGCTGTCGGGGCGCTGTGGGGATCAGCCGAAGATGCTCTGCGACCAACGGTCGCGCGCATGCGTGAGTCGAATCAATGACCGCTGGACGATCCGTTCAACCAGACGGAGGAGGTGCCAGATGCTGAACCGAGTGTGGTTGTGGGCGGCGGTTGGTGGGGTGGCGATGTCGGCCGGAGCGTGCGCGGGCACGATGCAGACCACATTGAAATGCGGAAACCCAGGCGCGAATGACGCGGACAGCCTGCGGACCGTAGCAACGGATCAGTCGAAACACACCTACGGCAATCCCGGGCACAGCCGGGCAGGCCCGGGCCAGATTCCCGCGAGTCGAGCGCCGCACCGCGCCGTTCTGATTTTCGAGGACAACTTGAACGCTACGCAGATCGGTCCAGACGCCGAGATCGTGCCGGAATCGAGATCCACCAAGCGTAGCTACGCAGATCTAGCGAAA
>JBFILW010000256.1:0-2937 GCA_041612005.1 Gemmatimonadota bacterium
ACGTTCGCAAGCACGATGATAGCAAGGGCCGGCGGCGCACCTGGAGAATGCTGCACCTGTGCGCTGACGAGACGTCGAAGGACACCGTCGCCGTTGATCTGACCACCAGTGCCGTGCACGACAGTCCGCACTTGCCGGCCGTGCTCGACCAGGTCGAAGGCGACGTCGGTCAGGTATCCGGGGACCGGGCGTACGACAGCGGCACTTGCTACGCGGCGATCCTGGAGCGGGGCGCGGTCCCGACCATTCCGCCGAGACGCAACGCCAGGTTCAGCCGAGCAAAGGACCCTCCTCCGTTCAGGGCCGAGCGCGACGCCGTTCTGCGTCGTATCCGGGACGAGGGCCGGTATCCGTGGCGGACCTCGAGCGGGGCCACCCGACAGAGCCTCGCGGAGAACGCCGTCTCCCGTTTCAAGGCACTGATCGGGGTCAAGCTCGCGTCGAGAGACCTCGGGCGCCGGCAGGTGGAGGCGCTGGTGACGAGCCAGGTGTTCAACCGGATGGCGTCGCTCGGGATGCCGAGGTGGGAACGGGTCCCGGTGGATTGATCCGCCTGCGGGAGACGGGCGGCTGCCAACCTCGCCTCATACCTGGATTACGAAACAACGCTCCCCGTCGAACGGCGCGAGGCGCTGCTGGAGCGCTACTGTCGGCCCCACCACCGCGAGCTCGCCACCCTCGAGTGGGTGGACTGCTTCAACCATCGCCGACTCCTGGAATCGAGTGGCCATGTGCCTCCGTCGGAGCTGGAAGCGGCGTTCTACGCCCAAACCGGGAAGTCGGCCCTGGCGGCCCGACCCGAACGAAACAGCCTGCGGAAAAGCCGGGGCCGTTCAACATGAAACGCGGCGAACGCCCGGGAAACTTGGTGTTACAGCACTGGCAGCTGCCTTCCGACCAGGTGATGGGAGCTCCGACTCCTCCACCGCTCACCCATGAAAACAACGAGTTGCATATATCCTCGCCCGTCGACGGAAGGCCGGAATCGGCGAAAGGGGGCGCCGCACCGGAGTTCGACCCGCGCGCCGCCTGGGTACTTCGGGCGGCGGCCAGCCTCGCCTGATGACTGAATTACGAAGCGGCCCTCCATCCTGACCTGGATCACGTTTCGACCATGCCGCCCCGCTAGCCTGGATAACCATGCAGCCAGCGTGGATTGAAGGAGCGCCTTGAATGAAGCTCACCAGACGAACATTCATTCAGGCCTCCATCGCCACCGGCGGATCGCTGTTGGTGGGTGCATCCCCGGCACAACCGGCGACCAGTGCGATGGTGATCCGGAAGGCCAGGGCAATGGCGCCTGCCACGGGCAAGTGGATTTCCACGACCTGTCAAGGTTGCACCCAGTGGTGCGCGATCCAGATCTTCGCGCAGAACGGTCGCGCCGTCCGCGTGCGCGGCAACCCGCTGTCCATGGCCAGCGGTGGCCATTCGTGTCCCAAGGCCCACCTGATCCCGCAGCAGACCTACGACCCGGACCGGATCAAGGTGCCCATGAAGCGGACCAATCCGATGAAGGGGCGCGGCATCGATCCGAAGTTCGTGCCGATCACCTGGGACGAGGCGCTCGACACGGTCGCCGACAAGTTGATCGAGCTGCGCAAGAACAACGAGACGCACAAGCTCTGCTACATCCGGGGCCGCTATTCGTCGACGTCCACGGGCCTGCTGTACGGAGCGCTGCCGAAGATCTTCGGCACCCCGAATGCCATCTCACACAGCGCGATCTGCGCCGAGGCCGAAAAGATGGGGCCGGGCATGACCCAGGGCTTCTACGGCTATCGCGACTACGATCTCGCCAACACGCAGTGCCTGGTGGCGTGGGGCACCGATCCGCTGGCTTCCAACCGCATGCTGCCCCATGCGATCGGCAGGTTCGGCGAGATACTCGCACGCGGCACGGTCATCGCCGTCGATCCGCGCCTGTCCACGTCGGCGGCCAAGGCCCATGAGTGGCTGCCGATCAAGCCCGGAACCGACGGCGCGCTGGCCTGCGCCATCGCACACGTTCTGCTCACCGAGGGGCTGTGGAGCCGCGACTTCGTCGGCGACTTCAAGACGGGCGAGAACTCGTTCACTGCAGGCCGCACGGTCGACGAGGCCGCTTTCGTCGAGAAGGAGACGCACGGGCTGGTCAGGTGGTGGAACCTGGAGCTCAAGGACCGCACCCCGGAATGGGCGGAGAAGGAAACGCTGATCCCCGCGGCGCAGACGATCCGCGTGGCGCGCGCCATCGCCAGGGCGGCGCCGAGGGTGGCGGTGTGGATGGGCCCGGGGGTTGGGATGAACCCGCGAGGCACGTACGCCTCGATGGCAGTGCACGCCCTGAACGGGCTGGTCGGTTCTATCGACGTCGAAGGCGGCACGCTGGAGCAGTCCAAGGCTCCGGTGGCCAAGTTTCCGAGCCCCAGCCCCTACGTTGACGACATCGCCAAGGCGGGCCTGAAGCATAAGAAGATTGACGGCCGCGGCGCGAAGGACATGCCGGCGATGAAAGCGGCAAAACCTGGCAGCGGTGTCGTGACCAACAACGTCGCCAACGTGATGCTGAAGGACCCGGGCGCGATCAAGGTGCTGCTGAGCTCGTGGACCAATTTCAGTTTTTCGTGCATGGACCCGTCGCGCTGGGACCGGGCGCTGGCCGCCGTGCCGTTCTTCGTCCACATGGTCACCAATGCGTCCGAGATGACGCAGTTCGCCGATGTCGTGCTGCCCTCCACGTTCAACAGCAGCGAAGGGATGTCGGTGATCACCAACAACGGCAACACCCACGGCTTCGCGGCGATTCAGCAGCCCGCATCGAAGCGCCTGTGGGATGTGAAGCAGGAAGAAACCGAGGTCGTCTGGCTGCTCGCCGAGAAACTGAAGCTCCGGGGGTTCCCGAACCTCTCCGACTACCTGTCCAACGAGCTCAAGGATCCCGAAACCGGCAAGGCG
>JBFILW010000257.1:0-2817 GCA_041612005.1 Gemmatimonadota bacterium
GCCGGCGAGATCCTCGACCGGATGCTGTCCGAGCCGCCGTACCGGCGCCTGGTCGCGCTCCGGGGGGACCTCCAGGAGGTGATGCTCGGCTACAGCGACTCATCGAAGCACGGAGGTATCGCCACCTCGCAATGGCTCCTCTACTCGGCGTCGCGGGACCTACGCGACGTCGCCCGCTATCACAACGTCGAGTTGCGCTTGTTCCACGGGCGCGGCGGAACGGTGGGCCGCGGCGGCGGGCCCACCGGCGAGGCCATCCTCGCTCAGCCGTGGGGTACGGTCGATGGCCGCATCAAGATCACGGAACAGGGGGAGGTGATCGCCGACAAATACGGCTTGCCCACCCTGGCCGCGGCCAACCTCGAATTGGCAATGGCGGCAACGCTGGAGGCCTCGCTCCTCCACCGGGTGAGCCGCAAGTCGGACGAGATCCTGGCCACCTGGGATGGCGTGATGGAAGTCCTCTCCGATGCCGCCCACGCCAAGTACCGGAGCCTCGTCGAGGATCCCGACCTCGGCGCCTATTTCACGTCGTCGACCCCCGTCGAGGAACTCGCCGCCATGAACATCGGATCGCGCCCGGGGCGGCGCCCCGGCGGCGCCGTCGGCCTCGACTCGCTGCGGGCCATCCCCTGGGTGTTCGGCTGGACCCAGTCGCGCCAGGTCGTGCCCGGCTGGTTCGGTGTCGGCAGCGGGCTCACCGCCGTTCACGAAGCCGGGCTGGGCGAGACGATGGCGGACATGTACCGGGAGTGGTCGTTCTTCCGTACCTTCATCTCGAACGTCGAGATGACCCTCACCAAGACGGACGTGACGGTGGCGAGCCGCTATGTCGAGCAACTCGTCCCGCCGGAGCTGCACCACATGTGGCACTCGATACGCGACGAGTTCGATCTCACGCTGCGCCAGGTGCTGGCGATCACCGGCGATGCCGAACTGCTCGACCGATACCCGATACTGCAACGCACCCTGGCGGTGCGCGACATCTACCTCGATCCGATCAGCTACCTGCAGGTAGCGCTGCTCGAGCGATCCCGGGCGAGTGGTGAGACGAGCCCGGACCTGCAGCGGGCGCTGCTGCTGACCGTCAACGGTCTCGCCGCCGGGCTCCGCAACACCGGCTAGGCGAGCCGTCCGGCGAGGTTGTTGGCGCTTGCCGACAACCTGGGAGACGATTGCCCCCGACTTCGAGTCCTGCGCTGCCCGAATTGGTGTCGGCCAGACGCACGGTTAGAAGCACCACTAATGCCGATCACCGAATACCGCGCAGTAACGATCGCGTCGCCGAACAGCGCCGAACGGCACGCCCCGGATCGGTTACGGTCGGACTTCGACAAATCCCGCGGCTGTGAAGTCCTGATCGAACGCCAGCGCTTCTCGGAGGCGCCGATCGCGCATCACTTGGAAGCTGGTGGCATCAACGAACGAATACGGACGTTCGTCGCGTCTTCGCAACCAGCGCCACGCCTTGTCCTCTTGGTCCGTGGTTACCCGATGCACGGTGAGCTTGGCTTGCTCGCCGAGCAGGCGGACCCGGTCGAGGAAGGCTAAGGCCGTGGCGTGACCATCCTTGCGGCGAAGGAACGTCCAGGTCTCTCCAACGATGAGGTTTGTCGTCAGCACCTGCTCAGCAGGGCCGAGGTGATCCAGCAGTGCCAGCGCGTCCGAGTGACGACCATCACCCGGTAGCGACCATGCCACCCACCAGCTGGTGTCGGCGAACTTCACGAGTCGTACACGACGCGGTCGATCTCACCCGGCTCCGCCGTTGTGTCGCCAGAGGCGAAACCCGCCAGTCCAAGCCATGGATCTCCCTCCGTCTCGATACCGTGATCCGGCAGGAGTGCCATCAGTCCGCGCCGGATCAGCTCGGATTTGGAGATGCCAAGCCGTTTCGCCTCGGCTGCTGCCTCTGCGTCAAGCTCGTCGGGAATGGTGATGGTGATCGCTTTCATACCGTCACGATACATCAGTGCTGTGACATTGACTACATAGTCATCTGGCCTGGCCCACGCCGATCAACAAATGAGGTTCGGAAACGAACATCCCGCTGAACCGCCCAAATCGATCAGGCACCTCGGAGTGCGCTTCTTGACCGGCCCGAAGCGAGGCCGGATTCCTCTATTAGCAACGGACCCGACCTTGGTATCTTTGTCCCATCATGAACGGCATCCGGAAGGCCCCGTCCTCAGTCGCCGAGTTCATCGGCCGGTTCTGGCCCACGAGCAAGGATGAAGAAGAAGTCCTGGAAGAACTCGGGGCTGTCGGCGACGGGGCCACCGACGGGAGTGCAATCGGCGACGAACTCTGATCAGCTGCAACGCCGATCACACATTACGGCGCACGAACACCCACTGCGCCGAGTGCGCAGGATCGATTGATGCACCTCCGCGAGCGCGGTCTCAAACATCCTCAAATGGTCCTTATTGCGCGAGATCTGGGTGATCGCAGAGAGTGTGAAGCTGCGCCCGGCGGGGCTAGCTGGCGAGGGCGACATATCAGTTTTCGTACCCCTGTCAATAACCCTGTCAGAAACACTCCTACACATCGATCATCCACCCCCGATCAGCCCTCAAGCCAGAAGCGTCAAATGGTGGCCAGACACATCTGTAACCGGTGAAGTCACTGTCGGCGTCGTTATGCATCCCAGACCCGGAGTCGAGTCCAAGTCTCTTCCAGATAACGGGTGAGCTAGCGCCGGTAATGCCGGATATCTCTCTCCTACGGGTGTGCGATAACGCTCGGGGCGGTGAGCGATCTGGGCGGCGGGCATGTCCGACGTGTCCACCCGGAGGGGGGAAGGGCCCCGCCGGCGAC
>JBFILW010000258.1:0-2749 GCA_041612005.1 Gemmatimonadota bacterium
GACGAACCGGTCGCGGTTCAGCCAGCCCGGGTTGCGCGGGTTGTAGCGCATGACCCGGGTCCACAGTGCATAGGCGAGCGGCGCGAGCGCCATCGGTGTACCGGGGTGTCCCGAGTTGGCCTTCTGGACGGCGTCCATGGCCAGGGTGCGGATCGTGTTGATGCTGATCTCTTCGGTCGACATCGTGTCGAGCGAATCAGCCACTGCCGGTTCCTCGACCATCATTCCTACCTCTTTCGTGCTCTCCACCTTCGCTCCCGGATGCGGTCGTGACAGGGTTAGCAGGTACGTGGCGCCGGCCCTCGCCGGAGTCTAACCGCTCGAATTCCGATGCGCCAAACGGGTATGGGTGCATCACCCAAGAGCCGCGGTCAGTTGGCCGGGAGCGCCTCCAGTCGCTCTGCCGCATCGGCAAGTTCCGACACCTGTTCGAGCGACGCGCCCCAGTTGTCGACCACGGAGAAAGCGCAGCGAGAGGCCGTAGTTGTCGACGATGAACTCGGAGACCTCAGCCACCGCCCACCCGACACCGAGGTATACGAGAAACACCTGGAAGATCTTCCGCTCTCGTATTCTCTGAATGAGGTCGCTCAACCGGCATCTCCAGTCGCACACTGCCCGGCAGATCCGGCCGCGGGCTGGGTGACGATAGAGGAGGAACCAGGTGCCGGCAACAACGCCAGCGTCAGATCTCGACCGGGTCGGTCCCGTTGGGTCCGTTGTCTGGGATTCGGAGATCGGGCTTCTCGATTAGCCGATTCGTAGCGGCAAGCACGGCCCGGGCCGCGGCTTCCTCGAGCGTCTCCCTGACGGGAACCGCCCCGAGGAGTTTGGCCTCGGGCCACTGGGTCGAATTAAGGCAGACCAGGACGACCCGACCGTCAAAAGCGTGTACCAGCTTGATTCCCACCAACTGCAGATGGCCGGCGCTGTCAGTGGCCGAATGGAGAGCCTCGATGGCCGCTTCGACCGCGAGTCGGAGGAGAACGGTTTCACCTCCGACTCCGTCCGCATATGCCTCGAACCGCTTCCGCCCCTCGGCGAGGACGACGCGCACGCGGGCTCGGGCGTCCGGAGTCGCGTCCAGCTGGGCCGCCACGAAACGCACCCGGGTGAAGGGCTTTTTTTGAGAGCGTGGCTTCCGCCCCTTGGCGTCGTGTTGCGCCGTGGCTGGTTGCATCATCCCTTCGATCTTCGGTCGTACGTTTCAGTTTCGCGCCGCGCTGCCGCACCGGGTCCTATATGTAAGACGACCGATCCGTTGAATCGTACCAAATCTGGAGGGGGCTAGCGCACGTGGATGCCCGTTTGCTGGCGGCTTCCCGCCTGCGCGGTTTAGCTTTCCAGCGCATGGATAGTCTCGAACATCCGCCACGAAGCCTCCTGGTGGCGACCGCGAACTCGGAGCGAGTTCCTTTCTCGGTGGCGCTGAGCCGAGAGGCGCGGCGCCATGTACGAGCGCTTCGGTTGCGGGACGGGGCGCTGATTCGGGTCACCAACGGCCGGGGCGACATGTGGGAGGGACGCCTGGAGGAGATCGACGGGGCGCTGGCCTGCCGATTGGAGGCTGCGTTGCCGGTCGAGCCGCTCCTCCCGCTCCTGCTCGCGTTCGGAGTCGCCGCCAAGACACGCACTCTGTGGCTGGTCGAGAAGGCTGTCGAGCTTGGCGTCGGGGTCTTGCAGCCGATCGAGTTCGTTCGCTCTGCATCGGTTGCCGACGCGGCGCGGAGCCCGGCGTTTTGGAACAAGGCTCGCCGGCGCGCCGAAGCGGCGCTCGAGCAGAGTGGAGGAGCCTGGCTGCCCGAGCTGAATGCCCCGATCGCCCTCGCGGCGTATCTGGACACCGGGCGGAGACAATCCGCCCGTGCACCGATGGATTCGGCCGAACGACTCCTCCTGCTGCCGTCAGCCGAGCACGAGCTGGTCCGCTGGCTCAGATCGTGGACTGGCCAAAGCCAGCTGGCGCTGCTCATCGGACCCGAGGGTGGGCTGGACGCGAAGGAGCGAGAGGCCATAGTCGCAGCCGGATTTCAAACTGCGCGGCTGGGCAGCCGGATGTTGCGCTTCGAGACGGCGGCCATCGCCGCAGTCGCGGTGGCGGCTCAGCATGCCGCCGCGGAGTCGCGAGGGGCCGAGCCGAAGAGCGGGTGACCCCTTGAGCAATAGGAGCGACGATGATGAGTGACGACTGCGTCTTCTGCGCGATAGCCGCCGGCGATATCCCGGCCGATGTGGTGGCGCAGTCTGATAGCTGGGTCGCGTTCCGTGACCTGAGTCCGCAGGCCCCGACTCACGTGCTGGTGATTCCGCGCGAGCACCTGGCCTCGCTCAACGATCTGAACGCCGAGCGCCGGGACCTGGCCGGGGAGCTGCTGCTCGCGGCACGCGAAGTCGCTGCGCGGGAGGGGCTCGCCGACGATGGGTATCGCGTGGTGGCCAACACCCACGAGCGCGCAGGGCAGTCAGTGTTCCACATTCACCTGCATGTGCTCGGAGGCCGTACGATGCGATGGCCACCCGGCTGAGGCCGGCGACCTCGGGCCAGTCCGCGGCTCTGGAGGCGATCGAGTATGCGCGTGTCCTGGAACTGGTCGCCCGTCTCGCCTCGAGTGCCGCGGGGAGCGATCGGGTGCGCGCCCTCACGCCTCTCATTGAGGAAGACGCCGTAAGGGAAGCGCTCGCCTCGACGGACGAGATGGTCGGTTTCCTGATGGTCGACGTGGGCTGGTCGCCGCCCCCGATACCAGAC
>JBFILW010000259.1:0-2686 GCA_041612005.1 Gemmatimonadota bacterium
AGCAGATGGGCCAGCAGGGCGTGGCCGGCCTGGTGGTAGGCCATGGCGCGCCTCTCTTCCTCGCTGATGACCAGCGACCGGCGCTCGCTGCCCATCAGCCCGTTGTCCTTCGCATGCTCGAAATCGGCCCGGGTCACCGTCTCCCGGCACTGGCCGGCCGCGTGCAACGCCGCCTCGTTCACCAGGTTGGCCAAATCGGCGCCACTGAATCCCGGAGTCCCGCGAGCGACGAGGCCCAGCTCCACGTCCGGGTTCATCGGCACCTTGCGCGCGTGGATCTTGATGATCTCCTCTCGGCCGCGGCGGTCGGGCCTGTCGATCACGACCTGCCGGTCGAAACGACCGGGACGCAACAGTGCCGGATCGAGCACGACGGGACGGTTCGTGGCGGCGAGGACGATGACCCCCTCGTTGCTCTCGAAGCCATCCAGCTCCACGAGCAGTTGGTTCAGCGTCTGCTCGCGCTCGTCGTGGCCGCCGCCCACGCCCGCCCCGCGCTGGCGGCCCACGGCGTCGATCTCGTCGATGAACACGATGCACGGGGCGTTCTTCCTGCCCTGCTCGAACAGGTCGCGCACCCTGGATGCGCCGATGCCGATGAACATCTGCACGAAGTCGGCGCCGGAAACGGAGAAGAACGGCACTCCGGCCTCGCCGGCAACGGCCCGCGCGAGCAAGGTCTTGCCCGTCCCGGGCGGACCCATCAGCAGGACGCCGGTGGGGATCTTGCCGCCCAGCTTCTGAAACCTGTCCGGCTGTTCGAGGAACTCGACGATCTCCTGAAGCTCCTGCTTCGCCTCTTCCACGCCGGCCACGTCCTCGAAGGAGACCCTTCCGGTCCGGGAGAACAGCTTGGCCCGCGACCGCCTGAGGGACAGCAGCTGGTCACTCCCCTGCTGCATCCGGCGCATCAAGAATACGAAGACGCCCCCGAAGATCAGCAGGAAGATCCACGGGGCGAGCACGTGGACCACCGATCCCCGTCGGGGGCTCTCGGCCGTCACCGACACACCGTTGTCGCTGAGAGTCTCCAGGAGCCTCGGGTCCGCAAGGACATAGGTCGTGAATCTCTCGACCGACCCATCATCGGGATAGGTGCGTTCCGAGTTCAGCGTGCCCCGGATCTCGAGGCCGATCCCGTCGGGCACCATCGTGACTGTCTTGACCCGTCCGTCCGTAACCGCGCTGTAGAAACCCGACTGATCCAGGGCTTGACTGTCCGCGCGGTTGAAGCTGCGGTAGGCGAGGACGGTCGCGGCGAGCAAGATCAGAGCCGTCAGGGTGACCTTCAGGCGAGTACTCACCAGGCCCGTCAAGAGCAAGCGCTCATGACACGCCCACGCGCCCGTGCGACGAAATGTCCCGTCGGATGGTCCTGAGCCTGCCGAAACCGACCAGTCTTCTCCGTTGCTCGTCCCAGAGCCGGAACGACAACGACTGCAGACTGCGCCACAGCGTGACCGGCTTGACTTGCTGGAACAGCGGGGTCTCCCGGTGGCATTTCTCCAGGTTGTAGTTGGGAATGGCGGGGCTCAGATGATGGATATGGTGGAACCCGATGTTGCCGGTGAGCCACTGCAGGACCTTGGGCAGCTCGTAGAACGAACTGCCGTGAAGTGCCGCTTCCGCATGGTCCCATTCCGCTCGCCGATCCCATTGCACACCTTCGAATTGATGCTGCACGTAGAACAACCAGACTCCCGCCACCGCTGCGAACATGACCATTGGCAACCGCCTGTTTCCGGGCGATCGGCATCCTTTCGGTCTTGCTGCTTGGTTCTGGCACTTGCGATCCTCCGAGAATAGGACGTCAGTCCTCTCGAAAGTGAAGTGGATCTCTCAGGTTCTGCAGCGCACGGTGGTAGTAGAGCTTGGTCGGCCGCTTCCCGTCGAACCGGGAAAGTCTCAGGAGCCGGGTCTCTGCTTCCGTGATGTCACCGCTGAGCCGTTTGTCGTCGAGGAACTCAGCGAATCCGGACGGTCCGTCGGAGCCGTCGACCGCATCCGTTTCGACGAACTCGAAGCGGCGTTGCGAATCGACCACGAGCCGGCGATTCAGCGTGATGTCCAAGCGAAAGCTGTCCAGATCGATGTCCCAGGACTCGACCAGCGGGTCCATGAAGGCAACACAGTTCTCGCGGGAGACATTGAAGATGTCCGCATCCAGGAACTCGAGGATCATGCCCCGCGTTTCTTCGTGAGTCCGGCTTCCGACCCGCGCCGCCAACCGAATCCAGTTCTCGCTGTCCAGCTCCTGCCGCGCGATTCGCTGGACCACATCGAGCAACTTCTGCGTGATCAAGCGCTCGACGGTCCCGAACGGATGCCGCTCGAAGACTGCGCGCACTTCATCGCGCTTCTGAGCGACGCACTTTCCCAGGATCAGATCGCGGAACCCGTGGAACAGCGGTTCCGGGGTCTGGCCCAGCTTGTGCTTGAGTTCCTCGGTTCGCTCGATTCCCGCGAGTCGCGCCAGTGCCCCCGGCTCGAGCCGGAGAAAGGCCTCCATCTTCGGGTAGATGTCCGTCCGGTCCGGGGCAGGCGGGGCCCGCTTGCGGGTCAGGAGCTGGGAGATGTACGAATCCGCCACCTGGGCGGCCTGCGCCAGGTCCTTTTGAGCACAGCCCAGCGTTGCCAGGCGTGATTTCACCAGAGTCACGAAGTTCAAGAGTCTTGCCTCGACTTA
>JBFILW010000260.1:0-2529 GCA_041612005.1 Gemmatimonadota bacterium
CTTCGCGCCGATCGACTCCGACAATCGGGACGTGGTGGCGCTCCAGATCATAAGCGTCGGTGAAGACCTGCTGGAGCGCTCGGATGCGCTGATGAAGTCAGGTGACTACTCAGAAGGCTATTACCTGCACGGGTTCGGCGTGCGGCTGGCGGAGGCGGGAGCCGAGTATGTGCACCGCCGCATCCGGGAGGAGCTGGGCATCGAGGGGGATCGCGGCCTGCGTTACTCCTGGGGGTACGGGGCCTGTCCGGACCACCAGCAACACCGCATCGTTTTCGATCTGCTGCCAGCCCGGGAGAGCCTCGACATGGACCTCACCGAGGCGGCCGCGCTGGTGCCGGAGCTGGCGACGGCGGCGCTGGTCGTGCACCATCCGCAAGCGAAGTACTTCTCGACTTAGACGATCACTTCGCGACCCGGCAGGTCGCGCGGCGTCAGACCATCGCTCGGCGGAGCGTTCGCTTCAGCTTTCTGATCTTCTTGATCGCGGCCCGATACTCATCGAGGTTCCGCGCTTCGAGCGCAGTGTCGCGCGCCTCCTTCAACATGCGGATCTCTCCCTTGATCGCATACTTGTCGATTCCCACCACCTCGTGATGCTCGTGGTCCTCGATCCCGAGTGCGTGGCAGAGTGCCGGGAGCAGTTCCTCCTTGTGCATGGTCCGGAAGCCGTGCAGCTCGTCATGGTCGCCGAGGGTCTCGGCCAGATCGCGCAATTGCCCGACGGTCTGCTTCTTCAGCTCTTCGTAAGTGTGCGCCATGAGGGGGTCTCCTTTCGCAGTCTATCTGACAAACTTTCGCCTTCGGCCGTGTGCGGCAATCCGTTCGGCGCTTGCGCCTCCCGGGGCAGGCCGGGAGTTTGGCCGCGACGAAACCGGCCACAACGAGGAGGGACAGGATCACGGATTCGAGGCCCCTGGCGGGCCGACGGGCACTGATTACCGGGGGCGCGCTGCGTCTGGGCCGGGCGATCGCCACCGAGCTGGCGGACGCAGGTGCATCTGTCGTCATCCACTACCGCAGGTCTCGCGATGAGGCGGAGGAAGCGGCCGCGGAGATCGAGGAGCGGGGAGTCGCGGCCGACGTCATCCAGGCGGACCTGTCCGAC
This sequence comes from Gemmatimonadota bacterium, assembly GCA_041612005.1. Taxonomy (GTDB): domain Bacteria; phylum Gemmatimonadota; class Gemmatimonadetes; order Palauibacterales; family Palauibacteraceae; genus JBFILW01. Next base: position 1,109 of record JBFILW010000260.1, read on the forward strand.
CCCGATGCGGCGGAGGCTCTGATCGACAGGGCCTGGGAGTCGGCCGGTGCGATCGACATGCTGGTCAACAGCGCATCCCGGTTTCCCTCCGGCCGCCTCGATGAGCTTCGCTTCGATGCTCTGACCGACATCCTGGCCCTCAACTCGTGGGCGCCCTTCGCGCTCACCAGGTCGCTGGCGGCGCGGGGAGGCGGCGCCGTGGTCAACCTGCTCGACACGCGGATCGTGGGTGGCGATCCGGCCCACGCTGGTTACCACCTCAGCAAGCGGATGCTGGCTGACCTCACCCGCATGACCGCCATCGAGTACGCCCCCGAGCTGCGAGTCAACGCCGTTGCGCCGGGTTACATTCTCCCCCCGCCCGGTCAGGACCGAGCGTACCTGGAAGAACGAGCCCGCGCTGTACCGCTGGCAAGACCGGGGAGCGCGGCCGATATCGCCGGCGCCGTCGTATATCTGATGAGGTCGGACTACGTGACCGGCGAGACGATTTTCGTTGACGGCGGGCAAAACCTCGCCCCGGAGCGCGCAACGACATGAGCGACACGATCTTCATCGACGACCTGCTGGTCCGCTGCATCATTGGAGTCCACGACTGGGAGCGTAAGGCGCGCCAGGACGTCCTGATCAACATCGAGCTGGACGTCGACACCGCAAAAGCTGGAGCAAGCGACGAGTTCCGCGACACAGTGGACTACCGTGCTCTGGCAAAGAGCGTGATCGCGATGGCGGAGGCATCGAAGTACAAGCTCGTTGAAGCGCTGGCGGAGGAGATCGCCCGGCTCAGCTTGATGGACGATCGTGTCGAAGCCACACGCGTCCGAGTCGAAAAGCCGGGCGCGGTTCGTTTCGCCAGCAGTGTGGGAGTTACGATCGAGCGGGGCCGCGGTTGATCGAGGAGGTTCGCTGCTACGTTGGCGTCGGCTCGAACATCGAGCCCGAGGTCCACATTCCGGCGGCCTTGCTGGCGCTGGACGGGACGCCCGACACCAGGCTCACGGGTATCTCGACTTTCTACCGCACCCTCCCGGTCGGCGCACCCGACACCGCGGATTTCTACAACGGTGTCATTGCGGTTCGGACATCACTCTCTGCGCAGAACCTGTCGATTTTGCTGGGGAATGTGGAGACGAGTTGCGGCCGCCGCCCGTCCCCGGACCGACACGCCCCGCGCACAATCGACCTCGACCTTCTCCTTTACGGTGACCAGGAGTCGCGGGTGCCCGGGATGATCCTCCCGCACCCGGATATCCCGCTCCGGTCCTTCGTCGCGCAGGGTGTCCATGACCAGCCAGGCCCGCGGGGAGGGCCATCGCACGGACTTTCCCGGACTTTCGGGTAGAAAGAGAAGCGCCGTGACCCGGGAAGACCCGCAGGACGCCACCCAGTCGGTCGAGCTCGTCCGCCGCGCCCAGGCCGGC
>JBFILW010000261.1:0-2405 GCA_041612005.1 Gemmatimonadota bacterium
CTGGTACGCCAAGCTCCGCGGGCTCTCCCCCGATAGCGAGCGCCTCGAGGGCGGCCCGCGCTTCGTCATTCATCGGGTCGACTTCGAGGAGGCGATCGAGCCACCGGCGGGCCCCCCAACCATTCCCCTGGCGCTCGGCGATCTCGCTCAGGGATTTGAGCGCTATGATGTTCTCAGCGTCCAGCTCCAGCACACGCTCGAAGGCCTTTGCTGCTTCACCATCGTTGTCCTGGTCGAGAAGACACCGGCCGAGCACGATGTGACCGCTGGTGTAGTTGGGGCGTTTTTCCAGGCCGGCGCGCACGACGTCCAGTGCCCGTTCCACCTCCCCGGCCTTTCGGTATGCGTCGGCCAGCGCGGCGAACCATTGCTCCGGCTTCTCGCGAAAACGCTGCTCGAGCTTTTCGATCTCGCTCTGATAGGCCATTCGTCGCAGGGGCGCGGCTAGCAGCGCGCGTCTTGGCTACGAGGTGAAGGTGTGCAGCACATCCGCCGCTCTCACCTGGCTGGCCTCCGCGTCCGGCGGCTCGGGACCGGATCGGCGAAGGCCGTCGACGTCGGAGATGACTCGAATTGTCGCCTAGTCATCTGTAGCACATCAACTTAGCGTTCGTTGTGTCCAATCGCAACACACTTCGGGCTGCGAGTCTTGAGATTTCTCCTTGTCACACTTAGACTTAGCGGCCTTACACGGGATCGGAAGGTGGCTCAGCTATGATGAGACTCATGCGCGGCATCGCGCCCTGGATCATGGTCATCGTGGCCGTGAGCTTCGTGGCCTGGATGGTCTTCGAGGTCGGAATGGATGTCACCGGTCGAGGAGGCGGCAGCGTCGGCGACGAGGTCGCGCGGGTCAACGGCCAAAAGATCGATCTCCAGACGTACTACCAGGCCCTCCGCAACGCTCAGGAACAACAGCGCCTGCAGAGCGGTTCGGTACCCGTGACGTTGGAGGAGCAGCGAGCGCTGGAAGATGCCGTGATGGAGCAGCTCGTGCAGATGGCGTTGCTCTCCCAGGAGTACCGTCGCCGCGGCATCGCGGTAAGCGACGACGAGATCAGACAGGCGATGCTGAACGCGCCGCCCGCAGAGATCCGCCAAATTCCCGAGTTCCAGACCGACAGTCAGTTTGACCTCGAGAAATACCAACGATACCTGCGCTCCGGCGTCGACCCGAATTTCGCTCTGGCCATCGAGGGTCGCTACCGGGAAGAGATCCCCAGGCTCAAACTGCTCGATCGTGTCACGTCCGACGTGTACGTGTCGGATGCGAAGGTGTGGCGCGTCTATCGAGACCGGCACGACTCGGTCACTGTTCGGCTGTTGACGCTGCTCCCCCAACTCGTCGTGCCCGATTCCGCTGTTGCCGTCACCGACCAGGAGGCCGAGGCGTATTACCAGGCTCACCTCACGGACTTCACCGAGCCGGCCCGCGCATACCTGAGCTACGTGACGATCTCGCGAGTCCCGGATGCAGCCGATTCGGCGGCCGCCCTCGAGCGAGCCGCTGGACTCTTCCAGGAGATTCGGGACGGCGGTGACTTCGCGGTGCTCGCCGAACGGGAATCGGCGGATTCGGTGAGTCGCGCCAACGGTGGTGACCTCGGGGAGGCGAAGCGCGGCGATTTCGTGCGTGCCTTCGAGGAGGCCGCCCTCGCCCTACGCCCGGGCCAGATCTCCGAGCCGGTTCTGTCACCCTTCGGCTATCACGTCATCAAGCTGGAATCCAAGTCCGCCGATAGCTACCACGCCCGTCACATACTGATTCCCGTCGAGTTGCGCGACGAGCGCCTCGATGAGGTCGACTCACGGGCCGATTCGCTCGATCTGTTGGCCGCGAGCCAGAGTGATCCGCAGGCGCTGGACGCGGCGGCCGCAGCAATGGAGCTCACGGTGCTGCACGCCGGCCCCATCGTGGAGGGCCAACCCGCCCGCCTCGGCCCGGCGCTCGTTCCCGATGCCACCATCTGGGCATTCGGGGCCGAGCCGGGTGAGCTCTCGGAGGTCATGGAAACCGCCGAGGCGTACTACCTCTTCCGGCTCGACAGTCTTCAGCAGGAAGGTGTCCCTCCGCTGTCGCAGATTCGCGCGCAGGTGCGACAAGCTGCTACCAAGGCCAAGCAGTGGGACCGGGCACGGGTCCTCGCGCGCGAGATCTCCGGTGACATCGCCGAGGGCGCTTCGCTGACCGCGGCCGCCAGTCGCCGCAACTTGACGACGAGAATCCTCGGTCCGTTCACCCGCACGATCCCGCCCCCGCCGCTTCGGAACGCACCGGCCGCCGTGGGACTCGCGTTTGGCCTGCCGGTCGGCACAGCCGGGGGCCCGGTCGAATCCGAACAGGCGATCTTCTTCGTCGAGCCAACGGCCGTCCACCGTGCGGACAGTTCAGCGTTCGTCGCGCA
>JBFILW010000262.1:0-2286 GCA_041612005.1 Gemmatimonadota bacterium
CAGCAGCTCCAACAGTTCATCTTCAAACCCGGCTTCACGACCGCCAGCGAGGTGACGTCGGTCTCCGGCCGCGGGGTCGGCATGGACGTGGTGCGGACCAACATCGAGAAGATCGGCGGGACGATCGAGCTGACCTCGGTCGAGGGCCGCGGCACCAAGTTCGTCATCAAGATTCCGCTGACCCTGGCCATCGTATCCGCCTTGATCGTCGAGAGCGGCAGCGAGCGCTTCGCCATCCCGCAGCTCTCGGTGGTCGAACTGGTGCGTGCCTCGGCCCACACCGAGCACACCATCGAGCGGATCAACGGCACGCCGGTGCTGCGTCTGCGCAACCGCTTGCTGCCGCTGGTCCATCTCCGAGAGCTTCTGAAGCTGGACCCGGCGGAGGACCCCAAAGCGGGGGACGCTGAAGGCCCCGCGGAAAGCCTCGACGACTCCGCCGACGCGCCGGCGTTTGCCAGCCGCGTTGGCGAGCCCGCCCCGGCGAAGAGCGACAGGGTGGACGACGAACAGGAGCTCTTCATCGTCGTCACCCAGATCGGCATCTACTCCACGGGGATCATCGTCGACCGCGTCTTCGATACCGAGGAGATCGTCGTCAAGCCGGTGGCCCCCATTCTCCGCCACCTGCAGCTGTTCTCTGGTAACACCATCCTCGGCGACGGCAGCGTGGTGATGATCTTGGATCCCAACGGTATCGCCGCCGCCACAGGCGAAGTCGCGGTCACCGAGGACGCCGTCAGCGCGCAGGACGAGAAACGCGCCGTGCGCGCCGACGACAATATCACGATGTTGATCTTCCGCGCCGTCGACGACACGCCCAAGGCCGTGCCTCTGGCCCTGGTGGCGCGCCTCGAAGACATCGATCTCGCGCGGGTCGAGTTCTCCAACGGTCAGTACGTCGTGCAATACCGCGGCCAACTCATGCCGCTGGTGAGCATGAAATCGCAGACCGAGCAATTCGCCAGCGAAGGTCGCCAGCCGGTGCTGGTGTTCTCCGAGCGCGAGCGCACCATGGGACTGGTGGTGGACGAGATCGTCGACATCGTGGAAGACGCCATGTCGGTGGAGCTTTCCAGCGACCGCTCGGGATACGTCGGCACCGCCATCATAGGCGGCAAGGCGACGGACGTCATCGACGTCAGCCATTTTCTGACCGAGGCCTATCAGGACTGGTTCTCGGGCGAGGCCGGCCTCAGCGACATCGGCGAGGCCAACCGTCTGCTGCTGGTGGACGACAGCCCCTTCTATCGCAACCTGCTGCAACCCCTGCTGCAGGTCGCCGGCTACGACGTGACCTGCGTCGAGTCGGCAGACGAGGCGCTGGAGCTCTGCGCCAACGGCGAGGACTTCGACGTCATCGTCTCCGATATTCAGATGCCGGGCATGAACGGCTTCGAGTTCGCCGAAAAGGTCCGCAACGACACCCGCTGGTCGGGCGTGCCGCTGGTGGCTTTGTCCGCCTATTCGACCCCCAGGGACGTGGCGCGCGGGCGCTCGGCGGGCTTCACGGATTACGTCGCCAAGACCGACCGTGATGCGCTCCTCATCACCCTTCACGATACCCTGTCGGAGTCGCGAGGACACGCGGCATGAGCAATCACCTCGACGGCAAATCCTCCCGGAACGGCGAGAGCTACTCCGAGACCGAGGATTTCGTGACCTTCACGATCGCCGGTCAGCTCTTCGGTCTGCCCGTGCTGAGCGTGCAGGACATTTTGAGCGCCCACCGCATAACGCCGGTTCCCCTGGCGCCCCCGGAGATCGCCGGGTCGTTGAACCTGCGCGGGCGCATCGTCACCGCATTGGATGTTCGCCTGCGGCTCGGCCTGCCGCCGAGCAACAGGAACAATCACATGAGCATCGTGGCCGAGCACGAAGGTGAGCTCTACAGCCTCATGGTGGACTCGGTCGGTGAGGTGCTGGAGCTCAAGAACAGCGATTTCGAGAGAAACCCTCCCACTCTGGATGCGGGTTTCCGGGAGTATTCCAACGGTATCTATCGCCTGGACGATCGCTTGCTGGTGGTGCTCGACGTGAACCGTCTGCTCCACTATCGGCGCGGTCAGGTTGCCTGAGGTCCCTGTAGGGGCGTGGGGAGTGTAACTGGTGGTCAGCTCGGTCCACCGTCGGTGAAGCGTAGCATTACGGAGTTGCAAGATGAAATCCTGCCTGATCGTAGACGATTCAAAAGTCGTGCGTATGGTCGCGCGCAAGATCCTTGAGGGTCTCAATTTCGACATCGATGAAGCCGAAGACGGACAGCAGGCCCTCGAGGTCTGTCAG
>JBFILW010000263.1:0-1964 GCA_041612005.1 Gemmatimonadota bacterium
GGCGTCACGCGGCAGATCAGCTCTCCGCTCGGAACGATGTACGTGACCATCAACGAAGACGAAAAGGGCCGGCCGTTCGAGGTATTCGTGGCACTTGGGAAGGCGGGTGGTGCGGCGATGGCGGATGCCGAAGCGATCGGCCGGCTCATCAGTCTCGCCCTGCGTTCGGGCGTCTCGATGCGCGACATCCATCGTCAGCTGCGCGGCATCTCGTCCGACCGGGCCGTGGGCTTCGGTGACAGCAAGGTGCTCTCGAGCCCGGATGCGATTGCCCAGGTGCTCGAGCGCTACCTGGAGGAGAAAGAGGGGATTCAGCAGTCGCTGCCGATCGAGGAGCCAGGCACGGCCAAGAAGACAAATGGCGGCGCGCAGACCGCAAACCGGCCTCTCCTCACGCGGCTCTATGAGCAGACCGCCCGCACCTTCATCGGTACGTGTCCGGACTGCGGCAGCGGTCTGGAGTTCGCGGAGGGTTGTCAGAAGTGCCACGCTTGCGGCTACAGCGAGTGCGGCTGAGCACGCCGCACCCAACGTCCGCTAAGGGCTCGGAGCCCGGTCGAAGTTCGGCCGGGCTCCTGTGTCTCAGGTGCAATCAAACATGGTGATGAGCGGGGACAGCACACATGAAGCCGGTGCCGGTTCGCCGCTGACGTTGGCCGAGCGACTCAAGCACCGCCGTCAGGTTCGGCTGCCGGCGCGCCACAACACCAAGCTCACGGCGCTGATCGACGCCGTGAACGCGGACGACGACCTGTATGCGCTCTGGGTGGCGGCAAATGTCAACGCCGTCGACCGTCTCGGAATGTCCGACCACGGTCCGGTGCACGTGCACATCGTGGCCAACTCCTCTCTGCGTCTTCTGCGCCTCCTGGTCGACGGAGGCGTGACCCCTGGTATCGTGTCCAACTACGGACTCGAGCCGGAGGACGCCGAGGTCGTTGTCACACTCGCCGCCCTCCTCCACGACATCGGGATCTCGATCCACCGGGACGGGCACGAGGAGTTCTCGCTCCACCTGGCCGAGCCCAGGATACGGACGCTGCTGGATGGACTCTACCCGCCCCTGATCGACACGATCGTCCGTTCAGAAGTACTGCACGCGATCATCGCGCACCGCTCCGGTGGCAAGCCGCTGACCTTGGAGGCGGGCGTTCTGCGGGTAGCCGACGCACTCGACATGGCCAAAGGCCGCTCTCGCATTCCGTTCCGGGCCGGCTCGATGAGCATTCACTCCGTGTCCGCAGCGGCCGTCGAGGAAGTACACATCGAGCGCGGCGAATCGACACCCGTGCGAATCCGGGTGGAGATGACCAACTCGGCGGGTGTCTTCCAGGTGGACCAGCTCCTGCGCCGAAAGCTGGCCGGCTCGGGCCTCGAGGCCTACCTGGAGGTACAGGCCGAGATCGAGGGCGAGACCGAGAAGCGTATCGTCACGACCTTCCAGCTCTAGGCCTCCCTCCAGGCTTGACCCCCATATCTAGTGGAGTTAGCTTGTAAGAGCCACAACATGTTGGGGTTGTTGTGGATAACAAGGCTGCTCGCCGTGGATTCCAGTGGAAAACCGGGGATCGGTTGTGGAATACCGGAAGAGCACCGTGCATAACTGGTCTGATGTAGTCTCGTCGGGCGATGGGATCGTGTTGACGGCGACTGTGTAGTAATGTGGTGCGTGGATGGGAGGGGAACGCGATCCAGGTTCCAAACGGCCGTCACGGCCGGGTAAGATCGCCAGGGGGTGAGTGATGACGGATGGCATGGGGAACGGCAATGGCGCACACGCCGAGAACGGTGGCAGCGAGGCGGCGAAGCACCCGACTCTGACGAGTCGATGGTTGCGGGAGGCGGTGGAAAAGGCGCGATCGGCGTTCGAGCGCGAAATGGAGCGTGACCGCAAAGAGCTCGACGCGCGTTTTGAGGCCTTCTGGAAGGAGCGCTCGACCCGCTGAGTGCACGACCGATATAGA
>JBFILW010000264.1:0-1876 GCA_041612005.1 Gemmatimonadota bacterium
AGCAGCCCCCGATTCAATAAAGGACGCCTGACCAGCAGGTCCGTGGTGGGCGATGCGAGACTTGAACTCACGACCTCTGCCGTGTGAAGACCACGAGAAGCGTCCAATGCCTGATGTTCCGGGCCTTTCCGTCCGTCGAGAGTGCCCCAGAGCGCCCCGGTCCGTGCAGTAGATGGGATGCCAGATGGGATGAGACGTCATCGTCCAGGCAGTCCGAGACCTGCTCGAGCTCAGACGCACAACTGGGGCTAGTGCCGTGACCGGCAACGTTTGGGGTGGCGCGTCCACCACCTGAGTGGTCGGGTCTGTTTTGATTCGGCCATGCAACCTTTGCGTGTTCGAGAGATCAGCAATGATGAAGGCAATCGGGCTCATCGGATTCTGGCGGGGGTGAGGGTGTCGAGTAGCGACCAGTTCGGCTTGCCGGCGTAGAGCAGGGCACGGATCCGGTAGTTGCGGAACCGGCGGAACCCGAACCCGATCCGCTTGATGCGCTTCACCAGGTTGTTGATTGCTTCGGTCGGACCGTTCGACAGGTGAGCTCGGTGCCAGTTCGTGATCTGGGTGTGCCACCGCTTCAGCGTTCGGCCGAGCTGACGCACCTCAGCCGGGCAGTCGTCGTCTTGAAGATCGCTGGCGAGGCGGTCCACGAACTCGACTGCGAGGCTGTGATCGTCGATGTCGTAGATCGAGCGCACCACTTCTTTGGCATGCCAGGCGGTGCGCACCTCGCCCTGGGGGTCGCCAGCATTGAGCAGCCCGAGCAGCTTCGATCGTCCCTTGTCGTCGAGGCGCTCATCAGCTTTGGTCAACAGCCGCCGACACCGATACAGGGGATCGTGCTTGTGGCCTCGATGGCCCAGGGTCTGGTTCTGGACGCGGCGGCGGACCTCGTCGATGCGCTGGTTGGCCAGGCGCACCAGATGGAACGGATCGGCGACCTGGTGCGCGTGCGGCAGCATCGTGTCGAAGGTGGCCCGATAGGGCCCCGAAGGGTCCAAGACCCCGAATTCAATGGCGCTGAGCCACTCAGCCGGGCGATCCGCGAGCCACGCCGCCGGTCCAGCCGCCGAGCGGCCAGCAACCACATCAAGGAGCTGACCGCGGCGGACATCGACGATCGAGGTGCACCACGCCTGGGTCCGCCACCGGCCGGTCCGGTTGAACAGGGTCTCGTCCAGTCCGAGGCCCTCGACGGCGTCGATGCGGTCCGCGTCCGCGGCAAGGAGGGCTTCGCCCCACTCGATGACAGTGTCGTTGACGGTGTGCCAATCACAGCCGAGGTCACCCGCCACCTCGTCGACGGTGCGGCCATGGTCACCGACTTGTCGAGTCATCCACCGCGCCGCTCGCGTCGTCACCCGACGATCGACGATGGCGAGCTCGTCGTTGGTCTCGGTCCACGAACCAGCACTGCAGTCGCTGTTGCAGCAGCGCCAGCGCCGCTTGACCCACCGCAGCCGCGCTGGCCGGCCGAAGCTCGCCAGATCCACATGATCCACCGGGTCGCGGTCCTTCAGATCCGCTCGAGCTCCACACCCCTCACACGACGGGATCACGCCACGGGTCTCGACCGCTACCACCAGCGGCTCGCCCGGTTCGTCGATCACCCCCAACACGTTCACCTCGGGCAAGCCCACCAGCAGCTCGCACATGCGCGTAGGGTTGGTCTCCACAGGGGCTCCCCGGATCGGCGTCTAGACAGCACCGATTCTGTGAGCCCCTGTCTCGCGCCCCGCGGACCCTCACCCCTCAGCCACCACCCCCGCTGAAATCCGAAGTGCCGGTTTACGCGCCCGACCAGCTACCGGAGTGCTCCACGCCCGTGCAGGCGAGTCAGCAGGCGGCCGGCCGAGGTCCCGGTCGCGGCGTTCGG
>JBFILW010000265.1:0-1717 GCA_041612005.1 Gemmatimonadota bacterium
CCGATGCGCAGGTGCTGGCTGACGCCGACCCCCACCACCCCCAGCAGGGCACAGGTCACCACCGCCCCCGCTGCCCAGTTGCGGGTGGTGAAGAGATCCAGGAAGCGCCATACCGGGTGCTCCTCACGACTTTCGACCTCCTTCTGGCGCGCCGCGCGCCTGGCGGCGTGGGGGCAAACGCCGGTGTAGCTCAACAACAGGGGCAGCAGCGCCAGGTTGGTGAAGATCAGCACCGCCACCCCGATGCTCGCCGCAATGGCCAGGTCGCGGATGACCTGGATCTGGATGATCATCAGCACCGCAAACCCGACCGCGTCGCTTAGCAGCGCAGTCACGCCAGGCAGGAACAACCGACGAAAGGTGAGTCGTGCGGCCACCAACTTGTGGGCGCCAAGCCCGACGTCGAACAGGATTCCCCGCATCTTCTGAGCGCCGTGACTCATGCCGATGGAGAAGACGAGAAAGGGCACCAGGATCGAGTAGGGGTCGAGCTCGTAGCCCAGGGTCGGCAACAAGCCCAGCTGCCAGACCACCGCGACCAGCGAGCACACGACCACCAACCCCGTACATCGCAGGCAACGCGTGTAGCCGTAGAGGATGAGTGCTGCGATGCCCACCGCCACAGCGAAGAACATCAGTACCTGCTGGAGTCCTTCGATCAAGTCGCCGACGATCTTGGCAAACCCGGTGATGTGCAGTTTGAGAGAGTCGGTCTGGTACTTGTCGCGCAGTGCTTCGAGCTGGTCGGAGAAGGCGCTGTAGTCGAGCGGCGCGCCGGTTTCGGGGTCGGTGTCCAGCAAGGGGACGAAGATCACGCTGGAGCGGTAGTTGGCCGCCACCAGCTGGCCGATCTCCCCGGAGCGCTCGACGTTGAGACGCACCTCTGCAAGACTCTCCGGGGAGCCGTCGTAGTTATCCGGCATCACCGGTCCGCCTTCGAGCCCATCCTCGGTGACAGCGGCCCAGCGGGTGGCCGGGGTCCACAATGACTTCATTGCCGGCCGATCTACCCCAGGGATAAAAAACACCTCGTCGTTGATCTTCTGCAGCGTCTCCAGGTAGGCCGCGTCGAAGATCGTGCCCTCGGTCGTCTCCACCGCGATGCGGATGGCGTTTCCCAGTCCCACGAGCTCGTCGCGGTTTTTCAGGTAGTTGACGATATAGGGGTGTCGGGTGGGGATCATCTTCTCGAAGCCCGCGTTCAACCGGAGCTTGGTGGCCTGGTAGCCCAGCACAACCGTTACCAGCACACAGACGCCGACGATCAGCGGGCGACCATTGAACACAAGCCGTTCCAGCAGCGAGCCCGACTGCCGGTCGAAGTCCTCCAGGCGCTGCCCCTCCGCGAGGTTTCGCTCGGTGTCGTTGGGTTTCACTCTCTTCCTCCCGCCTCCGCAGGTATCGGGTTCGCCACGCGGGTCACCCCACGCAGGCCCACCAGCACGAGACTGCCGTCGGCGGCCTGGGTGAGATCTGCAAATGGGGACGGCGCCTCGAGCGGGATCGGCGCAAAGCTCTTCCCCTGGTCACGACTCGCCAGCACCACACCGGCCTGGGTCGTCAGCACCACAGTGCCGTCGGCCAACACGGTCCCTGCCGTCACCGAGACCGGCACCCCGGTCTCGATCCGCTGCCAGCTCTCGCCGCGGTCCCCGGAACGAAACGCGTTGCCGCGGAGCCCAAAGATCAACACGGCTTCTTCCGGCGTGTTGAAGAC
>JBFILW010000266.1:0-1668 GCA_041612005.1 Gemmatimonadota bacterium
GCATCGGCTAAAACGATCTTCGTCTCGACCCCGCGCTTGCGACGTTGGAAGGGATGGCTGGAGATGAGCGCATCGGCATCCACGAGGTCCCGTTCGATCGAAAGCCGCTCGGCAATAGATTCTGCACTGAGTCTCAGCGTCAGTGTCCCCGGCGCGATATCGATCCGCTCGACGAGATTCAAGAGGTCGTCAGCTGAGACTTCCTCAGTCAGAGCCGAGAGATTGGAAGATGCCTTCGCGATCACATCGGCCGCCGCGCCAGCCGGCAGTGATGCAACGAAGCCTGGACGGAACAGCGTCGCGCGGACCAGATCGGCGATCCGGGTCTCCAGTTCCTCTGCCGGGAGGCGCCAGGCTCCGGGATGCTTCTCCCCGCTTCGGGCCACCAGCCGGTGGGAGATGTAGTAGCGGAGACGCGTACCGTTGCGTGTCTTCGCGTGCGTCGACGTCAGGCGATCGCCGGTCTCGTCGACGAGCTTCCCGCAAAGCAGCGATCGGCGCCTGGCCGCAACCTTGCCCCGCTGCCGGGTGGCGCCGTCCTGCAGCTGTTGCTGGATCCTGTTCCACCGCTCCGGATCGATCAGAGCCGGGTGCTGACCATCATGCACCTTGTCCCGATGCCGGATGCGCCCGGCATAGATCGGGTTCGTCAGGACGTGGTAGATGTGGCCCCGGTTGAAGTGGATGCCGCCAGTGACTCTGCCGTTGCCGACTTCACGCCTGCGACTGCGCAATCCAAGGCGTTCCGCTTCTTCCTTCACCTCACGGATCGCACCAAGGCGCTCGTAGAGGTCGTAGAGCGTCCGGACCGTCTCTGCTTCCGCCTCGTTGATCTTCAGAGTGCGGCCGTCCGGGTCGTAGCCTAGCGGCACCTGCCCGCCCATCCACAGCCCCTTGCGCTTCGACGCCGCGATCTTGTCCCGGATCCGCTCGGCAGTGACCTCCCGTTCGAATTGTGCAAACGACAGGAGCATGTTGAGCGTCAGCCGCCCCATGCTGGTTGCGGTATTGAACGACTGGGTCACAGAGACAAATGACGCTCCGGCCACATCCAGCACATCGACGATCTTCGCGAAGTCCGCGAGCGACCGGGTCAGCCGGTCGATCTTGTAGACGACGATCTGGTCGACCCCGCCCGCATGAACATCGTCGAGCAGGCGCTGCAGCGCGGGTCGGTCGAGGCTCCCGCCGGAGAGACCACCATCATCATACTGCTCTGAGAGCAGCACCCAGCCTTCGTGCTTCTGGCTGGAAATGTAGGCCGCGCAGGACTCCCGCTGGGCATGAAGCGAGTTGAACTCCTGTTCGAGGCCATCCTCGGAACTCTTCCGTGTATAGATGGCGCAGCGGGTCGTCTTCATGATCTACACCCTGCCCTGTCGACCAATCCGAAGAACCTCGGTCCGGACCACGTCGTTCCCGTGATGTGTTTGGCGATGGCAGAGAGCGACGGCCAGGTTCGTCCGTCCATGCTGTAACCGTCCTTCCGGACCTCGACCTGGTAGGTCCGGCCGTTCCACTCGCGGACGAGGTGTGCCCCGGGCCGGGCAATCAGGCGCACGCTGTCGGTGACCGATTTGCCCTCGGCAATCTGTCGCAGCGCCCGCCGCGTGGCGGACGGCAGGCCCCCGTGCCGTCGGCACTGGTCCTCGTAGGCCAGAGCCCTCC
>JBFILW010000267.1:0-1594 GCA_041612005.1 Gemmatimonadota bacterium
AGCGTGAGATGCGCTCGCTCCACGCGGCCCTTGGCCTCGGCGTGCTGGCGCAGAGGATGTCGATGCTGAGCTCGGCGAGTGCACGACCGAACTGTGTGATCCCGGGCGTCTTATTCGCCGTGTCTCCTAAGGTCGTGAAACTAGGCGTCGCTTGACAGAAGGTGTCGACCGGCTCAGCGGGGCAGGGTTTCGCAGTCCAGCCAGGCTGGCTCGCGGCGGCTCAGCGGTAGATTTCCCTGCGGTGACCGATTTTGACGACATCGACGAGCCGTGCAGCGTCGTCCACCGCGTAGACGATCCGGTAGCGACCTTGGCGTACGCGGTAGCGGTCTTGCTCGGAGGCGAGCTTCTCGCAGCCTCGCGGCCGTGGTTCAAGGGCGAGCGTCGCGATTCTTCGCGCAATCCGCTGCCGTTCTCTCTTGGGAACTACCGCCTCGAGTTCCTTGATCGCAGACGTTCGGATCTCGACGCTATATCGCGCCACGCCGTTTCAACTGTTTTACCACGTCCTCGAACTTCTGCCTGCGCTCCCCCGAGCGCACCTCGAAGGCCTCCAGATCCGCGGCGTCCTCGGAAAGGCTCTCCCGCACGGCTTCATTCACCAGGTCCGATACGGACCGGTCGGTTTCCGCTGCCTTCAGTCGGAGTGCTCGGTGGATCTTCGCGTCGAAGTAGACGGTGGCTCGCTTCGGTTCTCCCATGAGACCCATGTTAGCGCTTTGACGTTATAACGCCAACACCGGTCGACCTCGAGGCGGCAGGGCCCCGCCGACACTGGCCCACGAGAAGCTGACGGAGCTGCAGTGACAGCGTCGGGCCGAAGCCCTCGTAGCGGCAGCGCAGGGTGGCCAGGGCCTCCCGGCGCAGCGCGGCGGGCAGCCGCCGATTGCTGGGCCGCCCGCGATGCTTCGACGCCAGGGCCCGGGCGCCGTCCCGCTCGTAGCCTCGGCGGAGTCGGCGCACCTGCCGGCTCGTCAAACCCAGAATCCGCCCAGCCTCCCGCTGCGTCAGCCGCCTCTCGATCACCCGCACGCGATCCAGCTCCGCGTAGCTCATGGTCACTATCTCCATGCCCGCGGGGATACCGCGGGCGGCTGGAGAAAGCGGACATTTCTACTTTGGAGAAGCCGGACATTTCTATCTGGGTACTACATCGATACGTCCGATAAGATGTATTATGTCAAATTCTGCAACCCCGCCGAGATCCACCCCCACCACGACTCGGAACGCCGTCCCCGCCCGAGCCGGGCTTCGTGGCGCGGCCCGCCTGTTTCGGGCGGGCTTGTCTTTGCTCGGCCAGCGCCGCCCGCCCAGCTCCCCCACGCGCGCGCGGTGCCGTCCTTACGCATATTTCGTATCGTACGTACATGACGAAGAGACTCACGCGCTCGGGCAACAGCCTCGCCCTGGTGATCGACCGGCCGCTGCTGGAGGCGCTGGAGATCGATGCGGAACGGAGCTCGAGCTATCGACTGACGGCGACGTACTCGTCGTTACCCCGCTTCGCGATCCAAGGCGAAGGCGGCGGCTCGCGGAACTGGTTGCCGAGGCCCACGCGCAATACGGCGGCGTGTTTCGACGCCTCGCCGAGTGA
>JBFILW010000268.1:0-1547 GCA_041612005.1 Gemmatimonadota bacterium
AGGTCGTCAAGCAGGTGCGGGCCCGCGAGCTGTGGCGGCAGATCGCCGACGCCGCCTGGCGCTGCGCCGACCCCGGCGTCCAGTTCGACACCACCATCGACGAGTGGCACACCTCCCCCGCCGGCGGCCGCATCCGGGCAACCAACCCCTGCTTCACCGGAGAAACCCGCATCGCGACCGACAAGGGCCTCATCCCGATCGGCCAGCTGGTCCGTCGCAGCGCCGACGGGGAGACCTTCGATGTGTACACCCACGACGCCACCCACCCGGACGATCCGGCCGAGACGGTGCAGGCATCGAGGCCCACGCAGTTCATGGTCACCGGGGTCAACGAGATCGTGCGCCTCGAGTTCTCCGACGGTCGCGTGGTCCGCTGCACGCCCAACCATCGGTTCTTCACCGCCAACCGCGGCTGGGTGCGCGCCGATGAGCTGACCCATGCCGACGACGTCCGGCTGCTCGACCAGCCGATCGACTTCGGCATGGCTTCATGGGAGATCCCGGTCTCGACCGACCCGAACGACTACCAGCAATGGTCGAGCCGGAAGTACGCGGTCCAGCTTCCCGAGAAGTGGACCGAGGACTTCGCTCACTACCTCGGCTGGCTCGTCGGCGACGGCTGCCTCACGGACAAGATGGCGACGACGGTCTACGGCACCGAAGACGAGCAGCAGTCGGTGATGATCATCCACCAGGCGCTGCTCGCCGAACTCAACGGTGGCCGCCGCCCCAAGCCGGTGCGCATGGCGAACGGGACCTTCCAGCTCCGGGTGACCCGCCACGCCATCCGGCGATATCTCCAGGCGCTCGGCGTCTCATCTCAGCGCTCACATCTCAAGCGGGTTCCCTGGTCCATCTTCGAGGCCCCCAAGCCGATCGTGGCCGCGTTCCTGCGGGGCCTCTACGACGCCGATGGCTGCGTCAGCTGGGGTAAGACCACGAGGTACGTGGGGCTGGCGAGCAGCTCTGAGCAGCTGCTTCAAGACGTGCAGCAGCTCCTTGACACGTACGGCGTCCATGGGTCGATCTACGCAACGAGGTCGAGCCGCACCGAGTCATTCGAGTACACGACTGCTGACGGCACGCATCGCGAGTACGCAGTCCGGCAGATGTACGACCTGCGCGTTATGGGCAAAGATCTGGAGCGGTTCTCGGCCGAGATTCACTTCTTGCTCAGCCACAAGGGCGACATCCTCGAACAGATGCTCCACGAGACGCGCCGCTATCGCAGCAAGCACACAGTGCGTCTGAAGTCCCGGTCGGAGGACGGCATCGAGACGACGTACAACCTGACCGAGCCGATCAACCACTCCTACATCGCTACGGGGAGTGTTGTCAGCAACTGCAGTGAGTACGTTTTTTTGGACGACACCGCCTGCAACCTCGCCAGCCTCAACCTGGTCACGTTCACCGACCCAGAGAGCGGCGAGTTCGACCTGGACGCCTACGAGCACGCCATCCGGCTGTGGACGATGGTGCTCGAGATCTCGGTGACGATGGCCCAGTTCCCCTCCGCGGCCATCGCCCAGGGCAGCTACGACTACCGC
>JBFILW010000269.1:0-1537 GCA_041612005.1 Gemmatimonadota bacterium
CCGAGTAAACCGAGGCCGCGGGGAAAACCGAGCGCCCCGCGACGACGGGAGTCGGGTCAACCCTCCATCAAGTGGCGCAGCACCAGCACCGAGCGGTGAGAGTGGGTCACCACCTTCTCGGCGGTGGAGCCGAGGAGCCACTTCTCCGCGCCCTTGCGGTCGTGGCTCGGCATGACGATGAGGTCGACCTCCTCGGCCCTGGCAATCTCCAGGATCTCGCGGTACGGGGTGCCCTGGCGCACGTAGGGGTGAACCTTGATGTCCTTCGGGACGTGGGCCTTGATGAACTCGCTCAGGTTCTTGTCCGCCGTCGCGAGCATCTTCTTCTCCGCATCGGGGGGGAAGTAGGAGGCGACCAGGGCGGTGCTGAAGCCGGGTATGACGTAGACGAGATAGAGCTCGGCCTTCCACTGCCGCACCTGCTCCAAGATCCCCGTTATCTCTTTCGTCGAGAAGTAACCCTCTTGGACGTCCACCGGATAGAGAACTTTCTTGAACATGCACCTCTCCCATTTTGCGACGACGCTGGTCGTCGTCTCGACGGGTCGCATTATATGTCCCGCCCGGGTCTACATGCGACGCATTCCGGGCGGTTGCGGGATCATCACTCGCGGCGCCGCCGCCTTTGCAGCGTCGCGATGGCGAAGATGAGCGCCAGCGCTGGAATGTACACCCACTGCTTCTGGGGCTGATCGAGCGGGACCTCCACCGATTTCACTTCCCAGTCCCAATCGATGCCCTGACCCTGGGCATAGCTGCCCCACGCGACGTCGTCGACGAGCATCTTGCCGTCCTCCTCGCGCAGGACGAGACCGGCCTGCTCGAGGCGCTCCTCGCCGGACGCCTTGGGCCCGAGCGGAAGCTGGGTGGTCACCGTGACCAGGTCGCCGTCGATGTTTTGTCCCTCGAAGATCACCCGCAGGCTCGATTCATCGGGCTTTTTTTCCGCCGCCGCCACGATCTCGGTCGGGGAAATTTGTCCCAACGGGGGGAACAGCTGGTCGACCCAGTATCCGGGACGAAAGAGCGTGAACGCGGCTAGCAGCAGACCTGCGGTTTCCCACCAGCGGCTGCGGCTGAAGAAGTAGCCCTGGGTTGCGGCTGCGAATACCAGCATCGCCACCACCGCGCTTGCCACCGTCAACAGCAGATGCCACCAGCTCTCGATGCCGATCATTAACAGCTCGGTATTGAAGATGAAGATGAACGGCAGCAGCGCGGTGCGGATGTCGTAGGTGAAGCCCTGGATACCGGTGCGAATGGGATCGCTCTTGGCGATCGCGGCCGCCGCGAACGCAGCGAGCCCGACCGGTGGGGTGTCGTCGGCGAGGATGCCGAAGTAGAACACGAACAGGTGCACCGCGATGAGGGGGATGACCAGGCCGTGCTCGGCACTGAGCGTCACGATCACCGGCGCCATCAGGGCGGAGACGACGATATAGTTGGCGGTGGTCGGCAGCCCCATGCCGAGGATCAGGCACAACACGGCGGTGAACAGCAGCATCAGCAACAAGTTGCCCCCGGAGATGAGCTCCAC